>DATFWE010000174.1:0-9251 GCA_035259575.1 Haliangiales bacterium
ACCATGAGCCGGCGAGCGGAGGCGAGGACGGACGCGACCTGGGAGCGAGGCGAAGCCGAGCGACGTGGAGCGCCGAGCCGACGCGAGCCGGCGGTGCAACGATGACTCAGCGCTGGTGGATCCGCCTCCTGGGGGCGGCGCTCGTCGTGGGGGCGCTCGCGCTGGTGCCGCACGTCCTCACGCGCACCCCGGCATACACGCGCTACCGCGACATGGAGGACCGCCTGGGCGACCTCGAGCGCGGCAACGACGAGCTGCGCCAGCGCAACGCGCTCATCCGGCGCGAGATCTTCCGCCTCAAGCACGACCTCGCCGCCGTCGAGGCGGTCGCGCGCGATGAGCTCGGCCTGGTCAAGCCGGGCGACCTCGTGATCCAGCTCGATCAGCGGCCCAGAGTGGAGGACGCGCCGTGACGAATTGCGGGTTGCAGCGGGGGGGCCCCAGCGGGCTCGGCCCGATGGGGGGGCGGCGAGGCCTCGCAGCCGCCCTGTCGACAGACGAGGACAGCCCGTGAAGCGACGCCTCACGGCCCCCGACGTCCTCGGCGTGGGCTGCGCCGCGGCCGCGGTGTCCCTCGTGGCCTCGGGCCTCCCCTCTCCGGGCGCCGGCTTCCTCGACGTCGCCGCGCTCGCCGCCGTCGCCGCGCTCGCCGTCGCCTCGGTGGCGGCGCGCCTCCGCCTCCCCGCCGAGGCGACGTTCGCCGACGTGCAGGTCGGCCTCGCGCTCGTCGCCGCCGCCTACGCGTTCGTCCGCCTCGCCGGCGAGCCGCTGGCGCCGCTCGTGTATCTCGTCGTCGCCTTCGCCGCCACGTTCCAGCCGCGCGCCGCGGCGATCGCCGTCGTCGCGGCCTGCCTCGCGGTCGAGGCGGCGTTCGCGCTCCGCGCCGGCAGCGCGTTCCCCGCCGTCTGGCACGCGGCGTTCGTCGCCGCCGCCGCCGTCGCCCACGCGCTGTTCCTGCGCGGCCTCCTCGCCGGCCAGCGCCGCGAGCACCGCGAACGGCTCGAGGGCGACGTCCGCGCCATGCGCGAGGAGGCGCGCGAGTTCCGCCTCATCGCCTCCGCGCTCGGCGCCGAGAGCCGCGCGCCGCGCAGTCGCGGCGACGAGGAGCGCAAGCTCGCCGAGGGCGCCGTGGAGAGCATCCACCAGTCGATGTTCTACACCCTCGAGATGCTCAAGGCCGCGCTCGAGCTCAAGACGTGCGTCCTCCTCTGGCTCGACGACGGCGGGGAGAGCCTCAAGATCAAGGAGCTCGTCACCGACTCCGACGCCGTCGTCGAGACCGCGCTCCCCGCCGACGCCGGCGCCGTCGGCGCGATCGTCCGCGACCGCCTGCTCCTCAACCTCCCCCAGCCCAAGCGCGGCCATGTGCCCTACTACCAGGGCGGCGAGGCGGTGGGCGCGTTCCTCGGCGTGCCCGTCGCGGAGGACGGGCACCTGCGCGGCGTCCTGTGCGCCGACCGCGCCCGCCCGTTCGCCGAGCGCGACGAGAAGCTCCTCGTCGGCGCGGCCCAGCACATCCTCCGCGCGATCCAGTCCGAGCGCGTGTTCGTCGCCGTCGAGCGCGGCAAGTACGAGCACGAGCGCTTCTACCACGCCAGCGCGCAGCTCGGCCGCGCCCTCACCCTCGAGCAGGTCATGGACACCGCGATCGCCGCCGCGCGCGAGATCTGCGACTTCGAGATGGCGTCGATCGCGCTGTTCGATCGGGAGAAGCGGCGCCACCGCGTGTGCCGCGTCCACGTCGCGCCCGGCGCGGAGGACATCGTCGACGTGAAGGCGCTGGACGGGCTCGAGTTCGGCGAGGGCGGCGGTCTCACCGCGATGGTCGTCAAGAACAAGCACTACCTGCCGGCGGGCGGCGAGCTGCGCGATCCGGCGATGCCCGTGTTCACCCGCCGCGTGAAGCTCAAGGGCGTCGAGTCGCTGCTCGTCCTGCCGCTCATCTGTGCCGACGAGGCGGTCGGCACGTTCACGCTGGCCACGCGCCGGCGCAACGCGTTCTCCAAGGACGCGCGCGACATGCTGGGCGTCATCGCCAATCAGGTCGCCGTGTCCCTCGAGAACGCCAAGATGTACCGCCAGATGGAGACGATGGCGACCACCGACGGTCTCACCGGCCTCCTCAACCACCGCACCTTCCAGGTGCGTCTCGCCGAGATGCTGTCGCGCGCCGAACGGCACGGGCACAAACTCGCGCTCATCCTCACCGACATCGACTTCTTCAAGAAGATCAACGACACCTACGGGCACCCGGTCGGCGATCAGGTCCTGTCGCGCGTGGCCAAGGTGCTCGCCGAGACGGTGCGCAAGATCGACGTCGTGGCGCGCTACGGCGGGGAGGAGTTCGCCGTCGTCATGGAGGGCGCCGACGCGGTGGGCGCCCAGCAGCTCGCCGAGCGCATTCGCCTCGACGTCGGCAAGCAGGCTTTCCCCTCCGACCAGGGCGCCTTCCACGTCACGTTGTCCCTCGGCATCGCCGGCGTGCCAGCGGACGCGGAGGACAAGCAGTCCCTCATCGAGCGGGCCGACCAGGCGCTCTATTTCGCCAAGCATAACGGTCGCAATCGCACCGTAACCTATCAGCAATTTTTGATCGAACGGGCCGGGCGCCGTGTAGGTTGATACGTCTTTTCTTACCTTGACTGCGTGTAGCTGCGTTCGGCACCGGCAAGCAATGCGGCAACGACGGCTGCGGCGTGAGCTGCGGCACCTGCGCCGACGGCACGACGTGCGAGAACCACCGCGTCCCCGTCGGCGACGGGTGCGCCTCGGGCGAGGAGACGGAGCCGAACGACGTCTACACCGCATCGAGCGAGGTCTGCCAGAACCGCTCCATCATGGGCGGCCTAAAGAACATCAACGACGTCGACTACTTCGCGTTCAAGGTGCCGAAGAACTCCAAGTACAAGGTCACGATCGACGGCATCGACCCCAACCTCATCAAGGGCTACTTCAAGAAGTGGGGCTCCGCGTCCAACAAGCTCCTCAACGTCGGCTACCTCGATCCCGACGGTTCCGACGCGCGCAGCATCGCCAAGACAACGACGACGGGCGGCACCTACTACCTCAAGGTGTACAACTTCCCCGGCACCGCCGGGTCCGATCGCCCCTACATGGTGAACGTGGTCATCGAGTAGCTCCCGCCCCGTCGTCTATACTCCGGGCGTGCCCACGATCGACATCCGCGGCCTCGACTTCCGTTACCCCAGCGTCGAGCGAAAAGCACTCGATGACATCACGATGGCGCTCGACCCGGGGATGCGCGTCATCCTCGTCGGACGCAACGGGGCCGGCAAGAGCACGCTCCTCCACATCCTGGCGGGCAAGCACCTCGTCCCCGAGGACAAGGTGCGCGTCCTCGGGCGCGCCGCCTTCCACGACACCAGCCTCGCCCACGACGTGGTCTTCCTGGGCGGCCCGTTCAACTTCGACGTCGACGTCGTCGTGGCCGACATCCTCGCCCGCACGCCGCGCATCGACCCGGCGCGCCGCGACCGCTTGCTGACGGTGCTCGGCGTGAACCCGGGCTGGCACATGCACCGCATCTCCGACGGGCAGAGGCGCCGCGTCCAGATCCTCCTCGGGCTGCTCAAGCCCGCGCGGGTCCTGCTCCTCGACGAGGTCACGACCGATCTCGACCTCATCGCCCGCGCCGAGCTGCTGCAGTTCCTGCGCGAGGAGACCGAGGAGCGCGGCGGGACGATCCTGTACGCCACCCACATCCTCGACACGATGGAGGACTGGGCGACGCACATTGCGTACCTCGAGGCGGGCAAGCTCGTCACGATGTCGCGGCTCGAGGATCTGCCGGAGCTCGTCAACCACCGCCGCGACCGGGTCACCGCGCCGCTGTTCCGGCTTGTCGAGGGATGGCTGCGCAGCGGATGAGTATTCTACGACCCGCTGTCGCCCCCCCGCGCTATGCTGCCTGGGAGCTGATGGCCCGCAAAAACTTCGTCCTCGACACGAACGTCCTCCTCCACGATCCCCGGGCGATGTTCAGCTTCGCGGACAACCACGTCGTGGTCCCCATCTACGTGCTCGAGGAGATCGACACGTTCAAGAAGGAGCTGTCCGATCGCGGGCGGAACGCGCGCGAGGTGTCGCGCCAGCTCGACGCGCTGCGCGATCGGGGGCGGCTGTCCGAGGGCGTCAAGCTGGCCGAGGGCGGCGTCATCCGCGTGGCCATCGGCAAGCGCCAGCTCCCCGAAGCGCTGCGCAGCTCGCAGGTCGCCGACAACTACATCCTGGCGGTGGCGCTCGAGGTGCGCGACGCCGAGCCCAACGTGCGCACGTTCTTCATCACCAAGGACGTCAACCTGCGCGTGCGCGCCGACGCGCTCGGTCTGCAGTCGCAGGACTACGACGCCGAGAACATCGACATCTCCGAGCTCTACCCCGGGGTGCGCGACGTCGAGGTGGCGGGCTCGCAGATCGACGCATTCTACCACGATGGGTCGATCGGCATCGACGAGACCGACCTCCACCCCAACGAGTACCTCCTCCTCAAGAGCCGCGACACCACGGGGCACACGGCGCTGGGGCGGTGGGACGGCGCGCAGAAGAGGGTCGTACCCATCCGCAAGCTGCGCGAGGGCGTGTGGGGGATCCGGCCGCGCAACAAGGAGCAGCACTTCGCCCTCGACGCGCTGCTCAACGACGACATCAAGCTGGTGACCCTCGTCGGCAAGGCCGGCACCGGCAAGACGCTCGTGGCCATCGCCGCCGGCCTGCAGAAGGTGGTGGAGGAGGACATCTACCACAAGCTCCTGGTATCGCGGCCGGTCTACCCGCTCGGGCGCGACATCGGCTTCCTTCCCGGCGACATCGAGGAAAAGCTCAACCCGTGGATGCAGCCCATCTACGACAACGTGGAGTTCCTGCTCGGGTTCAGCTCCAACCGCGAGGGCAAGAAGGAGGGGCGCAGCTACACCGAGATGATCGATCTCGGCTACATCGAGATCGAGCCGCTCACCTACATCCGGGGGCGCTCGATCCCGGGGCAGTACCTCATCGTCGACGAGGCGCAGAACCTCACGCCCCACGAGGTGAAGACGATCATCACCCGCGTGGGCGACGGGACCAAGATCGTCCTCACCGGCGATCCCTACCAGATCGACAACCCCTACGTCGATGCGGCGAATAACGGCCTCACCACCGTGGTCGAGCGGTTCAAGGACGAGGCGATCGCCGGCCACGTGACGCTGAGCAAGGGCGAGCGGTCGGCGCTCGCCGAGCTGGCATCCAACATCCTGTAGCCATGGCCTGCGTCTTCTGCGAGATCGTCGCGGGCCGCGCCCCCAGCCAGCGCATCGCCGAGGACGCGACGACGGTCGCGTTCATGGACATCAACCCGGCGACGACGGGGCACGCCCTGGTCGTCCCGCGCGTCCATTTCGTGAACGCGTTCGACGTGCCGCCGGACATCCTCGGCGACCTGGCGCGCATGGCCCAGCGCGTGGCCCTCGCCGCGCGCGCGGCCCTCGGCTGCGCGGGCGTGAACCTCGTCCAGGCGAGCGGGTCCGCCGCGTTCCAGTCGGTGTTCCACTTCCATTTTCACGTGATCCCCCGCTACCCTGGCGATCCGCTGCGCCTGCCCTGGATCCCCAAGCGCGGCGACCCGGCGGCGATCGCGGGCGCGGCGGAGAAGCTGCGACCGCTGCTCGGTTAGCCCCACTCCTCGACGATCCGCTTGACCTTCCCGAGCTGCCGCGGCGCCAGCGCGCCCGACGCGGCCACGACGAGGCGCTCGCGGCGGAAGATCTCCTGGGCCACGCGCTGGATGTCCGCGGCGGTGACCGCGTCCATGCGCGCCACCTTGGTGTCGAACTCCGCCGGCGCATAGAACAGCTCGGTGCCGCCGAACCAGCCCGCCATGGCGTCGGCGTCGTCGAACGCCGCGGCGAGATCGTAGCGGTAGCGCCGCTTGGCCTTGAGGAGCTCGTCGGGGCTGACCGGCTCGTCGCGGAACCGCCCCAGGATCGCGAGCATGCGGTCGAGGAGCTCGCCGAGCTTGGCGTGCGCCGCCGCCCCGTCGACGACCACCAGCGCGGCGTCGTGAAACGGCTCGAGCGCACCGTTCACGTAGTAGGCGAGACCCATCTGGTCGCATAACGTGTAGTGCAGGCGCGTGGACATCCCGTCGTCGAGCACGCGCAGAAGCGTCTGCAGGGTGACGAAGTCGGGATGGACCTCGGGGAGCGCGCGGAACAACACCTGCACGGCCGTCTGCGCGCCCGGGTTCTCCACGTAGGCGAAGCGGGCCGCGCCGGACGGCTCCGCCGGCGTCACGCTCTCCGCCTGGGCCCCGCGCGGGATGCGCCCGGTGAGACGCGTCGCCGCCGCCAGGACCTCCTCGCGCCGCACCGGCCCCGACACGCACAGGATGAGGTTCTCCGCCCCGTAAAAGCGGGCGAAATGGCGCCGGCAATCGGCCACGGTGAACCGCTCCACGTTGGCCGCCGGGCCGGTAATTTTCTGCCCGAGCGGATGATCGGGGAACGCGGTCCGGCGGGCGAGATCGTCGAGGCTGACGTCGACCCCGTTTTCGTCCAGGTCCTCGTTGATCTCTTCGAGGACGATCTGCCGCTCGAGCTCGATCTGGGTGAACGCCGGGGCGGAGAAAATGTCGGCGAGGATGGCCATTCCCTCGGACAGGAGATCGGGCCAGAGCGAGATCTGGTAGAGCGAGTAGTCCCGCCCGGTCTCGGCGTAGAGCGTCCCGCCGAGGCTCTCGATCGCCAGATTCAACGCGAAGGAGCTGGGATGGCCCTCGCTGCCGCGGAAGAGCATGTGCTCGAGGAAGTGCGACAGGCCGTTGTCCTGGGGCGACTCGTAGCGCGAGCCCACCTTGGCGTACACGACGATCGCCGCGGTGTGCAGGTGCGGCAGCTCAACGGTGACCAGGCGGAGCCCGTTCGGCAGGACGTCCTTGGTGTGCCGGCACTGTGGCTTCATGGCGGGCTGACTTCGTAGCACATTGACTCCTCCCCGCGCACAAAGTACAAAAAAGGTGGCTCGGGTGGCCACACATGCTTCTGAAGAAGATCGTGGTGGCGGAGGACGACGACGCCATCGCCCATCTGGTGGCGGCGGCGGCGGGAGACGCGGGCTTCTTGTGCCTGCGCGCGCATGATGGCGACGAGGCGATCTCCCTGTGCCGGCGCGAGGCGCCCGACCTGCTCATCCTCGACGTGATGATGCCGCACATCGACGGGCTCGAGGTCGCCCGGCGGCTCAAGGCGGACGTCCTGTCCTCGCGCATCCCCATCCTCATGTTGACCTCGCTCAGCGGCGTCGACGACCGGGTGAAAGGGCTCGACGCCGGCGCCGACGACTACCTGGCGAAACCGTTCGACTTGCGCGAGCTCATCGCGCGCATCAAGGCGCTCATCCGCTCGGCGACGCGCGAGCGCGACCGCAACCCGACGACGAACCTGCCTGGCTCCACGGCGGTGGAGGATTACGTCAACGACGTGCTCAAGCGCCACCGCGCCGACTGCGCGCTGCTCTACCTCGACGTCGATCACTTCGACACCTACGCCGACGCGTTCGGCTTCCACAAGGCGGACGAGGTCATCGCCGAGCTGGGCGAGCTCGTCCTCGAGCAGGCGCGCGTCCACGGCGGCTCGGAGGCGTTCGTCGGCCACGTCGGCGGCGACGACTTCGTGGTGGTGGTGCGCGAGGGCGACGCCGAGAAGCTGGCGCACGACCTCATCGGCGCGTTCGATACCCGCGTCCCGCGCTGGTACGCGGGCGAGACCGGCGGCGCGCAGATGGGCAAGCGCATGGTGCTGTCGATCGCGATGGTGAACGCCGTGGCCTCGGGCGCGCGAACCACCGAGGACGTGGCCAAGCTCCTTGCGCACGCCAAGCGCGCCTCCCGGCGTCGCGACGAGTCCAACGTCGTGGTGTGGCACCCCGACGCGACCTGACGTCCATCCACTTTGGGGGCGGAAGACCAGGGTCTGTAGGCCCCTGTCCAGATTGGGGGCGCCAGGCCGCTGGCCCGCGCCCCACGTCGGAGCCGCGTTCGCAGCCACTTCCGCGATAAGATACGATTTCAGCCCCGTGCGGTCTCCCCAGCCCTTCGGGAAATATCTGCTGCTCGAGCGCCTGAGCGTGGGCGGGATGGCCGAGGTGTTCAAGGCGAAGAGCTTCGGGGTCGAGGGGTTCGAGAAGATCATCGCGATCAAGCGAATCCTGCCCTCGATGGCGGAGGACGGCGACTTCATCGAGATGTTCATCGATGAGGCCAAGATCGCCGGGCAGCTGTCGCACGCCAACATCTGCCAGATCTTCGAGCTGGGAAAGATCGGCGACTCCCACTTCATCGCGATGGAGTGGATCTGGGGCAAGGATCTGCTCCAGATCTCGAATCGTTTCCGCAAGCTCAAGCAGTCGATGCCCATCCCGCTCGCGTGCTACGTCGCGGCCAAGGTGTGCGAGGGGCTCGATTACGCGCACCGCAAGCGCGACGCGCAGGGGCGCCCGCTGCAGATCATCCACCGCGACGTGTCGCCGCAGAACGTCCTCGTCGGGTACGAGGGCGAGGTCAAGCTGATCGACTTCGGCATCGCCAAGGCGGCGGTCCGCTCGTCGCGGACGCAGCACGGCATCCTCAAGGGGAAGTTCGGCTACATGTCGCCCGAACAGGTGCGCGGGCTGCCGCTCGATCGCCGCTCCGACCTGTTCGCGATCGGCACGCTGATGTGGGAATGCCTCGCCGGCGAGCGGCTGTTCGCCGGCGACAGCGACTTCGCCACGCTGGAGAAGGTGCGCCACGCCGACGTGATGCCGCCCTCGCGCAAGAACCCGATCGTGCCGCCCGAGCTGGATCGCATCGTGCTCAAGGCGCTCGCGCCGGACGTCACCGACAGGTACCAGTGGGCCAACGCGATCCAGGACGACCTGCAGCAGGTGCTCCTGCGCTACGAGCCGGTGTTCACCGCCAAGCCGCTCAGCGCCTGGATGAAGGATGCGTTCGCGACCGATCTCGAGCGCGAGCGCCGCGAGCTGGAGGCGCAGAAGCGTCTGCCCGGGCCGGAGGAGGCGGACGCGACGCTGGTGAACCCGCCGCCGTTCGCCGCGCGCGCGGGCGCGCCCGCGTTCGGCGACGAGGGGCCGACGGAGATCTACGGCGAGATCGCGTCGGCGGATCTTTCGCTCGACGCGCCGGCCGTCTCGTCCTCGCACTCCCCTTCGCCCTTGCCTTCGCCCTTGCCGTCGCCCTTGCCGTCGCCCTTGCCCTC
>DATFWE010000175.1:0-3733 GCA_035259575.1 Haliangiales bacterium
CGACGAGCACGACGGCACGTTCTCGATCCTCATCAAGGACAACCACTATTTCACCAACGGACCGTTCCTGGTGACCCGCCTCGACGCCGGCCTGAACGTCGAGTGGCAGTTCGCCAACACGTCGACCGAGACGTGCGAGCGCCAGCCCGACGGCAGCATCACCTGCGTCGATACCGGCGAGCACCCCAATGGTTTCGAGTGGTGCATCAATGCCCCCGCGGTCGATCGCAGCGGCACGGTGTACGGACTGTCCGAGGACGGCAACATGTACGCCGTCGATCGCGCCGGTCACGAGGTGGAGCGGGTGTTCATGACGCGCACGCTGTCCGCCGCCTACACGCCGCTGTCCATCGACACGCGCGGCCGCATCTATGCCCAGAACAACGGCGAGCTCTACATCCTAGGTCATTGACGCGCGCCGAGGGCTTTCAGGATCGCCTCGAGCCCCTCGTGCAGTTTCTCCCCGTCCCACAACGCGGGCGCGACCTTTCCCCCGCGCGCCTCGAAATCCGCCCGCACTTCGGGATAGTGGAGATTCCTGAACCGCACGTCCTTGCCGCTCGCCAGCGCGGCCTTGCGCGCCGCGGCCGACTCCGCGCCGGCGATGATATAGAAGAGCTCCATCGCAATGTGGGTATACACCTGCCGGCCGGGGTTCGACGACGATCTCGCCGAGGAGCTCGGCGGCCGGCGCGTCGGGCCCGCCCTCGTCGCCGTCGATGCGCCGCCGGCGGCGTGGCCCATCTTCGGCCGCGCCGGCTTCCCGGTCGCGGCCGAAGTCCGCCCCGAGGACGTCCCCGCGGCGCTCGCCGCGGCGCTCGACGCCGCATTCGCGGGCAAGCCGCGCGCGTGGACGCTCCTCGCCTGGGTTCCGGACACCGACGAGACCAACCCGCTCGCGCCGCGCGCGGAGCGGCTCGTGGGCGCGCTCCGCGCCGACCTCGACCTCGTCCGCGTCGCCCGCGCCGACGACGCCGTCCGCTACGGCGGCTTCCTCGCGCAAGTCTGCCTTTTTGCCCCCGACCGCGCGCTCGTCGGCGTCCTGCCCGCCCACGATTCGCCCACGCTCGCTCCCGGCGGCCGCGCCCGCGCCGGCCGGCCGAAGGACGCGCCCTCGCGCGCCGCGCGCAAGCTCGAGGAGGCGTTCGAATGGATCGGCCGCGCGCCCGAGCCGGGCGAGACCTGCGTCGATCTCGGCGCCGCGCCCGGCGGCTGGACCGCGGTGCTGCTCCGGCGGCGCGCGCGCGTCATCGCGGTCGACCCGGCGCGCCTGGCCCCCAACCTCGCCGGACGCGCCCGGCACGTGCAAGCCAGCGCGTTCGACTACGCGCCCGACGAGCCGGTCGACTGGCTGTTCTGCGACATGGCGTGGCGCCCGCTCGAGGTGGCGCAGCTCCTGGCCAAGTGGGGGCGACGGCGCTGGGCCAGCGCGATGGTGTCCAACATCAAGCTGCCGATGAAGCAGCGCGTCGCGTTCGCGCGCAAGGTGATCGCCGCGGTCGGCGAGGGCGGCTGGCGCGACCTGCGCGCCCGCCAGCTCTACCACGATCGCGAGGAGATCACGCTGTCCGCGTGGCGATGAGCTCGGCGCCCGCCGGCCAGCCCTCGGCCAGGAGACCGTCCTCGAGGAGCGACTGCACGAGGTCGGCGGCCGCGGCGGCGGGGACGCCCGCCGGGGCGAGCGCGGCGGCGGCGTCCTTGCGGTCGATGGGCGTCTCCAGGCGCGCGAGCACGCGGTGGAGGTCGGCGTCGATCGCGGTGAGCGCGACCCCGCTCCCGCCCGGCGTCACCAGGAGATGCGATATCTGCCCCGAGGGCGACGCGACCGGCGGCGGCGGCCGGTCGTCGCACAGCGCCGCCTGCGGCATGAGCCCGAGCTCGAACACGTACCGCTCGAGCGCCTGCACCGCGGGCAGCGTGGCGGCGTCGAACGTCGCGACGGCCACTCCCGGTGCCAGGGCGACGCCGCGCGCCGGCGCGCGCAGGCGATCGCGGCGGCAGCGCGCGAGGAGCGTCTCGAGCCGGATGATATCCGCCCCGAGCGGCGCGGCCAGCCCGGCCGCCGCGAGATAGTCGCCGAACGCGAGCACGAGCGCGCGCCGCTCCATCACCGCGGCGCGGAAGTGCGCCGAGGCGAAAAAGCCCTCGGCGAACGCGAGCGATCGCGTCTCCGCCAGCGCCAGCGTCGTCGACGCGCGCAGCTCCTCGGCCAGGACCCGGAGGATACGGCGCCGCCGGAGCGGGTCGGTCCGGAACGCGCGGGGATCCACGGCGAGGAGCTGCGCCCGCTCGGCCGGCGTCAGGCGCATCGGCCCCAGCGTGCCCTCGGGGTCGCGGCGCATCGCCGCCACGAAGCCCTCGTCGTGGAACGCGATCACCAGCGCGCCCTGCAGCGCATGGTGGCTCACGAGAACATCTGCCTCAGCTTCTCGAAGTTCTCGACCACCGTCTCCGGCGGATTGCGCTCGCACTCGTACACCACCGCGCGCAGGTTCTTCGCCCGCGGGATCACGTGGGCAACGATCTGCCAGGTGTCCGGCAGCGGCTCGGGATTGTGGTCGTCGTCGATCCACGCGAAGCCGTCCGTTTCGCGCTCGGCGCCGCCCGCGACGTGGATCTCGACGACCCGGTCGAGCGGAAATCCGTCGAGCGCCGTGAGCGGCGCGTGTCCGCGCATCCGCTGGAAGATCGCCAGGTGCGCGCAATCGAGCAGGAGCCCGCAGCCGGACCGGTCGGCCACGCGGCCGAAGTAGTCGAGAATGTGAAGATCCCCGAGGTACACGGTCGCGGGCGGATTTTCGGGAAGGCACAAAAGGCCCGTCACGTTCTGCACGCGCTGGATCGCCTCGGCCATCTCGTCCGCGCTCTCCGTGCACAAGATCGGCGGGAGCAGGGTCTGATGACCGCGGTCGCGCGGGCCGAAATGCCACAGGCCGCCGTCCCCGCACAGCCAGGCCGCGCCGATCTGCCGCGCCAGCGCGGCCACATCCTCGAGCCAGGCGTGGTCCACGTCCTCCTTCTCTTCGAGATTCACGTCCAGAAAGTGATAGGTCGTGGGCAGCTTCTGCCCCGCCCATCGAAGCACGTGCTCGTCCAGACCGCGCGCCAGATCGCAGCCGTACTCGAGAAAGTCGACGAGCCCCCGCGCATGCAGCGCAAGGGCATCGATGCCTGCGCGCGCCGAGTCGAATTCAGCAGAGATTCCGATGCCGAGGCGCGGCAGCGCGGCGAGATCCATGCGCGTAGTCTCGCATGTGTCGGCTCCCGCGACACCCGCGCAAACTGTCGTAATCTGCGTCGACCACAGGCCAAGTGGGCGGCTTTGTGCGGGAGCGTCGCGACGCAACACAGCCTACCCTCAGCTTGTCCACAATCGTGATCGAAAACGCGACAACTTACACGCATTTCGACGATCGTGTTTCTGGTCAGTTACGCTCGCGGACGAGTTGGTACACGACTAGCAATAACAAGCAATCGTTCGGCGATCGAAATGGGTCGCCTGGTGGAAGGGGCCTCGCCCCCGTCGCCCTTCGGGGCGCCGGCAGGCAGGCCAGGAACCTCGAACCGGGGAGGCAGGCTCGCAAGAGCAGGTCAGGTTGTGGATGCTCGACACGGCGTGGGCCGGGAAAGGCCGTGGCCGGAGAGGGCGCAGTCAAGGGCGCTCTCGGCGTCTGCAAAGAAGAACCGGAGGGAGGACAATCTCATGAGGGGATCGGGCGGCACGGGGCCTAAA
>DATFWE010000176.1:0-12124 GCA_035259575.1 Haliangiales bacterium
GGGGGCGGCGGCGGCACCTGCGCCCATGGCCTCTGCACGACGGGCGCGAAGCTCACGTCGGGCTGCGATCCGTGCGTGACCCAGATCTGCGCCCGCGACGCCTACTGCTGCCAGTCGGCCTGGGACAACATCTGCGTCAGCGAGGTGTCGACGATCTGCGGGCTCAACGTCTGCGGCACCTGCGCCCACCCGAAGTGCTCGACCGGCGCCCGGCTGTCCCCCAGCTGCGACCCATGCGTCGCCACGATCTGCTCGCTGGATTCCTACTGCTGCAGCGTCGCGTGGGACTCCATCTGCGTCGCCGAGGTCAGCGTGATCTGCGGCGAGACCTGCCCGTAGTACCCTCCTTCCGCCCGTCCGGTGCCGCATGAACCACTTCGTCGCCGGGATCATCCGCATCATCCTCCTCGAGGCCAGCGTCGCGCTGCTCATCATGGAGCGCGCGATCGACGAGGCGGCGGTGCGCCTGCGCGCGCGGCGCCGCTGGGGCGCGTACCTCGTCGCCGCCCTCTCCGTCTCCGCGTTCCTCAACTTCGGCGAGCTCCACGGCGACGGCAACCTGGTCCACCCGTGGGAGCAGTACCATTTCTTCCTCGGCTCGAAGTACCTGCGCGAGGTCGGCTACTTCGACCTTTACACCGCGACGATCCTCGCCGACCGCGAGGGGACGCACCGCCTCGACCGGGTGTCGCGCACCCGCGACCTCCGCACCTTCGACGAGGTCGACGTCGATCGCGCGCTGGCCGACGCCGCGACGGTGCGCGCCCGCTTCAGCGACGCGCGCTGGGAGGAGTTCAAGGCGGACTGGGCGAGCCTCAGCCGCTGGCCGGCCCCGTGGAACGCCATCGTCGCCGACCACGGCAACAGCGGGTCGCCCGCCTGGGCGGTGGCGGCGCTGCCGTTCGTCGAGCTCTTCGGCGCGTCGCCGACCGGCCAGACCCTGCTCGGCTGCCTCGACCTCGTCCTTATGGCCGTGATGTTCGTGTTCCTGTTCCGCGCATTCGGCGGCGAGGCGGCCGCCGTCGGGCTCATCGTGTGGAGCCTCACCCCGTTCAGCTTCGACTTCCTCGCCGGCAGCATCCTCCGCTGGGACTGGCTGTTCGCCGTCGGCATGGCGTTCGCGTGCTGGCGCCGCGAGCGCCCTCTCCTCGCCGGCGCGTGCCTCGGCTACGCCGCGGCGGCCAAGCTGTTCCCGCTGTTCTTCGCCGTGGCGCTGGGAGTCTGGCTGGTCATCGACTCTTTCCGCCGGCGCCGCCTCGACCCGCAGCTCCCCCGTTTCGTCGCCGGCTTCGCCGCCGCGGCGATCGCGCTGGTGCTGGCGTCGTCGGCCGCGTTCGGCGGCTTCGGCGTGTGGCGCGCCTATCGCGATCGCATCGAGGTCACGCAGACCGAGAAGTACTACGCGAACCAGTACTCGCTGAAGACGGTGTTCCTCCAGGTGGCGGAGAGCACGCCGCACGAGCTGTCGCGCACGCTCCTCAAGCCCGCGGTCATCAAGCAGTCGCTGCCGCGCGTGGACATCGACTCCCACCGCGTCGCGTTCCTGCTCGTGCAGCTCGCGCTCACGGCGCTGGCGCTCGTCGCCGTCGCCCGCGCCGGCGCCGTCGAGGCGCTCGCGGCCGGCCCCTTCCTCGTCTTCATCTGGCTCACCGTCAACGCCTATTACTGGAACATGCTCGGCTTGACCGCGCTCGCGTGGGCGGCGGCGCAGCTCGCCCCGCGCGGCCGGCTGTCGCTGCCGCTCCTCGCGCTTCACGTCACCTGGGGGGCGTTCTACCTCTACCAGCACCTCAACATGGGCTTCGCCGAGGGCTACTTCGTCGCGCTGCTGCTGCTCGGGACGTTCGTCGTGTGGGCCGCCTCGGCGATCGCGGGCCGCCGTCCGGCCGCGTGCTAGTCTCCCGCTCGTGACGACGACATGGTTGGTCGGGGGCAAGCGAACGGCGTTCGTGCGCGTCGACGGACCGTTCTCCCATCTCGACGCGCTGGGCCTGTCGGTGCCCGTGGCGAAGGCGATGGCGGCGGAGGCAACCGGCCGCGTCGACCTCGGCGTGTGGGGCACGGTCGTGCCCAACCTCCTCTACCACAACCTCGCGCGCGAGGTGTGGCTCGAGGCCAAGCTCGACCCGACGTGCCCCACCTACTCGACTAGCATGGCCTGCGGCACGACCATGGCCGCCGCGTTCCAGGCGGCGTCGCTGCTCGAGCGGGGCGGCGGCGCCCTCGCCCTCGTCGGCGGCGTCGAGAGCATGACGCGCGTCCAGATCGGCCTGGGTCAGGATCTGTCCGACTGGCTGCGCCGGTTCGTGGGCGCGCGCGACCTGCGCGCGCGCCTCGACCTCCTGGGCAAGCTGCGCCCCGGCGACCTCCGCCTGTTCATCCCGGAGGTCAAGAACCGCGTCACCGGCAAGAGCATGGGCGAGCACTGCGAGGAAATGGCGACGACCTGGGGCATCGGTCGCGCCGCGCAGGACGCGGTCGCGCTCGAGAGCCACCGGCGCGCCGTGGCGGCCGAGGATCGCGGCTTCTTCACCGACCTCATCGTGCCGGTGGGCGACGTCGCCGCCGACGCGTTCCCGCGCCGCGACACTTCGCTCGAGAAGCTCGCCAAGCTCAAGCCCGCGTTCGACCGCGGGAGCGGGCGCGGCACGCTCACCGCCGGGAACAGCTCGCCGCTCACCGACGGCGCGGCCGCGATCTGGGTCGCCACCGACGACGGCCTCGCCCGCCTTCCGCCCGCGCTGCCCCGCGCCAGGCTCGTCGACTTCGAGATGGCGGCGGTCGACATCTTCCACGAGGGGCTGTTGATGGCCCCCGTCTACGCCATCCCGCGCCTCCTCGCGCGCCACGGCCTGACGTTCGGCGACGTGACGTTGTGGGAGATCCACGAAGCGTTCGCGGCCCAGCTCCTGTGCAACCTCAAGGGGCTGGAGGACGCCGCGTTCGTGGCGGCCAAGGCGGGTGTCCCGCACACGTTCGGCCGCTTCCCGCGCGACCGCATCAATCCCAACGGCGGCAGCGTGGCGCTCGGCCACCCGTTCGCCGCAACGGGCGCGCGCATCCTCGCGCAGGCTGTGAAGGAGCTCTCCACGCTCCCCGCCGGCAGCCGCGCGATCGTGAGCGTGTGCATCGACGGGGGTCTGGGGACGGTGGCGTTGCTGCAGAGCTAACCGCCTCCCAGTGGTCGTCGACCACGTCAGGCACCCCGCAGGCTCCTGCGGTCACCCGACGGGCGCCTCGTCGGCCAGGTGCCCGTCCCGGCGGGCGCTCGTTCGATCCACGATGGATCGAGCGAGCCGATTCGCGCGGCCGAAACCCGCGAATGGGCGCGCGGATCGCGTGGCACCACCGTTGCACCCCCGCGCCGCATGCAAACGCGAACGGCGATTCTCCCCGCGATCCTCCTCCTCGGTCTCGGCGCGGCCCGCGCCGGCGCCACTCCCTGCGACAACGGCTGGCTGTTCACGTACAAGTGGATCCCCAGCGCGAGCGGGCAGGATTCACGCGGAGACTGCACCAGCCCGCCGGGCGCGAGCTACTTCAACTGCACCCAGACGCGCGTGCAGCTGCAAGGGTGGTTCTACTACCCGACGACGCCCAAGCCCGCCGGCGGCTACCCCGTCATCATCTACAACCATGGCTCCGAGGACATGGCGACCTCCGGGAGCAGCGGGGCCAAGAAGTGCCCCATCGTGAACTACTTCGTGCCCAAGGGGTTCGTGGTGTTCGTCCCGCACCGCCGCGGGCACGGCGAGTCCACGGGCATCATGTTCGACGCGTGGGAGGATATGTGGCTCGACCTATATTGCCCGGGCTCCATCTGCACCAGCTCGATGCGCCAGGCGTTCAAGGACAGCATCCGCACCAGCTACCTCCAGGACCAGGCGAACGACGTCAAGGACGCGTGGACGTTCCTCCAGGGGTTTCCCGACATCAACCAGAACAAGCTCGCGATCATGGGGCACTCGTTCGGCGGCGTGGTGACGCTGTTCACCAACCAGACGGACCTCGGGCAGAAGGCGGCGATCGACCTGTGCGGCGCGTCGGAGCAGTGGTCCACGTTCCCCACGCTGGACGCCGCGCTGTTCGATGCCGTCGATCACTTCAAGACGCGCGTGTTCTTCGCCCAGCCGCACAACGACGTGAACATCAGCCCGACCATCGAGCTCAGCCACGAGGCCGGTCTGGTGGACATGCGCTTCCAGGCGACCATCTACCCGGACGTCCCCGGCGCGACGACCGGCCAGCAAGCCCACTCGCAGTTCGTCACCGACTCGTCCCAGATCGATATCTGGGGCCCGGGCGCGCTCGACTTCATGGCGCGCTTCGGCGTGAAGTGATTTCCAGCCGATTTTTTGCCCGCGCCATACGCCTATCTTACAATTGCCTACATGAAAGATCGCAGACGCAGAAGGGCCAATACACTAGGAGATTCGCTAAATTACCAGCTTGCCGCCTGCGTGGAGGACGAGGGCCTCTCCGCGATGGTCCTCGCGGACGGCGACGGCCTGCGGGTCGCGAGCTGGGGCGATGAGGACGTGTGCGACGAGGTCGCGGGGCGCGCGCCGGTCGGCGGCGTGCCCGAGGCGCGGCGCATCCGCTTCGGCGGGATCGAGCTCTACGTGTGCGCGGTCGGCGGCGAGGCGGCGGCGCGGCGGCGCTCGCTCGACCGATCGGCCGGCGGCGTCGTCCGCATCCTCAACGCCTGGCTCGTGCCGTCGTCATAGATCGTCGCAGGGCGTCCCGAGCGGCTGTCCGGTGTAGACGCCGAGATCGGTGTAGATGAGGACGTGGTTGTCCTCGATCGGGAGGACGATCAGCTTCGTCTGCGACTTCCCGGCGATCCACGTCGTCTCGTTGCGGCCGAGGATGAAGCGGAGCTTGCCCGCCTTGGTCTCGAAGATCTCGCCCTCCGAGTCCGATACGATGTTGATCATCTTCTGCAGCTTGAGCGCGCCCTTCTGGCCGCGGAATACGCGGAAGTCCTTGTTGTCGTCCGGCTCGCGCGCCTGATCCACGTAGTAGTAGACGCCGCTGTTGTCGCGCGCGAGCGCGTAGGCGCGCCGCTTCCAGCGCGGCTTCTTGAACGCGGCGGCGCCGAGCATCTTCTTGGCCTCGTCGTCGGGCACGAGCTTGAGCTCGGTCTTGCGGTTGTCGCACTGGACCCAGTACTTGCCGTCCTTCATGCCGAAGCCGGCCTTCCAGCGCTCGTTGACGCGCGGCTCCCAGTAAACGGTGTCGAAGCTCTCCTCGCCGTTGGCGCCGCCGCCGGTGCGGCGCTGCGCGTAGAACGTCTTGCCGTCGCCGTAAAACAGATAGCCCTTCCCCTCGCCGTCGCCGATCTCGAACGGGATGCCGGCGAAGTAGTGACCCTTGCCGTCGGTGAGGACCTTGTACTTCGCGGCGTCGGCCTTGATGTCGAGTGCATCCTCGTCGGCCGCGAACGCCGGCCCACCCGCGAGCACCACAACCACATAGGCCACAAGCGATCGCATGCCGCTATACTACATGGCGCATGGCGCAACCGTCCCAGGGAAGTGAAATCGGTCTGGGCAGCGTGCTCGGCGGCACGTATCAGGTGGCCGGGCTCCTCGGGAAAGGCGGCATGGGCGCGGTCTACTCGGCCACGCACGTGCGCCTGCCGGGGAAGAAGTTCGCCATCAAGGTGCTGCACGCCGGCGCGATCTCCGCGGAGGCCTACGCGCGGTTCCGGCGCGAGGCGGAGATCGCGTCGCGCATCGGCCATCCCAACATCATCGAGGTCATCGACTGGAACACGCTCCCCGACGGGACGCCGTACCTCGTCCTCGAGTTCCTCGCCGGCGAGCCGCTGTCCAAGCGCCTCGACCGCGGGCCCGTGCCCCTCGACCCGGCGCTGGCGATGGTGCGGCAGATCGGCTCGGCGCTGGCGGCGGCGCACCGCGCGGGGATCGTTCACCGCGACCTCAAGCCGGACAACATCTTCCTCTGCCCCACCGACTCGGGCGGTCAGGTGACCGACCACATCAAAGTGCTCGACTTCGGCATCTCGAAGATCAAGAACTCGACGACGGTGCAGACGCAGGAGTCCCAGCTCCTCGGCACGCCGCAGTACATGGCGCCGGAGCAGGCGTCGGGCAAGAACCGCGAGGTCGACCAGCGCACCGACGTGTTCGCGCTGGGAGCGATCGTCTACGAGATGCTGAGCGGGCGCGCCGCGTTCTCCGGCGACAACCTGGCGCAGGTCGTCTACCGCGTCGTGTTCGAGGAGCCGACCCCGCTCGGCGATCTCGTCCCCGGGCTCCCGCCCGTCGTGGTCCGCGCGCTCGAGCGGGCGCTGGCCAAGGACCCCGCGGCGCGGTTTCCCGACGTGCAGACGTTCGTCGCCGAGCTCACCGGCCGTCCGCTGTTCACGCTCGACAAGGTGGACGCGCAGCCGGCGATGGCGTTCGACCCGACGGTGAATCGCGGGGGCAGCATGGCGCTTGGCGCGACCGCGGCCGTCGCGGCGGGGACCGGGCAGCGGCCGATGGCGTCGGGATCGATGCCGGCGACGCCGCTCGCCACGGCGCAGCCGCCGGCGGCGCCGCCGCCCCCCAGGAAGGCGCGGCGGCTCGGGCTCATTCTCGGGATCGCCGGCGCCGTCGCGGCCGGCGGGGCCGCGGCCGCGGTGGTCGTCACGCAGAGGGGCCAGCGCGAGGAAGTGAAGGCGAACATCCCGCCCGCGCCCGCGCCACCCGTCGTCGTGGTGAAGGCGCCCGAGCCGCCGAGGCCGCCCGAGCCGCCGCCCGAGCCGAGGCCGCTCGTGCCGGCGGCGCCCGAGCCCAAACCGAAACCGGTCGTCGTCGTGAAACCGCCGCCCAAGCCGCCCGAGCCGAAGCCCGAGCCGAAGCCGCCGGTGCCGGCGGCGCCCGAGCCGAAGCTCGAGCCGAAGCCCGAGCCGAGGCCGCTCGAGCCGGAAGAGCCGGCCGCGCCGGGCGCCGTCGCCGTGGAGCTCGCCGAGGCCGACAAGGCGCTCCGCTCCGGCGCCTACGACGAAGCGATCCGCGTGGCGCGACACAGCCTCACGACCGTGCGCACCGAGCGCGCCTACATGATCATCACCGCCGCGTTCTGCGGCAAGCGCGACCTTTCGAACGCGAAGGCCAACCTGCTCAACGCCCACGGGCGGGCCCGCTTCAACGCCCTGCGCGCGTGCCGACGACTAGACTTTCCGTTGGACTAGGCGGGACGCGACGCGCAGCGTCGCGGAACCCGACTACGCTCTTTCTGTGTCTCTGCGCCCTCCTCTGCGGCGCCGGCGCGTGGGCGGGCGAGCTTCCCGCCGTGACCGCCGGCTTTCGCGAGGTCGGCCCGTTCCGCCTGGTCCGCGTGCTCGGCGACTACCCGCGCGCGCACGCGGCGGAGATCAACGCGATCGGCGTGTCGCCCGACGGCCGCACGTTCGCCACCGCGGGCGGCGACCGCCGCATCAAGCTGTGGGACGCGGCGACGGGGGAAGCGCTCGCGACGCTCGCGCCGGCCAAGGGGCGCTGCTTCGAGCTGGCGTTCTCGCCCGACGGCAAGCGCCTCGCCGTCGCCTCGTCGACCGGCGTCGTCACCCTGTGGGGCGTCGCGCGCGCGGCGCCCGAGCGCGCGCTGGCCGGACACGGGGCCCCGGTGCTGTCCGCGGCGTTCTCTCCGTCGGGGAAGCTCGTCGCCACCGCCGGGCGCGACCAGACGATCCGGATCTGGGACGCGGCCACCGGCGCGGAGACGGCGCGGGCGCAGCTCGGAGCCGTGCGCGTCACGTTCCGCGGCGAGGGCACGGTGCTCGCGGCCGCGGCCGACGGCGCGCTGGCGACGATCGACGCCCGCGACGGGACGTTCGCGCCGCCGCAGCCGCGCGGTCTGGCGGCGCCGCAGGCCGTGTTCTCCGGCGAGCGTCTCGGCGTGGAGAACGCGGGCGTCCTCGCCGTCGGCGAGGCGACGCTGCGCGTCGGCCCCGCCACCGCGCTGGCGCTGTCGCCCGACGCGTCGCTCGCCCTCGTCGGCGCGCCCGACGGCACGCTGGCGCTGTGGGACGTCGCGGCCGGCACGCGCCGGTGGAAGCGGCGCGCCCACGGCGCCGAGGTGACCGCCGCCGCGTTCACGCCCGACGGCGCGCGCCTCCTCACCGCGAGCCGCGACACGACCGTCGCCGAGTGGAACCTCGACGGGGAGCCGGCGCTGCCGCCCCCACGCGGCCACCAGGCCGCCGTCGACGCGGTGGCGTTCGCCGCCGAGGATCGGCTCGTCTCCGGCGGAAGCGACGGCCGGCTGCGCGCGTGGGATCCGGGAACCGGCGCGGAGGAGCACGTGTTTTCATTCGGCGGCGGAGCGGTGTGGGCGGTCGCCACCAGCGGCGGCGCGGTGGTCGCCGGCACCGACGATGGGCGCATCCACCTCGTCGATCTGGTTCGCCGCCGCGCGATCGCGGCGGTCATGGCGCACCGCGGGGGCGTGTTCGCGCTCGCGGCCGCCGCCGGGCGCGTGCTCTCGGGCGGGCGCGACGGCTCGCTGCGAATGTGGGACCTGCGCCTGCGGCGCACGCGGTTCTCGGCGGGCGCGCGCGCCCCGGCGGAGACGGTCGCCCTGACCCGCGACGGCAAGCTCGCCGCCGCCGGTTTCGACGACCGCACCGCCCGCGTCTACGCCGTGCCGCGCGGCGATCCGCTGACGCGCCTCCGGCACGATGGGCTCGTGCTCGGCGCCGCGTTCCTGGCCGACCGCCGCCTGGTCACCGCCGGCGAGGATCACGTCGTCCAGATCTGGGACCTCGCCGCCCGCAAGGCCACGACGCTGTGGACCCACCCCGCCGCCGCCCGCGCGGTGGCCGTCGCCGATGGGCTGGTCGTATCGGCCGGCGCGGACGGCTCGCTCCTCGTCGGCGGCGGCGACGGGGCTCCGGACGCGGCGGATCTCTCATCCGCCGGGGACGTGGGGCTGGCGCTGGCCGTATCGCCGAGCGGAGGGCGGCTCGCGGTGGGCACGAAGCGGGGGGTGATCCTCGTCTATCAACGAACGCCGTGACCGATCACGGCTCCGCCGGAGCGAGGATGTCGTCGAGGCGCGAGAGCAGCCGATCGAGATCGATCGGTTTGATCAGGTAGTCCTCCGCCCCGCAGGCCAGGCCGTGCCGCACGTCCTCCGCGGTCGCGCGCGCGGAGATGAACACCACCGGGATGGAGCGGAACCCCGGGTTCTGCTTGATGGCGGCGCACAGGTCGAAACCGTTGATCCACGACATGGCGACGTCGAGGAGGATCACGTCGGGACGATCCACCGTGAGCGCCCCCACCAGCCTGAGCCCATCGTACACCGCGTCCACCCGGTATCCGTGATCGCGGAGGGCGTCCTCCAGCGCGTCACATATGTCTCGATCGTCGTCGACGACCACCACTTTGCGCATGGGTCCTCTCGCTCTTCTTTGCGAGGATGGGCACGTCGCCCTGCCAGCGCCGCACGCAGTTGCGGCCGCTGCGCTTCGCCCAGTATAGCGCCTGATCCGCGGCCGCGATCAGGGTGCCGGGCGTGGCCTCGAGGTCCGGCTGGGCGCCGGCGACGCCGAGGCTGATGGTGAGCCGGGGGGCCGCGCGCGAGCGCGGGTGCGGGATGCCCAGCGCCTCCACGTCCGCGCGCAAACGCTCGGCGACCTGCCCGGCCCCGTCCACCTCGGTGTCGGGGAGGAGCAGCACGAACTCCTCGCCGCCGTACCGCGCGACCAGGTCGGCGGGGCGCGACACCGCCGAGCGCAGGATGGCGGCGACGTCGCGCAGCGCGTCGTCGCCCCGCACGTGGCCGTGGTGGTCGTTGAACGCCTTGAAGAAATCGATGTCGACCATGATCGCGGCGAGCGCGTCGGCGTTGCGCGCGCCGCGCCGCCATTCGGCGGCCAGCACCGCGTCGAAGTGACGCCGGTTGGCGAGGCCGGTCAGCGCGTCCTCCCCCGACAGGCGCTCGAGGTCGCGGTTCGCCGCCTCGAGCCGGTGCGCCAGATCCGCGCGGGCCTCCATCTCGTGCTTGAGCCGCACCGCCGCGCGCACGCGGGCCAGGAGCTCGACTTGCCGCAGCGGCTTGGCGATGTAGTCGTTCGCGCCGGCGGCGAAGGCGTGGTCCAGATCGGCCGCGCCTGCGAGGGCCGTGACGATGATCACCGCCAGATCGGGGTACGCGGCCTTGATGCGCCGGCAGGCCTCCATGCCGTCCATGTCGGGCATGACAGCGTCCAGAAGGACGGCATCCACATCGGTCGTGGTCGCCAGCAGCGCGAATGCCTCCTCGGCGCCCTGCGCCTGGTAGATCGGCTCATACCCCGCGTCGGCGAGCATGCGCTCGAGCAGCAGGCGCGCGTCGAGCGAGTCATCTACGACCATGATCGCCACATGGAAAGGATGTTCGACGTCGGCGGCGAGATCAGCCCCAAAAGTCAACCGTGAGCCGGCTGACGTTCGTGGTCAGGGTAGATGGCGGCGCAGGTACGCGGCGATCTCGGCGACGGCCTCGCGCTCGGCCGCGGGGTCTTCCGCGAGCGCGGCGACCTCCAGACGCGCGCCGATGTGGCCCAGGGCCGGGTGGCCGTAGGCGGCGGCGGTGCCCCTCAGGTTGTGTCCCCACCGTCGGAGATTGTCGTGCGCGGCCGCGGCGACCGCGTGCTCCATCGCCGCGAGATCACCGTTCCGGCGGACGAGATACTGCCTCGCGTGCTCGGCGTCGATGTCGTCCCGGCGCGCAGATCCACCCGCATGTGACGACGCAATCCCCGCCGCGGCCAGGAGGTCGTCGAGGTCGACCGGCTTGCACAGCCAGGCGACGACGTCGGCGCCGGCCCGCTCGCGCCCCCCGCGTCCGGACGCCGTGACGACCACCACCGGGATGGCGGCGATGTCCGGATCGCGCTTTTTCTCGTCGAGAAACTGCCAGCCGTCCATGTCGGGCAACGTGATGTCGAGGAAGATGACCCGCGGCCGGGGCGAACGGCGCGCCTCCGCCAGACCCTCGCCCCCGGTCGCCGCCGCGCGCACCTCGTGCCCGGCGCCGCGCAACGCCTCGCTCACGATGTCGCGGATGTCGTCGTCATCCTCGACCAGGAGCAACGGGGAGGTTTCCATGGTGGCATTTCACTCTACCGCATAAGATTTCTTTTATGGACACGCCCAACCTCGATGTGCCTGTCGCAGACGAGGGGTTGGCACCGAGCCTCCTCCTCGCCGGATTGAGGGCGCTGCGCAAGGGCGATTTTTCGGTGCGGTTGCCACAGGACCGCACCGGCATCGCCGGCGAGATCGCCCACGCGTTCAACGAAGCGGTCGAGATGAGCCAGTCGATGCAGATCGAGCTGGCGCGGATCAGTCGCGTCGTGGGCAAGGACGGCAAGCTCGCGCAGCGGGCGCAGGTGACGGGGCACGCGGGCGGCTGGCGCGACTGCATCGAGTCGGTGAACGCGCTCATCGACGACCTGGTGCAGCCGACGCACGAGGTGGCACGCGTCATCGGCGGCGTCGCCGCCGGGGATCTGTCGCAGAAGATGCTGCTCGACGTCGAGGAGCGCCGCCTCAAGGGCGAGTTCCTGTCCAACGCCAAGGTCGTGAACGGAATGGTGGAGCAGCTGGCCGCGTTCGCCGCCGAGGTGACGCGCGTCGCGCGCGAGGTCGGCACCGAGGGCAAGCTGGGCGGCCAGGCAGTGGTGCGCGGGCTCGCCGGCACGTGGAAAGACCTCACCGAGAGCGTCAACCTCATGGCCGGCAACCTGACGGCGCAGGTGCGCAACATCGGCGAGGTCACCACCGCCGTCGCCACGGGCGACCTGTCGAAGAAGATCACCGTCGACGTCAAGGGCGAGATCCTCGAGCTCAAGAACACCATCAACACGATGGTCGATCAGCTGAACAGCTTCGCGGCCGAGGTGACGCGCGTCGCGCGCGAGGTCGGCACGGAAGGCAAGCTGGGCGGCCAGGCCGAGGTGAAGGGCGTCAGCGGCACCTGGAAGGACCTGACCGACAACGTCAACGTGCTGGCCGGCAACTTGACCGCCCAGGTCCGCAACATCGCCAAGGTGACGACCGCCGTCGCCAACGGCGACCTGTCGCAGAAGATCACCGTCGACGTGAAAGGCGAGGTGCTGGCG
>DATFWE010000177.1:0-3266 GCA_035259575.1 Haliangiales bacterium
GAACAGCCCTACGATCAGCGCGGGCGGGCCGTGCGGCGTCATCGTGCCGGCGAGCCACTCGATCATCGCCATGTACCCGGCGATGCCCGCGAAGGAGCCGAGCGTCCAGGCGAACGCGCGCGGCCCCATGTCGTGGCGGTACGGGGTCAAGCCCTGGTGCGGGTCGTGCGGCCGGTACGTCGTCCGGCCGTGCGACAGCACGCGCGCGAGGCTGCGCGCCTGGCGCCCCACCGCGGCCCGGTAGGTCAGCTCCTCGCGGGCGCGGATTTCCGGTTCCGCGCGGGCCAGCGCCTGGGCGTCCGGCTCGCGGTACAGCATGCGTCAAGCATAGCGCCGATCAGCGCGGCGGGGCGGGCCAGGTGGCGCCGTCGATCGTCACCGACGCGCTGAGCGCCCGGTCGACGCGCGCGCGCGATTCCTCCCAGTGGGCGCGCGTCATCGGGTCGAGGTCGCGGCGCGCGGCGCGGTCGAGCCGCCCGCGCAGGCGCTGGAGCTCGAGGCGGGCGAGGGCGCGCGCGTCCTCGGGGATCGGCGGCTGCGGGCGCTCGCCCTGCCCGCGGAACACCAGGAACGGGGGCGCCGGCTTGCTGGTCCGCAGGAGCAGGCCGACGAGGCGGTCGAGGTAGGCGCGCTGGAGGTTGCGCCGGAACGAGCTCGGCGCGCGCGCGCCCTCCACGTCGCGGAAGATCGCCGCCGTGAGCGCATCGAACACCTCGGGCAGGGCCAGGGCCTGCTTCGCCGGCACGCGCGCGGCGTTGTCGATGATGCGCGTCAGGCGCACCGGGTCGAGGAGCAGGTCGAGGAGCCGCGCCTGCGCCTCGAGCGCGACGCGGTGGATGGGGAAGTCGAGGGGGACATGCGCGCCCGGGTCGAGGTTGGCCATGCGGCGCGGCCCCAGCTGGTTCAGCAGATCGGGGCGCAGGTCGACGGCGCGGTCGGACAGGGCAGCGTCGATCGCGAGCTTGAGCGCCTGGCGCTGTCGGTCGGCGGGCACCGGCGCGAACGGCGCCGGGCCGCCGCGGTGCTGGCGCGAGAAGTACACGCCGCCGACGGTGGCGGCGGCGATGTAGGCGGCGTCGAACCGCGCCCCCAGCGCCAGGAGGGTCGTCTCGCGCAGGCGGTGGTAGGGATCGCCGTCGGCGAGGACGCGATCGGCGAGGCGCGGCAGCACGCGGTCGACGAGCGCCAGCCGCTCGGCGGCGAACGCCACCGGATCCGCGCCGAGGTCCCAGCGCTGCGTCAACGGATCGACGGCGTACGGGCCGTTCGCGTCCTCGTCAGTGCCGAACGCGTGCTCGGGATCGCCGGTGTCGGACGCGAGCTTCGCCAGCTCGTCGGCGCCGAGGTCGGCATAGCCGTAGCGGATCGCCCAGCGGTCGTAGCCGCCGACGCGGCGGTTGAAGTAGAGGCCCTGGCGCGCCGGGTCGGCGCTGGCGTTGACGGCGGGGTAGTCCATCACCGACGCGGTCACGCCGTGCTCGTCGGTGTAGGCGCGATCGTGGAGGCGGTCGTTGGGGATGCCGGACGACGAGCGGAAGTTGTGGCGGAGCCCTAGGGTGTGGCCGACCTCGTGCATCACCAGCCAGCGCAGGCCGTCGCCCACGTACTCGTCGGGGACGGGCATGCCGGGACGGACGGCGCCGAGCGCCTGCAGCACGAGCCCCTCGAACGCGAGCTGGCGCTCCATGCCCGCGGCGGCGGCGCAGCCCTCGCGCGGGGGCTCCGGCCCGTAGAGCGTCTGGTATCCGCGCGTGATGCCGCGCACGATCTCGGAGTCGATGAGGATGTCGGCGTCGAGGATCTCGCCCGTGCGCGGATCGACCTGCGACGGGCCGATGGCGTAGCCCATGGCGTAGCTCGCCGACCAGCGGACCGTCGAGTAGCGCACGTCCTCGGCGCTCCAGGTGGGATCGTCGGGGGCGTCGCGCACCTCGATCGCGCCCTTGATGCCCGCGCCCTCGAACGCGACGTTCCACGCCTCGATCCCTTCCTTCACGTAGCGCCGGTACTCGAGCGGGATGGTCCGATCGATGTAGTAGACGATGGGCTTCTTGGGGGGCGACAGGGCGGCGGTCGGGTCGCTCTTCTCCAGCCGCCAGCGATGGATGTAGTCGACCTGAGCGTCGAGGCGCCGGTCGCGCGAGAAGTCGTGGACGGGCTCGACGAAGTAGCCGACGCGGTCGTCGGCGATGCGCGGCGCCATCGGCTTCGCGGGCAGGGCGAAGAGGGAGTAGCGCAGCCCGACCGGGACGGAGCGGATGTCGGAGACGCCGACGCCGCCGCCCTCCTTTGGCGGCAGGTTGGCCTTGTACGTGTTGAGGACGTCGAGCTCCAGGTTCGCGGGGAACGCCTGGATCCGGCTGACGTAGCTGCGGTCCTTGTCGAACGCGACCGCCTGCCCCGGGAATTCGCCGTAGTGCTGCTTGAGCTGGACGGCCACGTCGACGTAGTCGGAAACGAGGAACGGCGTCAGGTCGACGAGGACCGCCTTGTGGTCGGGCCGCTCGCTCTCGATCTTGAGCGCTGCGACGACCGAATGGCCCAGGTTGTCGTCGAGCGAGCGGCGCATCGGCGAGCCCGCGTCGGCGACGAGGTGGGGATTGAGGTTCACCAGGTAGACCTGGTGCCCCACGCGCCGGAGGCGGACCAGCTCTGCGCCGGTCATCGGCAGGCCGTCGATGAGGTTGAATGCCCCGGCGCCGCGGCTGATGTGGACGACGAGCCCGAGGTCAGTCTCGAGACGGTCGTCGGGGATCTCCATGAGCAGCGTCTGGTCGGGGCGGAGGTAGAGCTTGAACAAACCCGCGAATGTGCGGGTGTCTTTGACGGCCTCGGCCCAGGGTTTGAGCTTGTCCTTTTTGTCGTCCTTCTTGTCGTCTTTCTTGTCGTTTGTCGCGTCGGCCGGCGAGGCCGGCGGCGCCGTCGTCGCCGCGCAGGCGGATGCGACGAGCGCGAGCAGCGTTCCCGGAGTTAGAACACGCATGCGGGGACCTCCAAGGCGGTAGCTTGCCTGCATACCATGTGCGCGGCCGAAACCCGCGATTCCGGGTAGGCGATGCCCCCGACGTGCCCAATCTGCACAGGGTGGGCGTGAGGCTGGCTCTAAGGTACAGGACAACCGGGGCGAGGGCCGTCACGAGGCCCGGCGCTACGCACGGACGAGCCGCCAGGCGAGGAAGAACGCGAGGATGCCGGCGCCGAGCGCGGCGGCCGCGCGCACGAGCATCGCTGCGGTCTCCGTGAAGCTCGGCGAGAACGGCGTCGTC
>DATFWE010000178.1:0-14820 GCA_035259575.1 Haliangiales bacterium
ACGGCAGGCGTGACGTCCCAGCCGAAGTCGTACGAGGCGACCTTGTGGCCGTCGCGGTCGAGCTTGAACAGGTGGCCGCGGAAGCCGTTGTAGCCGGTGAACGCGCCGTAGAGCACCCCGCCGTCTGGGAGCGCGGTGGGCGAGCTGGAGCCGATATCGCTGACCTGGCCGGCCGGGGGCAGATTGGTGGTGGGGTCGACGCCCAAGGTCGATCCCGGGCGGCAGTCGAAGAACCCCGGCCCATAGGGAACCTGGATGCCGCAGCCGTCGTCGAGGTCGTCGCGCAACGACGTCGCCCACTCGAGGCTCAGGTCGGGACGCAGGGCCACGATGTAGCCGTAGTTGCTGGCGGTCTGGTTGTGCGCGCGGGTGACGGTGAAGATCGTGCCGTCGCGGCCGATGGCGGGCGTGATGTTCACCCCGGCGCGTTGCGAGCCGCATGGGAACTGCGGCGGCAGGGTGGGCGAGCCGTCGGGCTGCGGCGGCGGCGGCCACGGCCGCGCCGGCACCGGCCTGGCCGCGCCGAACCCCGCGAAGCACAGGTCCGTCGGCCCGGGCGCTCCGGGAATCAACGTCCGGTAGTCGATCATGCGGATCGAGCCACCGCGCGATACCCGGACGAGCCAGCTGCGCGCGTCGGTGGGCTCCCCCTTGATCACGTTGTAGTAGATGTTTCCCGCGCCATCGACGGTGATCCCGCCCGAGACCCAGGTGAACGGGTCGATGGTCGTGCCGAACGGGTTGATCCGCCGGACGGTGCTGCCGTTGCGCTTGTCGACCTGGAACACGGTGCCCCCGGCGCCCGGGATGTAGATGAAGCGCCCGGCGATCGCCGCCTGGAACATCGGCTCCCACGGCGTGGGGATGGGTTTCCAGTCGGAGGCGAACGTCCATTGGGGGACGAGCTCGCCGTCGCGCCACTCGTAGGCGCGCTGCATCCAGATCTCGGTGGCCTGCGACGCCCGTCCGCAGGGAGCCGGCTGTCCCGATCCCGGCGGGTCGCAGCTCGTGTACGTCCCCGCCTTCTCCATCACGAATACGTTGCCGTCCTCATCGACCAGCGGCGCAGGGTAGTGCACGAGGAGCTGGCCGCCGGTCTCCGCCGTTTCCTGGGCGGCGAACCGATCGACGGTCAGGCGGACGAGCATCCGCAGGTCGTGCTGGCCGTCGACGCAGACGGCACCGTCGTGCGACGGGCTCTGTCCCCACTGCGTCCACTCGCAGGTCGCGCCCCCGCCATCATCGTCGTCCCATGCTCCGCACAAAAGGCAGATCAGTGCCAAGGCCCAACCCCGATTGAGCATGACGCACCTCCGTGTTGTCTCGCTCGGAGTGTAACGCCCCGGGTCGCGGCGCGCCGATCACACGACATCACATGCTCGTCCCAAGATCGGACGAGATGTGATGTGCGGTGATCAAACGCTGGAGGGCTTGCTCGATCGACGGCCCGACGGTCGAGCGCGCTCGTGCCGCGACCGGCGAGGACTTGCGGGACGCCGGCGTCCGCTCAATCGGTGAAGTGGTGCCAGATGTCCGAGGCGGTGCCCGTGATGGCGTGTCCGACCGCCTTCGAGTCGCCGCCGAGTAAGTCGATGCCCGAGCCGATCAAGCTCGTGATGCCCGCGCCCACCTCCGCGGTGGCCAGCGCCGGCAGGAGCAGCGGCAACATCGAGACGCCGCCGACAGTCTCGAGGATCGCCGTGGTGTCGCCGTGGACGGCCTTGCCGAGGACGCTGCCGATGCCGCCCATCAGGCCGTGGCTCTCGCCGTTCTCATCCTTACCGAAGACGCCGTCGAGGAGGCCGGTCTCCTGGAAGAACTTGTCGCCCTTGACGCCGAGGCTGGCCGCGCCCAGCGCCACGCCGACCGGCGAGGCCGTGGCGGCGCCGGTCATGGCCAGCTCCGCGATCGTGCCGGCGCCGACACCGATGTTGCCCATGCCGATCACGGTGTCGGCGATGCCGTAGCCGACCTTGCCGTCCATCATTTCGTTGATGCCGGTGTACGCGTCCGCGGCGCCGCCGATGACGTTCAGGCCGGCCATGCCGCCGGCAAAGTACGGGTTGTTCATGACCTTGCCGATCTTGGCCAGCGTTCCCACCTCTTCGCCCACCTCGCTCATCACCGAGGCCTCGCTGCCGACGGTCTCGGACGCCGCGGCGAGCTCCTCCTCGGCCGCGAGGGCCGATTTGCCGCCGGGGTAGTTCTTCTCGAACCACGCCTTGCCGGTCGGGCCTTTTTCATGGAGGCCCATGGCTTTCTCGAAGTCTTTCTCTCTGGCGAGCACGCCCGCCCGCGCATTGTCTGCGGCGATGCTTTCCGAGATGTCCTTGACGTCTGCGTAGTGCGCCTCGCCCGCAGGCGTGCCGCGGATGCCCTGCTCGCAGAAGTGGCCATCGGTACGCCCAGGGATCTTCGGCAACGCGGGCGCGGGTGAACCCGGCCCGCGAGGCAGTGTCGCTTGCGCGCCCCACACGGGCTCCATGGCGTCCTCGGCGATTGCGAGGTTGGTATTGGCCGGCGCGGCCATCACCTGCGTGAGCTCCTCGGACATCGGTGCCCGCATGACCTGCGTGATGTCCTCGGACATCGGTGCCCGCATCACGTGGGTGACTTCGTCGGCGCCGTCCCAGATCGAGCCCGGTACTTGTCCGCTTGGTAGAGTGCTCCTCAGATCCGCCATGTCCATACAAGGTCGTTGCACGCGGCGTTCCATCCGTCTCGCGGCGGAGTCGGCAAGAATGACGAGCCTTTACGACGACGGACACGACGCCGTCGGATGGCACGCCATGGCACACCCCCCGGTTTTTGTGCCACCCTCCTTCTTACGCCAAACGCGTCGTCACTTCGCTGAAATCTCCGGGGAGCGGCGACGAAAAGCTCATCGGCGTCCCGGTCACGGGATGTGCAAATCCGAGCGTGGCCGCATGGAGGAGCAGCCGCGGCGACGCGATGAGCGGCCCGGCGTAGTCGCGGATGTACACGCGCTCGCCAACCAGCGGATGCCCGGCCTCCGCGAGGTGAATGCGTATCTGGTGCGTCTTCCCCGTCTCAAGCCGCACCTCGCACAGCGTCGCGCCGCGCAGCCGCCGCATGGGCGCGACATGCGTCACCGCCCGCTTCCCCTGCCCCGCCCGGCGCGACGAGCCGCGCAGGCCGTCGCCGCGATCGTCCACGAGCTCGCTCTCGATGCGCGCCGCCGCGACGTCGCCGTGCGCCACGCAGACGTAGAGGCGCGCGACGGCGTGCGCGCGGAGCTGCGCCGCCAGGCCCGTCTCGGCCCGCTTGGTCTTGGCGAACACGAGCAGCCCCGACGTGTCCTTGTCGATGCGGTGCACCACGTGGAGCGGCACGCTCGTCGCCGGCTTGCCCTGCCGCCGCCAGGCGTCGCGCACGAGATCCATCGCGGTGCCGGCCTCCTTCTCGTCGTACGGGACCGACGACACCCCGGCGGGCTTGTCGATCACCACGAGGTGCGCGTCCTCGAAGACGATGCGCACCTCCGGGCCCTCGCGGCGGCGCGGCGCGGCCATGCGCAGCTCCACCCGCGCGCCCGCCGCGAGCCGCCGTCCCGCGTCGACCGCCCGTTCCCCGTCGACGAACACCTTGCCGGTCTCGATCCAGCGCTTGACCTCGCTCCACGGCCGGCCGGTCTGCGCCCGCACGAACGCGGCCAGCGCCGCGCCCGCCCCTACCGTCCACACAGGACGGCCCGAAACGCGGGCACGAGCTCGCGCGCGGCGAGGACCCGCACGGTCAGCGCCTCGCGCGCGACGGGCAGCTCGTCGGCGAGCTTGGCCAGGAGCACGGTGCCGTGGCGCGGATGCCCCACGACGTGGAGGTCGCCCCGCCCGACGGACGGCTCGGCGCGATCGACGACCCAGTAGTGGCGCGCCCGCTCACCCAGCACGCCCTCGGCCGCGGCCGCCAGGCGGTCGACGGGGACCTCGCCGCCCGCGACTTCGATCGCCTTGAACAGCCGCCGCGCGGTGAGCCGCGCCGCGAGATCGCGCAGGACCTCGTCGCCGGCGGCGCGCCCCCAGTCCTCCAGCGCGCACCACACGCGCGCGTCGTCGAGCCCGAGGTAGTCGGCGACGCCGACCGCCTCGCCCCGCGCCAGCGCCGCCGCCGCCGGCAGCCCCGCCGGCTCGCCTCCGCCGGCCGCGAGCTCGGCGTAGCGCTCCATCGCGCGCGTGAACATCAGCTCGGCGGCGCGCACCGTCTTGTGGTAGTAGACCTGCGCGTACATGTAGAAGCGCCCGAACAGGTACTGCTCGACGGCGTAACGGCCGCGCCGCCAGTCGATGACCAGGTCGTCGGGGTCGTCGCCGCCGGCCACGGGCTCGACGCGCAGGGCGTGGAGGATCCATTCCAGATCGTAGGCGGAGTAGCCCACGCCGGTGTAGTGGGCGTCGCGCAGGAGGTAGTCCATGCGGTCGACGTCGAGCTCGGAGGACACGAGCTTGCGCGCGAAGCGCGGCCGGTAGGTGCCGGCGAAGAAGCGCGCCTGCGCGTCGGGCAGGTCGGGGTGGATGTCGCCGAGGAGCGCCCGCAGCTCGGCGTCCTCCGCCAGGATGCGCGCGCCCCACGCCTCGTGCGACGTGCCGCCGAACGCGACCTCCCACGCGTGGGAGAACGGGCCGTGGCCGATGTCGTGGACGAGCGCGGCGACCTGCACGTCGCGCGCGAGCGCCGCATCGACGCCGAGGCGCTCCGTCACCCGCTGAGCGATGTGGTACGCCCCGATCGCGTGGCCGAAGCGCGAGTGCTCGGCGCCGGGGTAGACGAGCGACGCGAAGCCGTCCTGGCGGATGCGGCGCAGGCGCTGGAACGCGCGCGTGTCGAGGAGGCGCGCCACCTCCCCGGGGAAGCTGATGAGCCCGTGCACCGGGTCGCGGAAGACGCGCGGCCGTTCCATCGATGTGGGGTATGGTATCGGCAAACCAGGAGGTGCGCATGGCCGGGATGATCGAGTACGCGGCGAACGGTGGGACCGCCCACGGCTACCTCGCCGGCGAAGGCAACGCCAGAGGGATCATCGTCATTCAGGAGTGGTGGGGGCTCGCGCCGCACATCAAGGACGTGGCGGATCGCTTCGCCGCCGCGGGGTACGTGGCGCTCGCGCCCGATCTGTGGGACGGCAAGCTCACCAAGGCGCCCGATGAGGCGCAGCGGCTGTTCATGGCGCTCAACATCGACGACGCGGGGAAGAAGCTGCGCGGCGCGGCCGCGGCGCTGCGCGCGCGCGGCGCGACCGGCAAGCTCGCGGTCATCGGCTTCTGCATGGGCGGGGCGCTCGCGCTCTTCGCCGCCGCCGCGATGCCCGAGGACATCGGCGCCTGCATCACGTTCTACGGTGGCCACCCCGCCGTGAAACCGGCCTACGCGTCGCTCAAGGCCCCGGTGCTCGGCGTCTACGGCGAGGCCGACGGCTCGATCACGCCCGCCGTGGCGCGCGCGATCGAGAAGAAGATCCTCGACGCCGGCGGCCGCTGCGAGACGCACATCTACCCCGCGCCGGCCGGGCACGCGTTCTTCAACGACGCGCGTCCCGAGGCCTACCACGAAGCGAGCGCCAAGGACGCGTGGCAAAAGACGCTCGCGTTCCTCGACCGGAGCCTGTGATCCCTACTCGAGCGGAAGCAGCACGGCCTTGACCGCGGCGTCGCCGCCCTCGAGCGGCACGTGCACGAATGCGTCGCGGTAGCCGGGGTGCGACAGGCGCAGCGTGACCGCGCGCATGCGCATCGGCACACTCAGCGTGCGCGGCGCCGGCTCGAACAGGTCGGGCAGCTCGATCACCCGCACCTGCGTTCCGGGCGGGTCGGCGTCCACCCGCACCGACACGGCGCGCGGCCAGCGATAGTGGTTGTACACGCGCGTGCCCACGAACACGGGCAGCCCGAACAGGAAGATCAAGCCGGCCAGCGAGAAGACGCGCGCGCGGCGCCGAACGGGGAGGATCACTTCGGGGCTCAACCGCTCCATGGAATAGAAGTATGGCGCGTACGACCGCACACGCACGCACACGCCGTGAATTGACACGCTCGCGCGGCAACCCGCCGTTTTCGCGACGGTTCGGCGGTGGCACGGAGGCTGCTGAAAGAGGGGCTCGAAAGGAGTCAACTCCCATGCGGTTCCGAACCTTCTGGCTCTCCACCACCCTGGTCGCGGCGCTCGCCGCGTGCAACGACAAGCCGGAGCGCCCGGTCTCCACCCTCGGCGAGAAGCCGAGCGAGACGTCGCCGGCCGTTGCCCCGCCCGCGCCCGTGCCCGTGCCCGCGCCCGTGCCCGTGCCGCCCACGCCCGCGCCCCTCGCAATGGCGACGCCGGACGCCGGGGTCGGCGAGCCCGCGATCGCCGTGCCGGAGAGCTTCGCCGATCGGGTCAAGCTCGCCCGCCAGCTCGTCAAGGACGGCAAGACCGAGGACGCGATCTCGATGTACAACCGCGCGCTCGAGCTCGAGGAGAGCGCCGCCGTCCACATCGAGCTCGCGCGCATCCTCATCCTCGAGAACGACGTGCGCAAGGCGAACCAGCAGGCGGATTTCGCCCTGAAGATCGCCCCGACCTCGTCGGCGGCATGGAACACCAAGGGGCGCTGCCTGTTCCTCGACAAGGACCTCGACGGCGCGCACGACGCGTTCGCCAAGGCGGTCGAGCTGAACGAGGACAACCTGTGGGCGTGGAACAACAAGGGCCTCGTCGAGATGGAGCTCGACCAGTGGAGCGACGCGATCGCCTCGTTCGAGCGCGCGACCGCGGGCGAGCTGGCCGAGACCTACATGTTCACCAACCTCGGCCGCGCCTACGAGCACGAGAAGCGCATGGTCGACGCGCTGGCCGCGTTCAAGAAGGCGGCGGCCCGCGGCTCGGACATCGCCAAGGAGGCGGTGAAGCGGCTCGAGGACGACAAGTCCGCCAAGGCCCCGACGCCTCCCCCGCAGTAAAGTAACCGGAGTGTCACGCGGCCTTCTGCTTCTGTGCGCGCTCGTCGCCTGCGCCAAGTCCCCCGACCGCGAGCCCCCCGCCGCCGCCGCCCGCGGCGCCGCCGCGCCCCATCGCGACGAGCATCCGATCTATTCGCTCATCGACAATCGCCTCCTCGCCCACGTCGAGCATCAGGGCGGGCTGGTCGTGTTTCCCGGCTCGCCGGCATTCGCCAAGTACCTGCGCTTCGCCAAGCCGCGGGGACGGATCCCGTGGACGCTGCGCGCGGAGCGCGACGGCCGCCGCGTGGCGATCGCCGAGCGGTACGCGGCGATGGCGGTGCCGCTCGCCGGCGGCGAGCGATGGGTGTGGGCGCGGCTGTGGTCGCCGGCGGCGCAGAGGATGACGATCCAGGTGGCGGGCAGGCCGGCGAGCACGGTGGAGCTCGTCGAGGGATGGCAGACCGCCGCGGTCGCGCTGCCCGCCGGCGCGCTCAAGGAGGGCGAGAACGACGTCCAGCTGGCGTTCGGCGCCAAGGACGCGCGCGCGGCGGTGGAGTGGATCCAGATCGGCGGCGAGGCGCCCCCGCCGGAGACGCCCGTCGTCTACGACCCCGCGCGGCGCGCGCTGCGCCTCCTGGCCGGGATGGCGCTCACCTACTACGTCCTCGTCCCCGCGGGCGCGCGCCTGGTCGCCGACACGACCTGCCCGGTGGCGGTCACCGCGACGGCCGCGGACGGCACGCGCGTCGCCGGCAAGCTCGACGGCGGCGTCGTCGATCTCGCGCCGCTCGCCGGCAAGGCCGCGCGCCTGCGCCTCGAGGCGACGTGTCCGGTCGCGCGGCTCACCGGCGCCGCGCTCGCGCTCGCCGGCCCCGCGCCCGCCGTCCCCAAGCCCGCGCGCCGACCGCGCCACATCGTCCTGTGGGTGATGGATTCGCTGCGCGCCGACCGCGTGCGGCCGTGGACCCCGCACGCTCGCCCCGACGCGCCGACGTTCGAGGCGCTGGCCCGGACGTCCACCGTGTTCACCGCCGCCTATGCCCAGGGGAACGAGTCGCGCGGGTCGTACGCGTCGATCTGGACGTCGCTCTACCCGGCGGTGCACGGGATGATCGAGGCGGGCGCCCACATCGAGGACCGCTGGGTCACGCTCGGCGAGGCGATGCAGGCGGCCGGGTTCTACACCGCGGGGGTCACCGCGAACGGCTACGTCGCCGCCTACTGGGGTTTCGGCGTGGGTTGGGACATGTACGCCAACCACATTCATCTCGAGCGCGGTCTGCGCGGCGAGGACGTGCTCGCCGCCGGCCTGGCGGCGCTCCAGCGCGAGCGGGCGCGCCCGGTGTTCCTGTACCTCGGCACCGTCGATACCCATGTGTCGTGGCGCGGCAAGGAGCCGTGGCTGTCGCGCTACGACCCTCGTCCCTACGGCGGGCGCTTCGCCGTCGAGGCGACCGGCGCCGACGTCGACCGCATCGGCGCGGGCAAGCTCGGCGTGTCCGAGCGCGACAAGGAGCGCATCATCGCGCTCTACGACTCCAACGTGAGCTACCAGGACGAGATGCTCCGGCGGCTCGTCGACGGGCTCGGCGTCGATGCCGACGACACGATGATCGTGGTCACCGCCGATCACGGCGACGAGCTGTTCGAGGACGGGCGCGTCGGCCACGGGGGATCGCTGCGCGAGAGCCTGGTGCACGTGCCGCTCCTGGTGCACTACCCTCCGCTGTTCCCGGCCACGACCGTCGACGACGCCGTCGAGGGCGTGGACCTTCTGCCCACGCTCCTCGACGCGGCGGGATTCGGCGCCCCCGAGGACGCCCAGGGCGCGTCGCTCCTCCCGCTCGCGCACGGCGTCGGGCGCGGCTACGCCCGCGCGGCGGTGTCGTCGCAGTTCGAGGTCGCGCACGCGGTGCGGCTGGGGCGGTGGAAGCTGCGCGTGTCGTCGAACGGGGTGCCCGCGCTCTTCGACCTCGTCGACGATCCGGGGGAGCGGCGGGACGTGGCGGCGAGCCGACCCGTGGAGCGGCGGCTCTTGACCGACGCGCTGTCGACGTTTCTCGTCTACCAGAAGCTATGGAAGAAGGCGCGCTGGGGCACGGCGTCGAACGCGTTGCCGGCGCTGGCGGATGATTTGGAGCACTGACGGTTGGTGGATGCGAACGATTGCAGGCTATCGATCGCGCCCTTGTGCGCTATCCTCGCGCGATGCCGCGAGAGCCTTCGCTCCGGTGGTACGCCCGACCCGTCCTGTTCGTGTCGGACCTCGAGCGATCGGTCGGCTTTTACGTCGATCGGCTCGGCTTCAAGGAGCGCTGGCGCGCTGACGACGCGGGCAAACCGATCGTCGCGCAGGTGGACCGCCGAAGCTGCGAGCTCATCCTGTGCTCGCAAGAACCCGAGAAGACGGGACGCGGCCGCATGTTCATCTCCCTCGACGTCGAGACGCTCCACTCGGTCCGCGCCGAGCTCGAGGGCAGGGGCGTCGCGGTAGAGAACGGCCGCTGGGGCTACCCGCTCATGGTCGTCCACGATCCTGACGGCAACGAGCTGTACTTCCCTTATCCGGCGGACGGCGCGGCCGAGTAGACCGCCCCGTCTGCGCACGGGCGGCGGTCCGGCGGCGATCACTTCGCGTTCGGCTTGCACCGATCGAATTTGAACGCGCCGACGCGGGTCGCCCAGTTGAAGCTGCCGGTCGTGATGTAATACTCCTGCGTGTACCAGAACGTGCAGTCGTCCTTGGGGTCGACGCTCATGCTGCTGTAGTCTCCCCATCGCTTGAAGGAGTTGACCTGCACGCCGCTGCCGCCCGCGAGCACCAGCGGGCCGAACATCATCCCCGGCGGATCGCTGGGCGTCCGCCCCACCACGTAGACGCTCGAGAACTGATCGTGGCTCATCGCGCTGAACCCGAGCGCGATGTCCCCAGCCTGGTCCATGGCGATGCTCCCCATCCAGAAATTGGTGTTCGGGTCGATCACCGTCCCCTGCTGAAACACCGCCGGCGCCGACCCCGGGTTGCGGATCTCGTACCAGCGGACACCGGCGAGCAGGCCGCCGAGCACCGTGTGGTTGACGACGAGCGACTCGTGGTCCCCGAAGTTGCGGTAGGCGAGCCGGAACATCACCCGGTCGCCCAGGCTATCGACCTTTTCACCCGGTGGCGGCTCGGGGATGCAAGCGCGGGTGTTGGCTCCGGCACAGATCTCGTTGAACTCCGCAACCGGAACCAGCGTCGGTCCGCTGAAGGTCGAGCTCGCCGGGTTTGCGAAGTCGGCGTGGAACCGGAACAGGTTGAGGTGGGTCGCGTCCGCCAAGCCGACGAAGAAGTTGGGCGAACCGGCCGGCGGCGGCGTGCTGCCGTCGAGATCGGCGGGCAGCAGGCTGGAGACCGAGGGGGGCTGCTGGAAACAGATGGCGCTCGCCGGCGCCCCCGCCAGCATCGCGGTGCGATCGAGCGCACACGCCTGCGCGCCCGCGAAGCTCTTGCCTGGGAAGACGTTGATGGAGTTGTAGTAGGCGTCCGGCCAGATGCCGTACTTCGGATAGTCGGGGAAGTTGACGCCGAAATCGAACTCGTAGCGGTTGTAGGAGCCGGTCGCGTCCGAGCTGGTCGAGATCGCTACGCACTCCGCCGTGTGCGTGAACGTCTCGTCGAACTGCAGCTGGCTGACCAGCCAACGGTCGGCGAGATGGTCATAGAGGACGACCGGATCGCCGCCGTCCGAGAAGGTCGGCGTCGCGCCGCCGTTTTCGCACAGACCGCCGAAGCCTGTCCACAACGTGTGGATCGGCACCGGCCCCAGCTGCAGCGCGCCATCGCGCTTGCCGTACACGGCGATCGTGACGTTCACGATCTGGACGAACTGGCTCGCGCCCGCCGCTCCGTTGGTGTCCGGCGGGACGAAGGCGAACCCGAAGACGCGCCGGTTGTCCGCCGCGCTCTGCCCGTCGAAGCGAAGCACCGTGCTCACGCCCTCGAGCGGCCCGGCCAGCTCGGAAGCCACCACATCGACACGCCCGCTGCTGAGAGCCGGACCGGTCGAGCGTGGCGCGAGCGCTTCTCGGTCGGTCGCGCTTGTCGGTCCACGTGCGCCCGCCGACAGCTGGCCGAGCGGAGCGGACGTGTCGTGCCGCGAGGCGTTGAGCAAGCTCGGGCTGCCCGCAAATGCGCCCGAGGCGGGCAGGATGAAGATCAACGACCAGAAAGACCGACGAGAATGGTGCATCGTGGCCTCCTTTCCATGGCGCCGGGGCGCCCGGATTTGGACGCTCTACCACCATCCATGAAGGTCCGTCAATGTACGCCCCCGGATGCAAGCCGGAGGCGATGGGGGGCGGGGCGCACCGACTTCCGCTAAGATTCACGCAATGCGCGCGCTCGCGCTCGTCGCCCTCGCGGTCGTCTCGTGCGCGGACAGTGCGCCGGCGGCGCCGGCCGCGGCCGAGAGCGCGCTCGAGCCGGTCCGCGCGAAGTACGACCTGCCGTCGCTTGCCGGCGCCGTCTTCTCCGGCGACGCGACGATCGCCGTCGGCGCCGTGGGCGTGCGCAAGCGCGGCGATCCCACTCCGATCACGCGCGCCGACCGGTGGCACCTGGGGTCGGATACCAAGGCGATGACCGCCACGCTCATCGCCCTCTCCGTCGGCGAGGGCGCGCTCCGCTGGGAAACCACGATGGCCGAGGCGTTCCCCCAAGACGCGGCGAGCTTCGACCCGGCCTACCGCGCGGTGTCGATCGAGCAGCTCCTCCGTCACATGGGCGGCGCGCCCGCGGCGGTCCCGGCGGACATCTGGGCCGCGATGTGGCAGCCGGGCGACCCGCCGGCGCAGCGCCGCACCGCCGTGCTGGCCATGCTGCGACGCCCGCCCGAGACGCCTCCTGGCACCGCGTTCGCCTACTCCAACGCGGGCTACATGATGGCCGGCGCCGCGCTCGAGGCGCGGACGGGCGCCACCTGGGACGCGCTGATGCGCACGCGCCTGTTCGGACCCCTCGGGATGACATCGTGCGGCTTCGGCGCCCCGGCGTCGCCCGGCACGGTCGATCAGCCCTGGGGCCACGGCGCGGACGGCATCCCGGTCGATCCGGGGGGCGGCGCCGCCGACAACCCGCCGTCGCTCGGCCCGGCCGGCACGGTGCACTGCAGCCTCGAGGACTGGGCCAAATTCCTGCGCGTGCACCTCCTGGGCGCGCGCGGCCTGCCGACGCCGCTCGCGCTCGACGCGGCCGCGTTCGCCCGCATGCACACCCCGCCGCCCGGCGGCGACTATGCGTTCGGCTGGCTCGTCACCTCGAGGCCGTGGGGCGGCACCGTCCTCACGCACAGCGGCTCGAACACCATGTTCTTCGCCACCGCATGGATCTCGCCGGCGCGCGACCGGATCTTCGTGGCCGCGACGAACCAGGGCGGGGACGCGGCGGCGACCGGCGTCGACGCGGCGTTCGGACCGCTCATCGGCAACTGGAACGCGCCTACCCCTCCTTGAGCACGTCGTCCACGAGCTCGGGCGCCGGCTCGGGCAGCTCCGCCGCCGCCGCGCGCATCGCCGGGCAGATCGACTTGTAGCTGCAGCGGCGGCACCATGTCGACGGTTGCGGCGCCGACCCTGCCACGTGCCCCGCAGCATCCTCGATCGTCGCGAGCAGGCGCGGCGCGAACGCCCCTTCGACCTCGCGCCGCGACGCCGGCGGCGTCCACTCCATCGCCGCGTCGGCGACGAAGTGCACGCCCAGCCAGACCTTCTCCACCTCGAGGTGCTTGGCCGCCAGCACCGCGTACCCCTTCAGCTGGTCGGCGTAGTCGGCGACGCCACGGCGCGCGCCGGTCTTGTGATCCACCACGGCGCACACGCCGTCCTCGAAGAGGAACGCCGCGTCCCACACCCCGCGGAAGAACGCGTCCTTGGCGACGAAATCGGTCGGCGACAGGTCGAACGACAGGGCCAGGCGGTGCTCGATGAGCTCGGCGCGCACGCGGCGGCGCCGGCGCAGTCCGTCGATGCGCACGAGGAACTTGTCCACGCCGACGCCCAGCTCGGCGAAGCGGGCGCGTTCCTCGTCGGACATGAGCTCGCGCCGCCCCGCCGCCAGCGCGTCGGCCAGCGGCGCCCGGGCGAGCGCCGCCTCGAGGACGGCGTGGACCGCCTTGCCGATCCGCGTCTCCGGCGCCACCTCGGGCTCGGCCACGCGCTCGACGTAGCGGTAGTGAAACTCGCGCGCGCAGCGGAGCGCGCACTGGATCTTCGACAGAGACCAGGGGGCGTGCCGGAGTGCCGCGATGGAGGGCACCCACCAACCATAGCCCAGAAAGTTGCCCCCTCGCGGCGGGGGGCGTACGGGTAGAGGATGCGGTGGAACGAGCTCCTTGCCAGCCTCGAGGTCGCCGAGGAGGAACCCCAGCGGCCGCTCGCCTGCGACTTTTGCGGCGTCAAGACCGGCGAGCTCCGGCGAGGGCGCTGCTGGTCGTGCTACGCGCGCTGGGCCGAGAGCCGCCCCGCGGGGTACGGCGCGAGCTGCGTCGTGTGCGGCGAGCGCCGCCTGGCGTACCTCAAGCTCGCCGAGCTCATGGGCACGTGGCTGCCGATGTGCGGAAACTGCGCGCTGCGCGTCGCCCGCCTCGAGCGGGTGCCCCCGACCCTCGACGGGCTGCGCCTCCTCCTCCGGCGCGAACGCCGCGGCGCCGACCGCCGTCGCGCGCGCCCCGACCTCCGCTTCGATCGAACGGAACGCCGTGGCCTCGAGCGACGCGCCGTCGGCACGTGTCCCGGCGAAGAGATCTGCGTCGACGACCACCCCGAGATCATCATCGAGCTCGACGACTGGGACATCGACTTCGATCTCGATCCTGATCCCGGGCCCGAGACCGGCGAAGACACGCGCATCGTCCGCCTGGTGTAGCCTTTCCCCCATGAGATTGTGGCCCATCCTCGCCGCCGCCGGCTGCGTGTCGGCCGCCGCGCCCTCCGCCCCCGCCGAGCGCGTCGAGCCCGTCCTCCAGGCGGCGACCCAGGCGCTCATGGACGCCGTCGCCAAGGGCGACGCCGCCGTGTGGGACCGCACGCTCGCCGCCGACATGGTCTACACCGCCGAGGACGGTGCGGTGAAGGACAAGGCCGCGCTCCTCGCCGAGCTCCAGCCGCTGCCGCCCGGCATCACCGGCACGATCGAGGTCATCGAGTTCCGCGCGCGCGACTACGGCGACTTCGCCGTCGCCACCTGGGTCGCGGACGAGCACGAGGTCTACTTCGGCCATCCGATCCACGCCCAGTACCGGACGACCGACACTTGGCGCCGCACCCCCGGCGGCTGGCGCCTGGTGGCGACGCAGATCATGGCGCTGCTCATCGACCCGCCGGCCATCGAGCTCCCCGCGGCGCGCCTTGACGAGTACGTCGGCACCTACGCCCTGACCGACGCGATCGCCTACACCATCCGGCGCGACGGCAACGCGCTCATCGGTCGCCGCGGCACGGGCAAGGAGCAGGCTCTCGCCGTCGAGGCGTCGGACGTGCTGTTCGTCCCCGGCCAGCCGCGCAGCCGCAAGATCTTCCTGCGTGGCCGCGACGGCAAGGTGACGGGGTTCGTCGATCGGCGCGAGGGGCGCGACGTCCCCTGGACCCGGCGTCCCTGAACCGCCGGAGCGCGCTCGGGCATCCCATTGCGCATGAGCTCGAACGCGTCCCGCGCCGACACTCAGGCGCAGATCCAGCTGAGACGCGAGTACGACTTCATCACGCGCTCCACTGCGATCTCGCCAACGCGGATCGGATCGACGTGGAGATCGCGGCGCCGACCGGCACCCCGCGCTACGTGCTGGAAGCGGCGCCATTCGATCGCGAGAAGGGCGAGGTCCTCATCGCCTGTGCGCGCCATTACGAAACC
>DATFWE010000179.1:0-4213 GCA_035259575.1 Haliangiales bacterium
TGGGCGTGGCGCCCGGGCCCCGGCCGCCGCCCGCCGAAGCTGACCCACGAGGAGCTCCTCGCCCGCTTCGTCGCGTGGCGACAGGCGGGCGCGCCGTGCGCGCCGACGGAGAAGTCGCCATGACCGCATCGGCGGACATGACCCGACGCGACTGGCTCAAGGCCAGCGCGATCGCCGGCGGCGGGCTCGTCCTCGCCGCCCACCTGCCCGCGTGGGCCGCGCCGCGAGGCGGTGCCGAGCCGGCGGCGCTCAACGCGTGGCTGCGCATCGCCGGCGACGGCGAGGTGACGATCGTCGTGTCGCAGGCCGAGATGGGCCAGGGCATCGCGACGACGCTGCCCGCCGTCCTCGCCGAGGAGCTCGGCGCCGACTGGCCGCGCGTCAAGCTCGTGACCTCGCCGGCGCACCCCGACTACCGCAACCCTCGGCTCAACTGGCAGTTCACCGGCAACAGCGAGAGCATGAGCTCGTTCTTCGAGCTCATGCGCAAGATGGGCGCGAGCGCCCGCGAGATGCTGATCGCCGCGGCGGCCGCGCGCTGGCAGGTGGCGGCGGCGGGCTGCCGCGCCGAGAAGGGCCGGATCGTGCACGCGCCGACCGGCCGCTCGGTCGGCTTCGGCGCCGTCGCGGCGGCCGCGGCCGCGCTGCCGCCCCCGCAGGACCCGCCGCTCAAGCCGCGCTCCGCCTGGACGCTCCTCGGGAGATCCCTGCCGCGCGTCGACAACCCCGCCAAGATCGACGGGTCGGCGACGTTCGGCGTCGACGTCGTCGTGCCGGGGATGGTCCACGCCGCGGTGCGGGCGAGCCCGGCGTTCGGCGGCAAGGTCAAGCGCTTCGACGCCACCTCGGTCGCCAAGCGCCCCGGCGTGATCGCGGTCGTGCCCATCCCCGACGGCATCGCCGTCGTCGCCGAGACCTACTGGCAAGCCAAGACGGCGCTCGACGCGCTCGACGTCGAGTTCGAGGACGGCCCCCAGGCCCAGCTCGGCAGCGACGGCCTGATGCGGATGTACCGCGACGCGATGGACGCGGGCGCCGGCTGGGTGCCCGTGCGTCCGGGCGCCGCCGGCGCGCCCCGGCCGCTGGCGCTCGAGGCGGAATACGAGTCGCAGTTCCTGGCGCACGCGACCATGGAGCCGATGAACTGCACGGCGAGCGTCACCGCCGACGGCTGCGACGTGTGGGCCCCCACCCAGGGCCAGGAGCTGGCCCAGATCGTCGTCGGCAAGGTGCTCGGCCTGCCGGCGGAGAAGATCCGCATCCACCGCACCTTCCTCGGCGGCGGGTTCGGGCGGCGGCTCATCGCCGACTTCGTCGTCCACGCGGTGGTCCTCGCCAAGGCGGTCGGCCGTCCGGTCAAGGTGCTGTGGACGCGCGAGGAGGACATGGGGCACGACTTCTACCGGCCCGCGGTCCTCCACCGGCTGCGCGCGACCCGCGACGACCGCGGCGAGATCGCCGAGATCGCGCACCGGCTCGTGTCGCCGTCGATCCTGCAGTACGTGTCGCCTCCCTCGGTGACCGACACGATGGACCCGAGCTGCCTCGAGGGGCTCGCGGAGACGCCGTACGCCGTGCCGAGCTGGAAGGTCGATTTCAAGCTGCTCAAGATCCCGGTGCCGACGTCGGTCCTGCGCACCACCGGGTACGGCCCCAACATCTTCGCCGTCGAGAGCTTCGTCGACGAGCTGGCGGCGGCGCAGAAGGAGGACCCGCTGCGCTACCGCCGGAAGCTCCTCCGCGACGACCCGCGCGCGCAGAAGCTCATCGGCGCGCTCGCGGAGCGCTCCGGTTGGGAGCGGCCGCCGGCGGCGGGGCGCGGCCGCGGCGTCGCGTTCTCCGTCGCGTTCGGCACCTACATCGGTCACGTCGTCGAGCTGTCGGTGTCCGCCGACAAGGTCATCAGGATCCAACGCATCGTCGCCGCGGTCGACCCCGGGCTGGTGCTCGATCCGGACATCACCGCGAGCTCGATCGAGGGCGGCACGGCGTGGGGCCTGTCGTGCGCGCTGCTGTCGCAGATCACGTTCGACCGCGGGCGCGCGGTGCAGACGAACTTCCACGACTACCGCGTGCTGCGCCTGCCCCAGATGCCTCCCGTCGAGGTCCACATCGTGGACGGCGGCGCCATCTCGATCGGCGGCGTCGGGGAGGTCGGGCCGGTCACCGTCATCCCGGCGCTGACCAACGCGATCTTCGCCGCCACCGGCGCGCGCATCCGCTCGCTGCCGCTCGCCCGGCATGGATATAGGCTGGCCACATGACCCACCGCGCCCTGATCGTCGCCCTTTGCACCGTCCCCCACCTGGTTCTCGCCGCCGGCCCGCAGACCGAGGATGAGCTCCCCGACTTCGCCGTCGCCGGCCCTGCGGGCTTCGGCGTCGTCTCCGCCGACGGGAAGTCGATGCTGGCAGTGCACTGGCTGCTGCAGTCGGACTTCCGCGTCTTCCTCGGTGACTCGCCCGCGCCGGATCGCGACACGTTCCTCCTGCGCTTCGCCGGCCTGCGCCTCGACGCGATCATCGAGCGCACGTTCCACGCGCAGCTGTTCGCCAACGTCGCCGAGAACCGTGTGACCCTGCTCGAGGGGTGGATCGAGGCCAAGCTCGCCCCGTGGGCGCGCCTGCGCGTCGGCAAGTTCCAGTTTCCGATCACCGAGGAGCGGCTCACGCCGGGGACGGCGCTGCCGTTCGTGTCGACGTCGGTGGCGTCGATGCTGCTCCCCGCGCGCGATACCGGCGTCCAGCTCCTCGGCTCGGTGGGCGGGGGCGTCTTCTTCTACAACCTCGCGCTGGTGAACGGCACGTTCGCCGGCGGCGCGGGCGAGAGCGACGGCGATTCGGCCAAGGACGTGGTGGCGCGCGCCTTCTTCCATCCTTTCCTCGGCTCCGGCATCGAGCCGCTGGAGCAGCTCGGGCTCGGCGTGGGCGCCAGCGTCGGGAAGCACACCGGGACCCCCGACAACCCGCGGCTGCTGACGCTCACGACGTACGGCGGGCAGGTGTTCTTCGCGTATGCCCGACCGGCGGCGGCCGACGGGACCATCGTGCGCATCGCGCCCCACCTGACGTGGGGCTACGGCCCGGTTGCGCTGTACGCCGACGCCGCGTGGACGCGCGAGCGGGTGTCCGGCACCGACGTCGACGCGCACGCGCTCAGCGCCGTCGCCACCATCGTCCTTACCGGGGAGGCCGCGGCGCCGCTGTCGTTCGTGGTGCCCGCGCACGACTACGGCGCGGTCGTCGTGGTGCTCGGCGCCGGCGAGGTCGCGGTCGGCCTCGAGGCATTCCCCGCGCTGGCCGATCCCAACGTCGCGATGCACTCGATGCGCGTTTACGGCGGCGGGGTGAACTGGTACCCGGCGCGCGGCGTCGCGGTGATCGCGAGCTACGGCCACCAGGTGTTCACCGCCGCGCCCGGCGGCGCGGCGCGCGCCGACGAGGACACGGTCATCGTGCGGCTGCAGCTCGTGATCTGAGTCGGTGAAAATACGCGGTCAGGGCCCGAGCGTCCGCTCCAGGAACGCGTTGGCAAACACGCGCGACGGGTCGAGCTCGTCCCGCAGGGCGAGGAACTTTTCGGCGAGCGGGTAGAGGGCGCGCACCTCCGCCGCGGTGTGGTCGAGCTCCTTCCCCCAGTGCGGCCGCGCGCCCAGCGCCCGCATCTCGCGCCAGAACGCGCCGAAGTAGCGCGCGATCCCCGGCGCCTCGCGCATGTAGGCGCCGATCTGGCAAGTGTCGCCGCCGTGCGCCGGGCTCAGCCAGCCGGCATCGCCGCGCACGAAGCGGATCTCGATCGGAAAGTTCACCCTCAGGTCCTCGCGGTCGATGGCATCCCGCACCCGCTCGAAGGCCTCGCCGGCGCGGCCGAGGGGCAGGGCGGCCTCCGTCTCGCGGTGCACGACCGGCATCGGCGTGGCGAGCATGATCCGGCTCGATCCGACGCGGGGAGGCCGATCGAGGTAGACGCGGGCGAGGAGCCGGTTGATCGGTGGGACCCAGCTCGGGCGGCGGCGCGACACGGCGAGGAGGGCAGGGAAGATCCCCGCGTGGAGGACGACCTCGTCGAACCAGCGCTGCGTCTCCGGGCTGGGGCGGGCCGACGCGGGCGCCTCGGTGCGAGCGTAGCGAAACACCTGGGCCAGCGGCGTGTGCGGCAGCCACCAGACCTTGACGTACTCGGCGCTCGCCGCGATCTCTGCCAGGCCGCGCGC
>DATFWE010000180.1:0-100071 GCA_035259575.1 Haliangiales bacterium
CCCGCCGCGGATACGCCCGCGCCGCCCGCGCCGCCGGCGCCGCCGCCCGTCGTCGAGGGGCCGATCGTCGGCGACACGCCGACCGGGGACGAGGCGGCGCGCGTCGCCGAGCTCACCGCCAAGGCGGAGGGCCTGGTCGACGCATTCGCCGACCAGAGCCCGCGCCTCACGCCCGACGGCAAGAGAGTCGTGTTCCGCTCCAACCGCGACGGCAACTGGCAGCTCTACGTCGCCGAGGTGGCGCGGGCCAAGGCCCCGCCCGTCGCCCTCACGAGCGGCCCCGAGCGCGTGGGGGCGTTCGAGCTCTCCCCCGACGGAAAGTTCGTCATCTACACCTCCGATCGCGGCGCCGACGAGCGCTGGGTCCACTACCGCGCCGACCTCGACGCGAACAGGGTGGTCGCGCTCGCCCCCGCGGACGACGCGCAGCGCGACCCCCCGATGTTCGCGGCCGCGTCGAAGGGCGACGTCTACTACTACTCGGCGCGCGGCATCGGCGAGAAGGCGGTGCGCGTCTACGCGCAGGCGCCCGACGCCGGCGCGACGCCCAGGCAGCTGGTGACGCTGCCCGCGAGCGGGCGCCTGTCGGAGGTCGCGCCCGACGGCAAGTCCGCCGCGCTCGTCCGCGTCGTCTCGCCCGCCGTGGCCGAAGTCCTGCTCGCCGATCTCGCCTCCGGGACCACGCGCCGCGTGTTCCCGCCGGAGGGCGTCGAGGCGCAGGTGAACGACGCGGCGTTCTCCGCCGACGGCAAGTCGCTGTACGTCGCCACGGACGGCGGCGCCGAGGCCGCGCTCCTCGTCAAGCTCGACGTGGCGGGGAAGGAGCTCCTGCGCTACGTCGAGACCGCGCCGGCGACGGCGATCCTCACCGACGTGACCGTCTCGCCCAAGGGCGACCTCCTCGCGGTGCGCGTCGACGCCGGCAATCACGACGAGATCCGCCTCCTCTCGGCGAAGACGCTGAAGGTCGTCAAGAAGGCGAGCGTGCCGCTCGGCTCGCTCGGCCTCGCCCGCTTCGCCGCCGACGGCCGGCGGGTCATCGGGCACCTGGCCACCGCCGACGCTCCGCCCGAGATCTTCGCCCTCGACGTCAAGACGGGTGCGCTCGCGTTCCTGCGCGACGAGAAGCGCCCCGGGGTGGCGGGGCTCCCGCCGATCGAGGTCTCCACCACGACCGTCAAGAGCTTCGACGGCGCCGACGTGCCGGTGAACCTGTACGTCCCTGCCAAGGCGGCGCGCGCGCCGACGATCGTGCTCCTCCACGGCGGACCGCCGGCGTCGGCGAAGGTGACGTGGAGCGCGACCGCGCGCTTCTTCACGTCGCTCGGGTACGCGGTGGTCGAGCCGAACGTGCGCGGCTCGACCGGCTTCGGCCGCGCCTGGGAGGAGGCGGACAACGGTCCCAAGCGCCTCGACGCGGTCAAGGACATGGGCGCGGTGGCGCGGTGGGCGGGCGACCAGCCGTGGGGCGATCGCAAGCGCCTGGTGGTGATGGGGGGCAGCTACGGCGGCTACATGACGCTCATGGGGATCACGCGCCAGCCCGAGCTGTGGGCGGCGGGCGTGGACGCGTTCGGGATCTCGAACTGGCGGACGCTGTTCGCCGGCACGACGGGTCTCCTGCGCGACATCATGGCGCGCGAGATCGGCAATCCCGACACCGACGGGGACTTCCTCGATTCGATCTCCCCCATCTTCGACCTCGACAAGGTGCGGGCGCCGCTGTTCGTCTACCAGGGCAAGAACGACGTGCGCGTGCCGAAGTCGGAGTCCGACCAGGTGGTGCGCGCACTGCGCAGACGCGGCATCTCCGTCGAGTACATGGTCGCGGACGACGAGGGTCACTCGATGGACCGCCGCGCCAACCGGCTCGCCTACCTGGCACGGTCGGCGCGGTTCCTGGACAAATATCTGCCCAAGCCGTAAGGGGATGACATGGAACCGCTGCCGGCGTTCACCGTCACCATGGACGTCACCGACGACGATCTCGCCAGTACGCTGCGCGGCGGCCTCGAGCTGCCGCCGGTCCTCGCCACCTCGCGCATGATCGCGTGGATGGAGCTGGCGGCGGCGCGCTGCCTCGAGCCGCTCCTGCGCCCGGGGGAGCTGTCGGTCGGCGTCAGCGTCGACATCAAGCACGTGGCGGCGACCCCCGGCGGCGCGAGCGTGCGCACCAGCGCGCGCTATCTGGGCCGCGAGGGGAAGCTCTACGCGTTCGAGGTGTGGGCCGAGGATCCGGGGGGCGAGATCGGGCGCGGGCGCCACGCTCGCGCCATCATCGACTCGGAGCGCCTGATGGCCGGGGCGCGGCGCCGCGGTTGATCACTTGCGCGCGGCCATCGCGGCCTTGGCCCGCTTCTCCAGCTCCGCGGGCGACACGTCCTCCCTGTGGGTCGCGACGCTCCAGCTCTGGCCGAATGGATCGGCGAGAAGCCCGTAGCGGTCGCCCCAGAACATGTCTTCGAGCGGCGCCTTGACCGTCGCGCCCGCCGCGACCGCCTTGTTGAAGACGGCGTCGCAGTCGCTCACGTACAGCCACAGCGAGGTGCGCGATTCCGGCCGCTGCGTCGCCTCCGACAGCATGATGTTCGAGTCGCCGATGCGAATCTCGGCGTGCGCGATCAGGCCGTCGGGCCCGGGCATGCGCATCTGCTCTTCCGCGCCGAATGCCTTCTTGTAGAACTCGATCGCCTTGTCCGCGCCCTTGAGGTTGAGATAGGGGGTAAGCGAGTGATACCCGTCGGGCTTCCAGTTGACCTTGGCCATGAGTTCCTCCTTCCTGGCGTCGGTCTACCACCGTTCCGCCCGACGCGCCGCCCCCAGAGCGCCGAACGGTTTGAAACGGACCTGATGTCGGGAGGTTCCGCCCGTCGCGCGAGAATTCGAATACCTGGTGCAGCGCGACATCCGTCAACCAGCGCGTGGCGCGGGTCCGCCTGCTCCACGCCACCGGCCGCGACGCCAGATGATAAGCTCCCGGCGTGGCCGAGGAGCATGATCCACGCGTCGGGCGCGAGGTAGGGGGTCGCTACCGCATCGTCGAGCGGCTCGCCACCGGCGGTATGGGGGTGGTGTATCGGGCGGAGCGGCTGGGGCTGGGGCGGCCGGTGGCCATCAAGTTCCTGCATCCGTGGATCGCCTTGCGGGCGGAGACGCGGCGCCGCTTCGAGATCGAGGCGCGCGCGGCCAGCCGGCTGTCGCACCCGAGCTGCGCCGCGGTGACCGACTTCGGCATCGACGACGGCGCGCCCTTCCTGGTCATGGACCTGGTCACCGGCGAGACGCTGCGTTCGCTCGTCGAGCGCGGGCCGCTGTCGCCGGCGCGCGCGCTGCACATCGCCCGGCAGATCCTCGCCGGGCTGTCGCACGCGCACGGCCACGGCATCGTGCACCGCGACATCAAGCCGCAGAATGTGATCCTCACCGAGGCCACCGGGCTCGGCGACCAGGTGCGCATCCTCGACTTCGGGCTGGCCAAGCTGATCGATGAGACCGGCGCGGCCACCACCGGCTTCGCCGTGGGCACGCCGGGGTACATGGCGCCGGAGCAGGCCGTGGGCGACAAGGTCGACGCGCGCACCGACGTGTACGCCGTCGGGGTGCTCCTGTTCGAGCTGCTCGCCGGGCGCAAGCCGTACGTGGGCGGCGACGCTATGGAGACGTTCCGCATGCACCGCGAGGCGCCCATCCCGGCGGTGCCGGGCGCGTCGCCCGCGCTCGACGCCGCGGTGGCCCGCGCATTGGCCAAGCGGCCGGACGATCGGCACGCGGACGCCGCCGCGTTCGCCGCGGCGCTGGCGGCGACGCCCGAGGCCCGCCCCGCCCCGCCGGGTGCGCTGCGGCTGGACCGCGCGCGGCGGTCGAGCGCGCGGATCGTCCTCCTGCTGGTGGCGCTGGGCGCGGCCGCCGCGGTGGCGGTGGCGGCCTGGCCGCGGGGCGCCCGCACTACGCCGTCTCGCGCCGCTGAGCCCGCCGACACGCGCGCCGCCGATCCCGTGGAGGTGCAGCCGCCCGCCGACGAGCTGGCCCGCATCCGCGCGCTCGTGGCCGCGGGGCGGACGGAAGCGGCGATCACGCAGCTCGTGGCCTGGCGGGGCCAGCGCCCGCGCGACGCCGCGGCCGCATTTCTCCTCGGCCACCTGTATTTCGAAAAGCTCTGGTGGAACGACGGCATGCAGGCCTACGACGCGGCCCTGGCGGCCGACCCGTCGCTGCGCGCGGATCCGACCTTCATCAAGGACTTGGTCCACGGCTTGGTCAGCGACAACTTCCACGGCCGCGCAGAGGCTTTGCTCCTCGGCATCGGTCCGGCGGCGCTACCTTACCTCGACGAGGCCGCGCGCACGAGCGACATGACCAACATCCGCCGCCGCGCCGCCGCCCTGGCCGCCCGCCTGCGCTGATGCGCCATGGCACGATGACCCCAACGCGACGACCGGCTGCGTCTCTAGGGATCGGTCCATGCAGCTCGTTGTGTACGCAAGGAAGGGCAACCTCGTCGGCCGTGTCTATCGCGACGTGCCCAGCCCGTCCTTTCTTCAGATCGCGTGCCGTGCACCGAGTACGTGGTCGCAAGACCGTGGACGGCAGATCGGGGACGGGAGATCGTTTGGACGAGGAGCGGCACGGTAACGTGACAGCCGGTAGGACTGGCAGAATGGGGGACATGAGGACGACCATATGATGCGAGCCACCACCTGCGGGTGCCTGTGCTGGGCGGCCATCGCGTGCGGGGGCGGCGGCGCGCCGACGGCGACCGGCCCCCACGACGGCACGTACAGGTGCAGCCGGCAAGGATTCCGTGACGTGTCGTGCACGATCTTCGCCCTTGCGAACTTCGAGTACGAGCTCACCCTGAGCGGCAGCGCGGCAGAGGTCCGCGGGGTGGCCACGGACGCGGGCCCCTTCGCGGGCGGCGGCTTCACGTGCGACGGCCGTTGGGGCTCGGGTCCCGCGCCCAACGACTGCCACGTGCCCAGCTCCGGCGAATGGTTCGCCTGCACCGTCGGAGGCGGGCCCGAATGCCACGACAACTTCGTCGTCTACCCCAACGGTGACGGCACGCTGACCGCCGGCGTTCCGTGCGACCTCGCGGCGGTCGCGGTGTGCGTGCGGAAGGGCCCGTCGGCGCGATGAGCTGCGCGATGCCGGCGCTTGGCCCCCACGACAGCTCGTGGTGCTTATCCAGCCTGTAGAAGCGCCCCGAGCCCTACTGCTTCTCCCCCTCGCGCCGGACGCGGCGGAAGGTCCGGCCGCAGCCGCCGCCCACCTCGCTGCGGATGACACGCGCAAGCGCCTCGCGATCGTCGAGGATGTCGACGTCGGCTTCACCGATCTATCCCATTTCGCGCGGTTCTCCCTACCGCTCCCCGCCCGCAGGTCCGTAGAACATCACCCACACGCCGAAATCGTCGCCGAACTCCTCGAAGCGGTGCGGCACCCCCGCGGCCACGAACAGCAGGTCGCCGGCGACGAACGGGAACCGCTCGCCCGCGCGCACGAACGTGCCGCTCCCCGATGCGACCACGTAGACCTCGTCGCGGTCGTGCGGCGACTGCGCGTCCGATCCGCGCGGCTGGTAGAAGCGCACCTCGAGCGTGCCGTGCTCGAGGAGAAGCGGCGTCTGCCGCCCCGGCGCCGGGGGCGCGACGCGCGCCGCCGCGAGCGCGACGTGGGCCGGCGCGGTGGCGCGCAGGATTTCGTCCGTATGTGTCCCCATGAGGAGACAGTCTACGCTTCGTTGGAGATGGGACGAGTGCCGGGACGCTTTGCCGAGCCGTTGTGCGGTTGGACCTTGTCAGCCGGCGACGCCGCGGCGACGGGCGCCTCGCCCGGCCGCATCACCCCGGCATGCTCCAGCACCTTGCGCTCGATCGCGACGTAGACCTCCGGGTGGGCACGCAGGAATTCCTTGGCGTTCTCGCGTCCCTGGCCGATGCGCTCCCCGCCGAACGCGAACCAAGCCCCGCTCTTCTCGACGATGTTTTGCTCGGTCGCGAGGTCGAGCAGATCTCCCTCGCGCGAGATGCCGGTGCCGTACATGACGTCGAACTCGATCTCGCGGAACGGCGGCGCCATCTTGTTCTTCACCACCTTCACGCGCGTGCGCGAGCCGACGACCGACTCCCCCTGCTTGATCGCGCCGATCCGGCGGATGTCGAGGCGCACCGACGCGTAGAACTTGAGCGCGTTGCCGCCCGTCGTCGTCTCCGGGTTGCCGAACATGACGCCGATCTTCATGCGGATCTGGTTGATGAAGATGACGAGCGTTTGCGACTTGGAGATCGTGCCCGTCAGCTTGCGCAGCGCCTGGCTCATGAGCCGCGCCTGCAGGCCCATGTGCGCGTCGCCCATCTCGCCCTCGAGCTCGGCCTTGGGGGTGAGCGCCGCGACCGAATCGACCACGATGATGTCGATCGCGCCCGAGCGCACCAGCATGTCCCCGATCTCCAGCGCCTGCTCGCCGCTGTCCGGCTGCGACACGAGGAGGTCGTCGGTCTTGACCCCGAGCTTGCGCGCGTAGTTGACGTCGAGCGCGTGCTCGGCGTCGATGAACGCGCAGATGCCTCCGGCCTTTTGCGCCTCGGCGATGACGTGCAGCGCCAGCGTCGTCTTGCCCGACGACTCCGGCCCGTAGATCTCGACGATGCGTCCGCGCGGCAGCCCGCCCACCCCGAGGGCGATATCGAGGCCGAGGGAACCGGTGGGGATGACCCGCACCTCGGGCGCCGGTTGGTCGGTGCCGAGACGCATGATCGAGCCCTTGCCGAATTGCTTTTCAATCGAGCTGACGGCGAGCTCGATCGCTTTCTCCCGTTGGTCCGCCATTGGACTCCTCACTGGTAGACCCCTCTTCTACCTCACGGGTCTGACGTTCAGCCCTCGTCGAGGGGGCCGAAAGCGGGAGGCGGAACAGGGCGACATATTCGGAACCGCTCGATTTCATGATGCTTTCGTACAAGATGACCTCGCGCACCGGCGAGGCGCCGAAGTCGGTCTGCCGGAGCGGGGCAAATATATCCGCCACGCCGCCGGCCGCCTCCTTGACCCGACCGATGGTGACGTGGGGCGAGAACGCGCGCGTCTCGCGGGGAAAGCCGAGCTCGGCCATCGCCGCGTCGGTCGCGTCGGCCATGGCCCGGAGGGCGGATGTCCCGTCGTGGACGCCCACCCACAGGATGCGCGGCCGGCGCTCGTCGGGGAACGCGCCCACGCCGCGCGCGCCCAGATCGAAGCCCTTGCGCCCCTCGAGCACGACGCGCATCCGGTCGCGGATCGCGTCCACTACCTCGGCGTTGGCCCAGCCGAGGAACTTGAGCGTGACGTGGAGGCTCTGGGTCGGCGCCCACGACACCGTCATCCCCGCCGCATCGGCGGCGGGCCGCAGCCGGGCGATCGCGTCGGCGATCCGGCGCGTCACCGCCACCGAGTAGCTCACCGCCAGAAACAGCCGCTTCTTCATGATGCGCCCACCTCGCGCAGGAGCAGCGCCATCGCCCAGTAGCAGGCCAGGCGGCGGATCTGATCGCGCGCGCCCGGAAACAGCATCTGCTTGTGCGCGGTGCCGCCCGGCCCCATCACGGCGATGTGCACCGTGCCCACGGGCTTGTCCGGCGTGCCGCCGTCGGGGCCGGCGATCCCGGAGATCGCCGCCGCGAAGTCGGCGCCGGCGCGCGCCCGCGCCCCCGCCGCCATCTCCTCCACGCACTCGCGCGACACCGCGCCGAGGCGCGCCAGCGTGTCCGCGCGCACCCCGAGCTCGCGCCGCTTGGCCTCGTCGGCGTAGACGATGTATCCGCCCACGAAGTAGCGCGACGAGCCGGGCACGTCGGTGATGAGCGAACCGAGCATGCCGCCGGTGCACGACTCCGCCACCGCCAGCGTCCTGCCCGCGGCGGCGAGCGCGCGCCCGAGCACCGTCGCGAGCGAGTCCTTCCCCTCGCCGTAGATCATGATGCCGAGGCGAGCGCGCACCTCGCGGTCGAGCTCGGCCAGGCGCGCCTCCGCCGCGGCCGCGTCGCGGTCGCGCACGACCACCTTGACCAGCGTCTCCGGGAACGCGACCTGGTAGTGGAGCGTCGCGTCCGCGCCGCCGAGGCCGGCGAGCGCGTGGTCGATGTGGGACTCGCCCTTGCCGAAGACGCGGTACACGCGCTTGCGGATCTTCTCCGACGACGCGGCGAGCGCCGTCACGCGCTCGACGACGTACGCGTCGAAGATCGCCTGCATCTCGCGCGGGACGCCGGGCATGACGAACATCGTCGCCTGGCCGAGCGCCACCTCGAACCCCGGCGCCTGACCCGCCGGGTTCATCAGCGCGCGCGCCGACGCGGGCACGCGCACCTGGCGCAGGTTGTTCGGCGTGAGCTGGTAGCCGGCGCGCTCGAAGCGGTCCTTCATGCGCAGGAGCGACGGCTCGTGCGTCACCGCCTCCGCGCCGACGATCTCGCACACGACATCGACGGTGAGATCGTCCTCGGTCGGGCCGAGCCCGCCCGAGACGAGGATGAGGTCGGCGCGCTCCGCCGCCTCGCGAAACGCGCGGATCATGTCCTCGCGGACGTCGCGGCAGCTCGTCATCCAGTGGACGGTGACGCCCATCTCCCACAGCCGATCGGCCATCCACGAGGAATTGGTATCGACGATCTCGCCGCGGCACAATTCGTCGCCAATCGTGAAGATTTCTGCGCGCATAGGGCCGTTGACTTAGATGCCTTCGTTGATATCATCGACTGAGTCCTCAGGCGAGCCCCAGCCCGACACACATGAAGATCCGCTACGCCGCCAAGACCGATGTCGGGCAGAAACGCAATCACAACGAGGACTACTTCTCCCTGATCGAGGACGAGCAGCTGTTCATCGTGGCCGACGGCATGGGCGGCCACGCGTCGGGCGAGGTCGCGTCCAAGATGGCGGCCGAGACCGTCGGCGAGTTCTACCAGCGCACCAAGGACGAGGACGCGACCTGGCCGTACAAGGTCGACCGTTCGCTCTCCTACATCGAGAATCGCCTCGTGTGCGGGATCAAGCTGGCGAACTTCCGCATCTTCGAGGCGGCCAATCGCGACATCCGCTTCAAGGGGATGGGCACGACGATCGTCTCCGCGCTCATCAAGGCGGACAAGATCTACCTCGCGCACGTCGGCGACAGCCGCTGCTATCGCATCCGCGATCACAAGATCCAGCAGCTGACGCGCGACCACTCTCTCCTCGAGGACTACAAGGAAGCCAAGCCCGACATGACCGAGGAGGAGCAGCGCAACTTTCCCCACAAGAACGTGATCACGCGCGCGCTCGGCATGCGCGACACGGTGCAGGTGGACGTCAAGCCGCACCAGATCATGGATGGGGACTACTACGTGATGTGCTCCGACGGGCTGTCCGGCATGGTGGACGACGAGCACATCCGCGAGATCGTCGCGCGCGGCAAATCGCTCGAGCGGGTGGTGGAGGAGCTGGTGGACCAGGCCAACCGCGCCGGCGGCACCGACAACATCACGACGCTCGTCCTGCAGTGCGTCGCCGCCTGAGGCGCCGGTGCGTTACGTGGTGCGAAAGGGACGAGTCGTCGTCACGTCGCGCGCCGCGCCCGACCTGAGCGCGACGTTCGACAAGCCCGCCGGCACGATCGACATCGACCCGGAAAGGCCGGCCGGCGCCCGCGCCGAGATCACGCTCGACATGCGCTCGTTCACCGCCGGCGACTGGTTCGCCGACTGGAAGGTCAAGGGCGAGGTCGATCCCGAGCGCCATCCCGTCGCGCGCTTCCTGCTCATGCGCTTCGAGAACCTGCGCGAGACGTCGCCCGGCCACCTGGAGGCGACCGCGCTGGGACAGCTGCAGTGGCGCGGCGCGATGACCGAGGTGCGCGCGGCGGGCAAGGCGCGCGTCGACCGGCGCCACATCGAGGCGACGGGCGCGTTCGAGCTGCGCGCGCGTGACCTCGGCCTCCCGCGGGCGGACGTCCTGCGGGTGGAGGTCAGCCTGCGCGCGACGGCGGCGTGACGACGGCGGGGAGCGCGACCTCGAAGCGCGCGCCGCGCTCGGCGTCGACCAGGCGCAGCCAGCCGCCGTAGCCCTCGACGATCGCCTGCGACACCGACAGGCCGAGGCCGCTGCCGTCGCCCGGCTCCTTCGTGGTGTAGAAGAGATCGAAGATCTTGCCCCGCGCGTCGTCGGGGACGCCCGGCCCCTCGTCGGCGACGCCGAGGACGACCATGCCGTCCTCGCGGCGCCCGTCGACGACGATCTTGCCCTTGCCCCCCATCGCGTCGGCCGCGTTGAGGAGGAGGTTGAGCAGGACCTGCGTCAGCCGTCCCGAGGTCGCGCGCAGCGGCGGCAGGTCGCCCGGCAGCGCGACGTCGACCGTCACCTCGCGCAGGCGCGCCTGCGCCTTGACCAGCGACACCGCGCCCTCGACGACCTTGGCGGCGACGACCGACTCGACCTCGTCGCGCGGCGGCCGCGCGTACTCGAGAAGCTCCTTGATGATGTGGTGGATGCGGACCGTCTCGGCGCGCACGCGCGCCAGGATGTCGCGGCGCAGCGCCGGCTCGATGGGCCTGTCCGGCGTCTCGTCGAGCAGCATCTCGGCGTAACCCAGGATCGCCGCGAGCGGGTTCCCCACCTCGTGGGCGACGCCGGCGGCGAGCCGACCCACGCCGGCGAGCGTCTCCGATCGGATGAGCGACTCGCGCCCGCTGCGCAGCGAGCGCGTCATCCCCTCGAACGCGTCGGCGAGCTGGCCGATCTCGCCCGGCCCGCGCGTCTCGACTTTGGCCTCGAGGTCGCCGGCGGCCACGCGCCGCGCCGCCTGCTCCAGCGCCTGGATGGGCTTGAGCACCGAGCTGCGCAGGAGGAGCGCCGCGACCAGGAGCAGGATCAGCCCGTCGGCGGCGGCGAGGAGGAGGACGGCGTTGCGCGCGCGGTCGAGCGTCGCCTCGACGGGGGTATCGAAGGCGAACGTCACGCGCGCGACTCGCGCCGTCCCCACCGGCGCGTAGGCGACGAGGCGCAGGCGGCTCCCCGGCCGGTCCTCGGGGTGGGGCGGGACGCCGGCCAGCGCGCCGGCCGCGCCGCGCGCGTCGATGTCGAGCGGCGCCGCCCCCGCGGGGAGCACGACGCGGCCGGCCTCGTCGAGGACGGCGATCTCTTCGGCGTCGAGCGCGCCGCGCGCCACGTCGAGCCGCGCCGGGTCGGCGGTCAGGATGTGCGGCAGGGCGGCGGCGATGCGCGCCACCCGCTCGAGACGCTCGGCGGCGATCGCCTGGCGCGTCTGCCACACGGCGATGGCCCCGACCGACACGATGGCGCCGACGGTGACGACCAGGAGCGACAGCAGGATCTGGGCGCGCAGCCCAAGCTTCACGGGATCATCTTACGCCGGCTCGGGCTGCCGACGCGCGACCGCGATCATCGCCACCACCACGAACGCGACGAGGACGATGAGCTGCGCGCCCACGCTCTGGAGCGTGGGGAACACGCCGAGCCAGTCGATGCGCGGCGCCGGGATGGGCGTGATGCCGACCGCGCCCGCCTCCTGCAGCGAGCGGATGCCCTTCCCCGCCAGCACGAACGCGAGCACGCACAGGAGCGTGCCCATGGTGGCGAGGAGCGGCCCGGTCTTGAGCCGGCGGCCGAGGCGCATGAGCAGCCACACGATGCCGACGAGGACGAGCATGCCCGCGCCGACGCCGGCGGCGACCGCCCAGCCCGACGCTGACGCGTCGAGGATGATCGCGCGGAGGAACAGGACGACCTCGAACGCCTCGCGGTACACCGCGACGAACGCGAGCCCGGCGAGCGCCGCCTTGCGCCGGGCCCCCGCCGCGGCGAGCCGGCGCTTGATCGCCTCGACGCGGTGCTTGGCGTCGATGCGCGCCAGCACGAAGTGCCCGGTCAGGAGCAAGACGACGGTCGCGAGGAGCGCGACGATCCCCTCCATCAGCTCGCGGCGCGCGCCGCCGAGCGCCATGAGCGGCTCGGACAGGAACCACGTCACCAGACCCACGCCGACGGCGGCGAGCCAGCCCCAGTGGACGGCGCGCGCCGACGCGGCGCCGTTCTCGGAACGGCGCGCCAGCCCGAGGAGGAGGAGGATGAGGAGCGCCGCCTCGACGCCCTCGCGCAGGACGACCACCACGGCGCCCAGGAACGCGACGCGCGCGCCCCCCTTGCCGGACAGGATCTCCTCGGCGCGGTCGAACAGGGCGCCGATCTGCAGCGCCTCGCGCTCGACCTCGTCCGCGGACGCGCCGCTCGACATCTTCTCGCGGAGCGCGAGGAACCGTTCCTCGGTCAGGGAGACGAAGCCCGCGTCGTGCGCGCGCAGCGACCCCTCGTGCGGCTCGAAGCCGTCGAGGTACGCGGCCCCGGCGAGCCGGCGGGCCTCGACGCGATCGCCGGACTTGTAGGCGGCGACGCCGGCGGCGAGCGAGCGGCGCGCGGCGTCGAGCGGCGCGCCGGTCTGGACGTAGGGCGCGGCGCCGCGCAGCCAGGCGAGCGCGTCCGCGGGGACCTGGGCGAGGATGTCGCCGTCGCTCATTCCCGCCAGGCGCGTCGGCGTGGCCGCGAACGGCCGCCCGGCGCGCGCGAACGCCGACTCGCCGCGCGCCACCGCGGCGGGGTCATGGCGCAGGCCGAGCACGTAGAACGCGAGCGACCAGCGATCGCCGGCGGGGAGCCCGCCGAACGACGCCATGCCCGTCCCCTTGACCCCGTCGGTGAGCGCGTTGAACGCGCGCGCCGGAGACAGCTGCGCGACGGTCGCGGGATCGAGGAAGCTGCGCGGGCGCGGGTTGAGCGTGGCGGCGGCGGGGCCGTCGCCGCCGCCGCTCGCGCCGTGGCAGGTCGAGCACACGGCCGCGAAGATCGTCGCCGCGCGGGCGCGCGACGGCGGCGCCGACGGGGCCAGGACCAGCCCGGTGCGATCGAGGAGCGTCCGGCGCAGGGCGCGCGCCGCCTCGCCGAGCTTGTCGCCGGGCGCGCGATCGTGGACGAGGGCCTCGAGCGCCTCGACCGCGGCGGCGGTCTCGTCGGCCGACTGCGGCAGCTTGCGCGCGAGATCCTTGGCGTCGCGGAGGAAGGAGAGCTGCTCCTGGTACTCGGTCGCGTCGAGGATCGCGCCGTCCTTCACCGTTCCGCCGTAGTCGGCGGCGACGTAGTCGAGGATGGCCGCGAGGCGCCGGACCGCCTCGACGTCGCCGGCGGACGGGGGCGGCGCCGGCGGCCCGGCGCAGGCAGCGAGGCCCGCGCCGAAGACCACGAATGCGAAGAGGAAGCGGCGCATTTTGAAATTGAAAACTACTTTCAAAGTCTACGGCGGCGGGGGGCGGGTGTCAAGCGGCGGGCTCTTGGCTTGCCTATGCCCGCCGCCGCGTCGCGACGACGATGACGACCGCGACGAGCCCGAGGAGGAGCGTCCCGAGCGGGAGCGCGCCGCCGCCGCCGGCCTGGCAGGCGCAGCCGGCCGGGGCGCCGTTCACCTGGTTCGGCGGGCTCGCGACCGGGGGCGGCGCCTTCACGCACTGGCCGTTCTCGCAGATCTGGTCGGCGTTGCACAGGCTCTGCGCCGCATCGTCGTCGCCCGAGCGCGTCGGCTCGTCGACCTGGCCATCGCAGTCGTTGTCGATGCCGTCGCACTTCTCCGGCGTCGGGCCGATCGCGCCCACGCACGGACCCCACGTGCCGTCGGCGTTGCACGTGCGCGTGCCCGAACGGCACTGGCCGACGTTGGGCGGACCGCACGTCTCCGTGTCGCCCACGTGGCAGTCGCACTGCAGGCCGTCGTCGGGCGTCCCGTCGCAGTCGTTGTCGAGGCCGTCGCAGATCTCCGGCTGCGGCCCGATCGCGCCCACGCAGTCGCCCCACACGTGGTTGACGCAGGTCTGGTGGCCCGGCTTGCACTCGCCGACGTCCTTGCCGCACGGCTGGGTCGCGCCGTTGTCGCAGCCGCAGCCCTCGTCGACCTGGCCGTTGCAGTTGTTGTCGATGTTGTCGCCGCACACCTCGGGCTCGGGCTGCGGCGCATCGCACGCGGTCCACTGGCCGTTGACGCAGACCTGCCGGCCCAGACCGCAGGCGGTGTGGCACGGGAGGGGCGGGATGCCGTCGTCGACGAGACCGTTGCAGTCGTTGTCGAGGCCGTCGCAGATTTCCGCCGAAACCTCGACGAGGATCTCGTCGAACGCGTGCTGCAGCGCGGGGCTGTCGTCGGCCTGCCAGTAGCAGACCTTGGGCGACGACGGGTCGGTCGCGTCGGGGTCGCAGCCGGCGCGCGCGGATCCGCCGGCCACGGCCATGTCGCCGAGGAGCTTTGCGTCGACGCCGTCGCCCGACGAGCTCCGGCCGAAGCCGATGACGAACGTCTTGATGCCGAGCGCCCTGAGCGCGGTCACCTTGGCGACAATCGCGTCGTGCGCCATCGGCGCGCTCGGGCAGTCCTCGTGCCCGTCGGTGAGGAGGATGACGTAGCGGCGCCACTGCGACAGGTCCTCGGGCTGGGCGGGGTTGGGCCGGCCGAAGTAGTAGTACGTGGGAATCTCGCCGAGCACCTCCCCGATGGGCGTGTAGCCGTTTTGCGCGAAGGGGCCGGTCGCGAGGTCCGCCTTGATCTTCTGCGTCTGGGCATCGCCGCGCGCGTTCGGGCTGACCATGAGCAGGCCGCCCGCCGAGCAGTTGTTCTGCTGCTCGGGGAACATGGTGAGGCCGAACTCGACCTGGTCTTGGTAGTCGGCGAGGACCTGATTCACCGCCGACGAGGCGACCTTCCACTTGGAGTCGGTCGTGCCGGCGAGCGTGTCGAACATCGACGTCGATCGGTCGATGACGAGCTGCACGCGGCTGGGGCGGCATTCCGTGACGGCGTGGGCCGACAGGGGGGCAAGTAGGATAATCGACGACAGCAGCCAGACCGACCGATGCATGGATCCCTCCGAACGCCGCACGGGTAAGCAAGCTTCATACCCCGTAGCTCCCCTTTCGTGTCAAGGGGTTGAGCGACCGGTGGCGATGGGACTGGTCAGGTCTATCGACCTAGATCGAGAGGCCGAAGACGAGGCGGGCAAGGAAGTCCTCGGAATTGCTGGTCAGACCAAAGCCGGCGGCGCCCGTCACCCACAGCTTGGGGGAAGGCGCCCAAGACAGCGCGGGGCCGACCCAGGCGTGGATGGTGTCGTCCTCGTTGCGCTCGCCGAACGTCTCGGCGCCGACGTGGAACGCGGGGACGATCTCCCACGTGGCGCCGAACGTCCACCCCGGGATGAAATGGACCTCGTCGCCGAGCTCGAGCTCGGCGATGAGGTTCAGCGCGAACGTCAGTGGGCCGACGTCGCGCGCGAGGATCGCCTTCCACTCGAGCTCGACGGCGTCCTCGCGGAGCGGTTTCACGATCTCGAAGTAGGCGAGGACGTCGATCGGCCACTCGCCGCGCTCGGCGAAACGATAGCGGGTCTCGATCTTCGTCTTGTCGAAGGCGAGCGCGTCCGTGTCGGCGGGGCCCTGCGAAAACACCTGGTAGAACGCGAGGTCCCAGTGATCGGTGATGCCGTATTCGACCTCCAGCATGAGCTCGTAGCCGTTGGTCGGATCGCCGAAGGCGGGGCGGATCTGCGTGGCCCAGATCTCGAGGTCGAGACCGCCCTCGGGCATGGTCTGGTATTCGTACGTCCAGCCGAAAGAACGGCGGTCGGCGCGGGCCGGCGCGGGTGCGCACAAGACGGCCGCGACGGCCGCCAGGACGGAAAGGAGCGACGCTGCGCGAGTCATGATGGGATGCCCTCCAAGTCAGAAAACGAATTTGAATTTCGTTTTCAACTATCAGGGCGGCAGCGCCGATGTCAACCCCGTTTTCGCCGCTCAGTTCCGCGCGCCGGCGGCGGCGACCTTGTCGTGGGGGCAGTTCCCCCCGGGGACGCCCTGTTCTTTGGGGCAGATGCAGTAGAGCTCGTGCTTGTGCCGCAGCACGCGGAAGCCGCCGAGCTTCGCCGCCATCTCGTCCTGCAGGCGCTCGATCTCGTCGTTCTCGAACTCGAGGATCATGTTGCACTTGACGCAGATCAAGTGGTCGTGGTGCGCGCCGGCGACCTCGTAGCGCGTCTGCCCGTCGTCGAAATGGCGCGACAGCGCGACGCCGCACTCCTCGAGGAGCTTGAGCGTGCGGTACACCGTGGCGTAGCCAACCTTCGGGTGCTTCTTGCGCACGCGCGCGAGGATGTCGTCGATCGACACGTGATCGTGCGAGCGGAGGAACAGCTCGACGATCGCTTCCCGCTGCTGGGTGGTGTTGAGCTTGTGCTTGACGCAATACTCCGTCCAGCGCGTCTTCAGGTCCCTGCTGCTGACCCGACCCATATTTTCAAGTCTTGCGTAACTACCAGTCCCTGTCAATGAATTAAAGGGCTGGCATTTTTCACTTTTGGGGCCTAACGTTAAGCGCGTGGCGGACGAAGGCTTCGACCAAATCTTCGATCGGTTGAAGGCCGTCGTCGACAAGCTCGAGCAGGGAAACCTGACCCTGGAAGAGGCCCTCCGCGCGTTCGAAGAGGGGGTGTCGCTCGCGCGCCGCGGGCACGCGCTGCTCGAGGCGGCCGACCGCCGCATCGAGATGCTCGTGCGCGGTCCCGAGGGGGAGGCGCTGGTGCCGTTCTCGCCCGAGGCTCCCGATCGGTGAACCATGGCGCGCAGAGTGACCGTGGTGGACGACGACCGAGAGGTTCGTGAGCTCCTCGGCGACCGCCTGCGACGGCTCGGCTACGAGGTGAAGGTGGTGTCGAACGGCCTGAGGCTGGTGAGCACGCTGCACGTCGACCGCCCCGACCTCATCCTCCTCGACGTGATGATGTCGTGGATCGACGGGTTCGAGCTGTGCCGCTCGCTGAAGCAGAACGACGAGTTTCGGGCCATCCCCGTGGTGTTCATCTCCGGGAAGACGTCGCCGGACGACATGGAGCGCGGCATTTCGTGCGGGGCGGTGGACTACTTTCCCAAGCCGCTCGACGTGGAGCGCCTGCTCGAGAGGGTCGGCGAGATCATCGGGCCGCCGTCATGACATTACCGGATCTGCTCGACGAAGCCCGCGCCCTCGTCGACGCGGAGCTCGCGCGCCGGCTCGCCGGCGACGCGGACGACCCCGGGCGGCTGTGGGAGGCGATGCGCTACGCCGTCCTCGGCGGCGGCAAGCGCCTCCGTCCCGCGCTGGTGCTGGCGGCGGCACGCGCCGCCGGCGGCACGTGGGAGGGGGCGCTGCCGGCCGCGGCGGCGGTGGAGCTCCTCCACGCCTACACGCTGGTGCACGACGATCTCCCCGCGATGGACGACGACGACGAGCGGCGCGGCCGCCCGACGGTCCACGTCGCGTTCGGCGAGGGGACCGCGATCCTCGTCGGGGACGCGCTCCTGACCGAGGCGTTCGCCGCCCTGGCGGCGCTCGGCCCGCGCTGCGCCGAGGCGGTCGCGGTGCTCGCCGATCGCGCGGGGGCGCGCTGGCTCCTCGCCGGACAGGCGCGCGATCTCGCCGGGGGCGCGACGTCGCTCGCCGAGCTCGAGCGCATGCACGCCGGCAAGACCGGCGCGCTGTTCTCCGCCGCCGCGGAGCTCGGCGCCATCGCCGCCGGCGCCGGCGCCGACGCGCGCGCGCGCCTCCGCCGCTACGGCATGGCGCTGGGCATCGCGTTCCAGCACGCCGACGATCTCGCCGACGGCGATCACCCGCGCTTCGCCGCCGAGGCGCGCCGCCGCCTGGGCGAGCTCGCCGCCGACGCGCGCGCGGAGATCGCGCCGCTCGGCGACCCGGCGCGCCCGCTCGCCGCGCTGATCGACTGGGTCGCCGCCTCGGCGGCGTGACGGGCGCTGGCGCGCCCGGCCGATTCTTGCTATGCGTCGGGGATGACCGGGCTGGTCCCGATCCGGAAGAAGCACGACCGCCCGTTTCTCCCGACGACGCGGGAGGACATGCGGGCGCGCGGATGGGACGAGCTCGACGTCATCCTCGTGTCGGGGGACGCCTACGTCGACCACCCGGCGTTCGGCGCGGCGCTGATCGGGCGCTTCCTCGAGGGTCGCGGGTTTCGCGTCGGCATCCTCGCCCTCCCCGACTGGCGCTCCGCGGAGCCGTTCCGCGCGCTCGGGCGGCCGCGCCTGTTCTTCGGGGTGACGGCGGGAAACCTCGACTCGATGCTGAACCGCCTCACCGCGCAGAAGAAGAACCGCCGCGAGGACCAGTACTCGCCGGGGGGCCGCACCGGCCTGCGCCCCGACCGCGCGACGGTGGTCTACGCCCAGCGCTGCCGCGAGGCCTACCCCGACGCGGCGATCGTCCTCGGCGGGATCGAGGCGTCGCTGCGGCGGATCGCGCACTACGACTACTGGTCGGACAAGGTCCGGCGGTCGGTGCTGATGGATGCCAAGGCAGACTTGCTCGTGTTCGGCATGGGCGAGCGGCCGGTGTGGGAGATCGCGCGGCGCCTGGCGGCGGGCGAGCGCATCGCGGACCTCCGCGACGTGCGGGGCACCTGCTACATCGCGAGCCGCGCCGAGGCGGCCGCGTGCGAGGCGCTCGAGTCGGAGGAGGTGCGCGACGGCCGGCCGGTGGTCCTGCCGGCGTACGAGGAGGTCGCCGCCGACAAGCGCAAGTACGCGTGGGCGGCGCGCCTGTTCCACTACGAGACGAATCCGTTCAACGCCCGCCCGCTGTTCCAGCGCCACGGCGATCGCGGCGTGTACTACAACCCGCCGGCGTTCCCGCTCGAGGACGGCGCCGGCGAGGACGGCCGCTACAACGGCGACGCGGTCGCGATGGACGAGCTCTACGACCTGCCGTTCGCGCGCGTGCCGCACCCGTCGTACGCGGAGCCGATCCCCGCATACGAGACGGTCAAGCACTCGATCGTGCTCATGCGCGGCTGCTTCGGCGGGTGCACGTTCTGCTCGATCACCGAGCACGAGGGGCGCGTCATCCAGAACCGCTCCGCCGAGAGCGTCCTGCGCGAGATCCGCGCGCTGCGGCGGCTCGACGACTTCCGCGGCGTGGTGTCCGACCTCGGTGGCCCGACGGCGAACATGTATCGCATGCGCTGCAAGTCGCCGGCGATCGAGTCGGCGTGCCGTCGCCTGTCGTGCATCCACCCCGAGGTGTGCCCGAACCTCGAGACCGACCACGGCCCGCTCATCGCGGTGATGCGACAGGCGCGCGAGGTCGACGGCGTGAAGAAGGTGTTCATAGCGTCGGGCGTGCGCTACGACCTGGCGCAGCTGTCGCCGGAGTACGTGTCGGAGCTGGCGGCGCACCACGTGGGCGGGCAGCTGTCGACGGCGCCGGAGCACGCCTCGCCGCGCGTGCTGGAGAAGATGAAGAAGCCGGGGATCGAGAGCTACGAGCGGTTCGAGCGCATGTTCCGGTGCGCGTCGCAGGACGCGGGGAAGGAGCAGTACGACATCCCGTACTTCATCAGCGGCCATCCCGGGTCGACGCTCGCGGACATGGTGGAGCTCGCGGTGTGGCTCAAGAAGAACGGCCGCCGGCCGCGGCAGGTGCAGGATTTCATCCCCACGCCGATGTCGCTGGCGGCGACGATGTACTGGACCGGCATCGACCCGCTGGCAATGGAGCCCGTCTACACCGCGCGCGGGCTGCGCGAGAAGCGGCTGCAGAAGGCGCTGCTCCTCTACTGGAACCGCGAGGAATGGCCGCTCGTGCGCGAGGCGCTCCGCGCCGCGGGGCGGACGGATCTCATCGGGTATGGCGCGGAGTGTCTGGTGCCGCCGGGGGATTGAGCTACTGCGTCGGCACCGGCCCGATCGCCGGCACCGGGCTCACCTGCGTCAGCGAGCCGCCGAGCGTCCGCACGTTGATGCGCACGCGACCGGCAGCGCCGCCGCCCCCGCCCGTGCCGTCGCCGCCCCCGGTGCCCGCCACGGGGGCGACCGCCCGCGCGCCGCCGTCGCCGCCCGGGAAGCCGCCGGTGCCGCCCGGCGACGCCGCGGTGGACAGCGCGCCGATCGCCCCCTCGCCGCCACCGTCGCCCGCGCCGCCGCCCCCGCCGTTCGCGGCCACGACCGTACCGGCGCCCAGGCTCACCGACGGAGCCTCGAGGAGGATCGCGCCGCCCGAGCCGCCCATGAGGGGCACGAGCGTGTCGTCGCCGCAGGCGGCTCCCGCCGTCCCGCCGAGCTCGGTCGCGCTGGCGTCGCCGCCCGGCGCGCCGGCGGTGCCGAACCCGCCGCCGCCCCCGCCCGTCTCGGCGACGCTGGCGCCGAACGTCCCCGGTCCGCCCGGGCCGCATCCCGTCGCGACGCTCCCGCGGCCGCCGGCGCCGCCGCCGGGGCCGCCGCAGAACCGCACCTGATCGAAGCCGGTGCAGCTCGTCGCCGCGGCGTTCACGATCCCGCGGATCGTCACGTCGCCCGCGCTGAGGAACACGATCGGCCGCGTCCCCGCCGGGCGCAGCGCCGCGGCGTCCTCGACGGTGATCGACGCGGCCGAGACGACCGACAGGTTGCCGACCTGGAAGAACCCGATGCCGCCCATGACGCCCGTCCCGCCGCCGCGGATCACCGCGCCGCCGCTGGTCACGATCGCTCCGGTGTCGGTCATGACGATGTAGGTCAGCCCCGACGACACGGTCAGCCCGCTGGTGCCGTCCGTCAGGTTCGCTGGCACGCCGTTCGACGGCGCTTGCACGCCGCAATGGGGCGTCCCGCTCGAGATGCAGAAGAGCGGGCAGGCGACGGGCGTCCCGTCGGGGCAGCTGCGGAGGGTGTCGCCGTCGATGCACTCGACCACGCACGGCGCGTCCGGCTGCCCCGGCGCGTCGGGCGGCGGCGGGGGCGGCGCGTCGGGCACGACCGGACCGTCGGGGACGATGGGCACGTCGATGGCGACGGCGTCGGGGCGCAGCGCGTCCGGCACCGGCACCGCATCGCGCATCGCATCGGCGGGCGTCGCGGCATCCGCGATGGGCGCGTCCTCGCCGATCGGCAGAGATCGCGGCTCGAAGCTGCACGCCGCGAGGACGAGCGCACCCGGCCAACCTCTGCGCATCTCTTCGACTTTCGCATCGGGTCGACACCCGGTCAATCGGCGCTTCCCCCGCCGACGATGGGGTGCATTCCGCGTGCTTTCGCGCTACGTTGGGGGAGAACGACGAGGACAGCATGCGCGGGGATCCGCGTCCTCCACGAAAGGTACGCCTCGCCCAGGTGCTGGCCATCGTGCTGGCGACCGGGGTGTTCGTCATCGACGCGTTCACCCCGCCCGAAAGCGCCGAGTGGTTCCTCTACATCTTCCTCCTGTTCCTCGCCGGCTGGCACGCCGAGCGCCGCTTCATCCTCTTCTACTGCGCGTTCTCGTCCCTGCTTACCCTCGTCGGCTTCGTCCTGCCCCACGGGACGCTGCGCGTCGACCTCGGCGTCGTGAACCGCCTCCTCGTCGTGGTGGCGGTGTGGACGACTGGCCTCCTCCTCATCCAGCGCAAGCGCTCGATCGACGCGCTCGCCCGCAACCGCGACGAGATCTCGACGGTCCTGCAGTCGATCAGCGAGGCGGTCATCGCCACGGACCGCGAGGGGCACGTGACGTTCATGAACCGCGCCGCCGAGGCGATGACCGGGTGGAAGCTTGCCGGCGCGCTGGGCAAGCCCGTCAACGAGGTGCTCTCGCTCATCGAGGCGGAGACCCGCCGCCCCGCGTTCTTTCCCATCTCGCGCATCGTGGCGGACGGGTCGGTCATGCGCGCCTCGGGCCGCTGGCTCCTCGTCGCCACCGACGGCGACGAGCGCGCCGTCGAGGACAGCGGCACCGTGATGCGCGACGAGGGCGATGCGGCGACCGGCATGGTCCTCGTCCTCCGGGATGTGACGACCGAGCAGCGCGCCGGCGAGGAGCGCGTCCGCCTCCACGCCGAGCTCACCGAGACCGTGGACCGGCTGACGCTGATCCTCAACCGCATGCCGGTGGCGGTGATCATCAGCGACACCGATTCACAAATCAGCTATTTCAACCCGGCGGCGGAGCGCACGTTCGGCTTCGCCGCCGGCGAGGTGGTGGGCCAGCAGGCGTTCGAGGTCATCACCGCGCCGTCGGCGCGCTCGGGCGTGGCGGAGATCTTCCGCCGCCTCGCCGCCGGCGAGCCGGTGCTGTCCACGGTCAACGACAACCGCACCAAGGACGGCCGCACCATCGTGTGCGACTGGGTCAACGCCCGCCTCACCAAGCCGGACGGCACGTTCGTGGGCATCATCTCGATGGCGCAGGACATCACCGAGCGCCACCGCGCCGAGGAGGAACGCGGCCGGCTCCACGCCGAGCTGGAGGAGATCGTCGATCGCCTCATGCTCATCCTCAACCACCTGCCCATCCCGGTGCTCATCTTCGATCCCGATCTCCGCTTCAGCTACGTCAATCCCGCCGCGGATCGGTTGTTCGGCTTCGCCGCCCACGAGCTCATCGGCAAGCAGCCGTTCGGCCTCATCGTCCCCGTCGAGGATCGCCCGCTGTGGGAGACGACGTCGCACCGCCGCTTCGACCGCGAGGCCGCCGAGTCGGGCGTCCTGTCCACGTACCACACCAAGGACGGCCGCCGCCTCCTGTGCGAGTGGTGGCGCGTGCCCCTGCTCAAGCCCGACCGCAGCTACGTCGGCACGATCGCCATGGTGCAGGACGTCACCGAGCGCACCCGCGCCGAGGAGGCGCTGCGCGAGAGCGAGACGCGCTACCGCACCATCACCGAGCACGCGCCGGAGGCGATCGTCATCCTCGACTGCGACAAGGGCACGTTCGCCGAGGCGAACCCCGAGGCCGCCCGCCTGTTCGGGCTGGACCACGAGACGCTGCTGTCGTCCAACCCGGTCGCGCTGAGCCCGCCGACGCAGCCCGACGGCCGCCCGTCGGGGCTGGCGGCCGCCCAGTACATCCTCGCGGCGCTCGAGGGCCAGACGCCCATCTTCGAATGGATGCACCGCAACGCCGCGGGCAAGGACATCCCGTGCGAGGTGCGCCTGATCCGCGTCCCCATCCCCGGCAAGAAGCTGGTGCGCGGCAGCGTCATCGACATCAGCGAGCGCAAGCGCTTCGAGGAGGTGCACAAGCGCACCGCCGAGCTGGTGGAGCAGAACCGCCTCATCCACGCCGCCAGCCGGCTCAAGAGCGAATTTCTGGCCAACATGTCGCACGAGCTGCGCACGCCGCTCAACGCGATCATCGGCTTCGCCGAGCTGCTCCACGACGAGCGCGTCGGCCCGCTCGACGCCGAGCAGCGGGAGTTCGTGGGCGACATCCTATCGAGCGGCCGCCACCTCCTCACCCTCATCAACGACATCCTCGATCTCGCCAAGGTCGAGGCCGGCAAGATGGAGTTCCACCCCGAGCCCGTCGAGCTCACCTCGTTCGTCGACGAGGTGACGTCGGTGCTGCGCGCCATGGTCGCGAAGAAGCGAATCCATCTCGAGACGCTCGTCGATCCCGACGTGTCGAGCGTGATCCTCGATCCCATCAAGCTCAAGCAGGTCCTCTACAACTACCTGTCCAACGCGCTCAAGTTCACGCCCGACGAGGGACGGGTGACCGTGCGCATCACGCCCGAGGGGGACGAGGACTTCCGCGTCGAGGTCGAGGACACGGGCGTGGGCATCCGCGCCGAGGACGTCGCCAAGCTGTTCACCGAGTTCGCGCAGCTCGACGCCTCGTCGGCCAAGAAACACGGCGGCACCGGCCTGGGTCTGGTGCTGACCAAACGCATCGTGGAGGCCCAAGGCGGCAAGGTGGGCGTGCGCAGCGTCCTCGGCAAGGGGAGCGTCTTTTTCGCCGTGCTCCCCCGCACCGCCCACCCGTCGGAGCCGACCGAGCCGCGCCCCCCGCGCAAGACCATGCCGCTGCCCATCCTGCGCGCCGGCGCGCCCTCGGTCCTCATCATCGAGGACGACCCCCAGGAGGGCGACTGGCTGGTGCGCACGTTGACGGACGCGGGCTATTCGACGGACCTGGTGACGCGCGGCGCCGACGCGGTCGAGCGCTGCCGCCACCGCGCCTACGATGCGATCACCCTCGACCTCATCCTGCCCGACATGAGCGGCCTCGACGTCCTGCGCGCGCTCCGCGGCCAGGGAAAGAACGTCGACAAACCGGTCGTCATCCTGTCGGTGGTGGCCGAGCGGGAGCGCGTCTCCGGGTTTCCGGTGGAGGACGTGCTCATCAAGCCCGTCGGCGAGGCGCAGATTGTGGCGTCGCTGGCGCGCGCCGGCGTGACCCCGGCGAGCGGGACGCGCGTCGTCGTGGTCGACGACGACGCGGGCGCGCGCAAGCTCATGGAGAAGACGCTGCGCGATCTCGGCTACACGCCCGACTGCCACACCGACGCGGCGCGCGCGCTCGCTTCGGTCGAGGCCGCGCCTCCGGCGGCGATCGTCCTCGACGTGCTGCTGCCCGAGATCGACGGGTTCGAGTTCCTGCGCCGCCTGCGCGGCTCGCCGGTGGGGCGGCGGCTGCCCGTCCTTATCTGGACGGTGAAGGATCTGTCCGCCGAGGAGCGCGCGGAGCTCCTCGCCTCGGCGCAGGCGGTGATGCAGAAGGACGCGCACGGACAGGCCGAGCTGCTCCAGGAGCTGCGCACGTTCGTCCGCCCGCAGGAGGCGAGGTGACATGGCCGGCGAGCCCATCCTCATCGTCGACGACAACGCCACCAACCTCAAGCTCCTGCGCGTGCTCCTGGGCAAGGAGTCCTACACGATTCGCACCGCGGATTCCGCCGAGGACGCACTGGCGGTGCTGCAGACGTTCCGGCCGCGCCTCATCCTCATGGACATCCAGCTCCCCGGGATGGACGGCTTGGAGCTCACGCGGAGGTTGAAGGCGGATCCCGAAACCCGCGATATCATCATCCTCGCGGTGACATCGTACGCGATGAAGACGGACCAGGAGAAGGCGCTGGCGGCGGGGTGCGACGGCTATGTGACGAAGCCGATCGACACGCGCGCCCTGCCGCGCCTGGTCCAGCGTTACATGGAGAGCACATCGATATGAATGGGGGGGCGAACCAACGATGACCGAGCCATATCGTGTCCTCGTCGCCGACGATACGCCGGCCAACCGTCGCCTGCTCGCCGCGGTGTTCAAGACCGAGGGGTTCGAGGTGACGCTCGCCGAGGACGGGCGGCAGGCGCTCGCCGCCGCGCTCGCGGCGCCGCCGCACGTGGCCGTCCTCGACGTAAACATGCCCAACATGGACGGCCTCGAGACGCTGGAGAAGCTCAAGGCCCAGCTCCCCATCGTGCCGGTGATCATGCTGACCGCGCACGGCGACATCCCCACCGCCGTCGAGGCGATCCGCCGCGGCGCCTACGATTTTCTCACCCGCCCGATCAACAACGACAAGCTGGTCGTGACGGTGCGGCGCGCGATCGAGCGCCAGGAGCTGATGGGCGAGGTGCAGACGCTGCGGCAGCGGCTGACCGACAGCTCGCTGGCGCGCCTCATGGGGCCGAGCGCGCACGTGCGCCGCGTGATCCAGCAGGTCGAACAGGTTGCGACGTCGCTCCTGACCGTGCTCATCCAGGGGGAGACCGGCACCGGCAAGGAGCTCGTCGCGCGCGCGATCCATCAGTCCTCGGAGCGCCGCGCGAAGCCGTTCATCGCGATCGACTGCGGCGCGATCCCCGAGAACCTCCTCGAGTCGGAGCTGTTCGGCTACGAGAAGGGCGCATTCTCCGGCGCCGACCGCCGCAAGGAGGGCCACTTCCAGATCGCCGGCGGCGGGACGCTGTTCCTCGACGAGATTGGCAACCTCACGCCGGCGACCCAGGCGAAGCTCTTGCGCGTCCTGCAGGAGCGCATCGTGTATCCGCTCGGGGCGACCAAGCCCGTCCCGCTCGACGTCCGCGTCATCGCCGCCACCAACGAGTCGCTGGACGACACCATCGCGGCGGGTAAGTTCCGCCAGGACCTCTACTTCCGCCTGGCGGAGTTCGGCATCCGCCTGCCGCCCCTGCGCGAGCGCCGCGACGACATCCGCCCCCTGGCGATGCGCTTCCAGGAAGAGGCCGCGGTGGAGCTGCGCCGCTCGGTCGCCGGCATCGATGACGCGGCGATCGCGCTGATGGAGCAGCACGCCTGGCCGGGGAACGTGCGCGAGCTCCGGAACGTCATCCGCCAGGCGGTGTTGCAGGCGGAATCGCCCACGATCCAGCCCGCGGACGTGGAGCGACTCCTGGGAAAAGGGGCCGCCCGGGCCGCGCCCATGGGGATGGCGACCGTTCCCGTGCCGGCGGGCGCGAGCCTCAAGGACATCGCCGAGGCAGCGGCGGACGCTGCGGAGAAGCAGGCCATCCTCGAAACCCTTCGAATCACCAAGGGAAACAAAAGCCAGGCCGCCCGTCAGCTCAAGGTCGATTTCAAGACGCTCCACGCCAAGATGAAACGCTTCGGGATCCAGCGCGGGACGACCGAGCCCCCGGAAGAAGAAGACGGGGAATAGCTGCCCGGGAAGCAGCTCCCGAAGTACCGCCCCGACCGCCGATTCCTTCCAATGATTTCACCTAGTTGGGGCTGGCACCGCGCTCGCATGAGGGCCAGGCCGTGATCGTATGGCCGTGGTAGACCAGAAAGCAACTCCCCGGGCGCGGGTCCTGGTCGTGGATGACGACCCCTCGCTCCTCTCCGCGTATTCGCGCATCCTGCGGCGCGCCGGGCTGGCCGTGGAGATGGCTCCCGACGGACGCGTCGCCTGCGAGATGGTGTCGCAGCGACCGATCGACGTCGTCGTCAGCGACATCTCGATGCCGGGCAAGGGCGGCCTCGACGTGCTCCAGACGGTGCGCGCCGCCGACCCGGACATCCCGGTGATCCTCATGACCGGCGGACCCGAGCTCGAGACCGCGCTGCGCGCGCTCGAGCTGGGCGCGCTGAAATACCTCGTGAAGCCGATCGAGGCGCACGACCTCCTCGAGGCCGTCGACAAGGCCGTCCAGCTGCGCGAGGTCGCGAAGGTCCAGCGCGAGGCGGCGGCGCTCTACTCCAAGGCGCAGGGCACCGCGCGCAATCGCGCCGAGCTCACCGCCCGCTTCGACCGCGCGCTGGCGCGCGTGTGGATCGCGTTCCAGCCCATCATCCGCTCCACCGACAGGTCGGTGTACGCGTTCGAGGCGCTCGTGCGCAGCGAGGAGCCGACACTCGGCCGCCCCGATCTGCTGTTCCAGGCCGCGGAGGAGCTCGGGCGGCTCCACGACCTCGGCCGGAAGATCCGCCGCGGCGTCGTGTCCGCGTTCGCGCGCGCGCCCGGACGCGCGCTCGCCTTCGTGAACCTCCACATCGAGGACCTGTGGGACGACGACCTGTACGACCCCCAGGCGCCGCTGTCGCGCATGGCGCGCCGGACGGTCCTCGAGATCACCGAGCGCGCCGCGCTCGACCGTCCCGACATCCGCGCCCGCGTCGATCGCCTGCGCGAGATTGGCTTCCGCGTGGCGCTCGACGATCTGGGCGCCGGCTACTCCGGCCTGTCGACGTTCGCCCAGCTCCAGCCCGAGATCGTCAAGCTCGACATGTCGCTCATCCGCGGCGTCGATCGCGATCCGACGCGGCGCAAGCTCGTGCAGTCGCTCTACGCGCTGTGCCAGCAGCTCGGCATCGAGGTGGTGTCGGAGGGGATCGAGACCATGGCGGAACGCGACGCCGTCCTGGAGATGGGCGCCGACCTCCTGCAGGGGTACCTCTACGCTCGCCCCGGCGTCGCCTTCCCCGAGGTCGAGTGGCCATGAACGCCGGTCTCGTCCTCGTCGTCGAGGACAATCCGATCACGCGCCGCATGGTGCGGGTCACCCTGCAGACCGAGGGCTACGCCGTGCACGAGGCCTCCGACGCCCGCGCCGCGCTCGCTTTCGTGTCGCGCAAGATCCCCGACCTGATCATCCAGGACCTCGAGCTCCCCGGGATCGACGGCCGCGAGCTCTTGTCCCAGCTCAAGCACAACGCGGACGTGCCCGTCCTGGCGTGCACCATCCACCCCGAGCGCGCGCCCGCGCCGTCGGCGTGGGCCGACCTCCTGGTCAAGCCCGTCGAGCCGTCGCAGATCCTGCGCTCGGTCAAGACGTTCATCAACCCGCGCGCGGCGTCGCCGCGGGTCGGGGGCGGCCGGCGCATCCTCCTCGTCGACGACGACCCGATCCAGCTCAAGCTGTCGCGCATCCAGCTCAACCAGCTCGGCTTCGACGTGGTGACCGCCGGCGGCGGCGAGGAGGCGATCGACCGGCTGCGCACCATCCCGGTGGACGCGGTCGTGTGCGATGTCCTCATGCCCAGAACCGACGGGTTCAAGGTGTGCCTGGCGGTGCGGCAGGACCCGCAGCTGGCCGACATCCCCGTCGTCCTCGTGTCCGCGCACTACCTCGACGAGCTCGACCGCCGCTTCGCCGAGCGCGTCGGCGCCAGCGCATTCGTGCAGCGCACGCCCAACGCCGAGGAGATCGCGATCGCGCTCACCGCCAGCATGAAGAACCGCTGGGCGCCGCGCCCGTCGCTGGGCGACGACGAGCTCAAGAACGAGCACCTCCACCGGGCCATGCTCCAGCTCGAGCGCCAGGTGGCGGCGAACGCCAACCTCGCCGAGCGGACGTCGCTGCAGGCGGCGACGCTGTCGGTCGTCGGCGCCATCTCCGAGGCGCTGTCGGGCGAGCTCGACGTGAACGTCGCGCTCGGGCGCGCCGTCACCCACTGCCTCGACGCCGCCGGGCTCACCCGCGGCGCGGTGTACATCACGTCCCCCGACGGCATGCTCGTCCCCCGCAGCATGGTGGGGCGCGACGGCCTCAAGGACGACGAGGGCTGGCGGCGCTTCTTCGAGCACCCCGAGCTGTTCGCGCGGGCGTGCGACACCAACCGTCCGATCGCGATCCCGTCTCCCGAGGTCCCGCGCGAGGTCGGCGCGGCGGTCCTCGCCGGGCTGGGCGGGGCCACGTCGGCTCTGCTGTCGCCGCTGTCCTGCCTCCAAGGCTGTCTCGGCCTGGTGCTCATGGTGTCCGACCGCACGCACCTCGCCGATTCGGACTGGATCGCGTTCGCCGAGGCGACCTCGACGCTCCTCGCCCAGTCGATGGTGCTGGGGCGGTCGTTCCGGCGGCTGCGCGACTCCGAGCTGCGCTACCGCGCGCTCATGGATCAGGCCACCGACGCGATCGTGGTGACCGACGTCGACGGGCGGATCATGGAGACGAACCGCCGCGGCGAGGCGATGTTCGGCCTGCCGCGCGAGACGCTTGTAGGCAAGTCGTTCACCGACCTGGTCGCGCCCGCGGACCGATCCCAGCACATGAAGAGCTTCGAGCGCCTGGCGCTCGACGGCACGTTCCGCGCCGACGCGATGACGTTCCTGCGCTCCGACGGCAGACGCGTGTTCGTGGACATCTCGGCGTCCAAGGTCCAGGTCGGCAAGGACCTCCTCTACTACGTCAACATGCGCGACGTCACCGTGCGCGTAGAGACCGAGGAGCAGCTGGTGCGCGCGCGCGTCGATTTCCGCAGCGTCATCGAGCAGGCGCCGGACGGCGTGGTCATCCGGCGGGGCGAGGTCATCGCCTATGCCAACCCCGCGTTCGCGCGCAGCCTCGGCGTCGCCGATCCGGAGGCGCTCATCGGCAAGCGCATCACCGAGCTGGTGGTCGAGGGCGAGCGCCAGCGCGCCTCGGCGCGGCTGTTCGACGGGGAGGGCGCCGACCGGAACGAGGAGTTCAGCCTCCGCGGGGCGAACGGGGAGCCCTGCCACCTGGAGGTGTCGCCGGCCCATCTGGTGCAGTACGAGGGGGCGCCGGCCAAGCTCGCCATCACCCGCGACGTCACCGAGCGGAAGAAGATGCAGGCCCAGCTCATGGTGTCCGACCGCATGGCATCGGTCGGAACCATGGCGGCCGGCGTGGCCCACGAGATCAACAACCCGCTGGCCACCGTGCTCGCGAACGTGGACCTCGCGATGCGCGACGTCCTCGAGCTGGAGATCCGCCCCGGCGCCAGGGACGACCTCCTGGAGGAGTTGCGCGACGCCCGCGAGGGCGTGGAGCGGGTGCGACAGATCGCGCGCGATCTCAAGGTGTTCTCGCGCGGGGACGAGGAGGTCCGCGGCCCGGTCGACGTGCGCCGGGCGCTGGAGTCGTCGCTGCGCATGGGCTGGAACGAGATCCGCCACCGTGCCCGTTTGGTGAAGGATTTCGCGCCGGTGCCGCAGGTGGACGCGAACGAGTCCCGCGTGGGGCAGGTATTCCTGAATCTCGTCGTGAACGCGGCGCAGGCCATTCCCGAGGGCCAGACCGACCGGCACGAGATCCGCGCCAAGACGTATACGGACCCCGAGGGGCGCGCCGTCATCGAGATCTGCGACACCGGGCCGGGCATCCCGCCCGACGTGATGAAGCGCCTGTTCACGCCGTTCTTCACGACCAAGCCGGTGGGGCAGGGCACGGGTCTGGGGCTGTCGATCTGCCAGCGCATCATCACCGCGCTCGGCGGCGAGATCACCCTTCACAGCGAGGTGGGGCACGGCACGACCGCGCGCGTGGTCCTCCCCGCCGCCAAGCTCGTCGAGCCCCTCCCCGCCGCCGCGGCGACCGACGCGCGGAAGGCGGGCCGCCGCGGGCAAGTCCTCGTCATCGACGACGAGCCCATGGTCGCCCTGGCCGTGCGGCGGACCCTGCAGTCCGAGCACGACGTGACGATCTGCCAGAGCGCCACCGAGGCGCTGCGCCTCCTCGACTCGGGGATCAAGTTCGACGTGATCCTGTGCGACCTGATGATGCCGCAGGTGACCGGGATCGACTTCTTCCGCATCGTGTCCCAGAAGTCGCCCGAGCAGGCGCAGCGGGTGATCTTCCTCACCGGCGGCGCGTTCACCCCGCGCGCCCGCGCGTTCCTCGACGAGACGACCAACCAGCGCATGGAGAAGCCGTTCGACCCGCAGAGCCTGCGGGCCGTGGTGAACCACCGTATCGTGTGACGGCTGGCCCGATCCGCCGCCCGTCCGCTGGCCCTTTCGCCGGCGCCCCCCCGATGCTATCTGCAGGGGGACGATGGACGAGAACCTCAATCCCCAGGGCCAGCAGATGGCCGACGAATCGATGGTGCGGAACCTGGCGGCCCAGGCCGAGGCGATCTGGCCGCAGGAGCTGTCGCTGTTCCGCCGCTACAGGCTCCCCGACGACGTCCGCGTCCTCGACGCCGGCTGCGGCACGGGCGAGGCGACGCTCCGGCTGGCGGAGCTCTATCCCCGGTCGAAGCTCCTCGGCGTCGACATCATCGACGCCCACCTGGCGCTGGCGGCGGACCGCTGCGCGCGCTTCGGCGATCGCGTGCGGTTCGAGAACCGCAGCATCTACGGGCTGGACCTGCCCGGCGGAACGTTCGACCTCACCGTGTGCCGGCACGTCATCCACTCCATCCCCCACCCCGAGCAGGTTCTCGCCGAGCTCGTGCGCGTAACCCGGCCGGGCGGGCGGCTTCATCTCATCGCCGAGGACTACGGGATGATCCACTTCCCGCCGCGCCAGCTCGACGCCGACGCGTTCTGGCGCGTCGCGCCGCGCGACTTCGGTCGCGCCACGGGGACGGACCTGTTCGTGGGCCGGCGGGCGTACTCGATCTTGCGGCGGCTCGGCGTGACCGACCTCACCGTCGACTATATCGTCGTCGACACGCTGCGCGCCGCGCGCGAGACGTTCGCCGGCATCTTCGGCGCGTGGCGCGACGGTTACGTCGACGCGATCGCCGAGCACACCCCGATCTCGCGCGCGGACGCGGTCGCCCACTTCGACGACATGATCGCGACGGTCCGCGATGAGGACGGCTACGGGGTGTGGCTGGTGCCGGTGATCGCAGGCGTTGTGAGTTAGCCGACGCCCCCGGAATTTGCCGCACCGGCGGCACGTTGCTAGCGTCGATACCATGCGCGTGCGTGCCGCGTTGCTCGTCTGTCTCGTAGGCTCGGCGGCCCACGCCGCGGACGCCCCCTTCCCCGACACAACGCCGTTCTTCGGCGACCTCGCGGCGAGCGCCGACCTCGCCGCAGGGCGGTTCCGCGAGGCGCGCGACGGCTTCGCCGCGGCCCGCGAGCGCGCCTCCGCCGAGCCGGCCCGGGCGCGCCTGGGATTCCTCGCCGCCTGGTGCGACCGCCGCCTCGGCAACCACAAGGACGCCGCGACGGGGTTCGACGCCGCCGGCGAAAAGCTGCCCCTCCTCCGCGAGTATGCCCGTTACTTCGCGGGCATGTCGTATTACAAGCTGCGCGACTGGGACGCGGCCGAGGCGCGCGCCCGCGACGTGCCGGAGGGCGCGGTCCTCTACGCCGAGGCCCAGCTCCTCCTCGGAGACGTCCTGCGCGCGCGCGGCGACGCCGAGGCGATCTTCGCCCACTACGACGGCTACCTCCGCCGGTTTCCCCAGGGGATCCGCGCGGCCGAGGCGCGCTTCTGGCTGGCCGGGGCGGAGGAAGCGCGCGGTCACGCCGCCGAGGCGGTGGCGCTATACCACCGCATCCTCGTCGACGCGCCCCTCGAGGGCTGGGCCGACAAGGCCAGGGCGCGCATCGAGGCGCTCCTCCCCGACAAGAAGGAGCGCGCGGCCGCGCTCGCGCTCGCGCCGAGGGAGCTCGCCGACCGGGGCAAGGTGTACTTCGACGCCATGCGCAACGAGCTCGCCGAGGCCGACTTCGCGGCCCTGCTGAAGGTCAAGACGATCGACGCCGGCCTGCGCTGCTTCGCCGCGTTCCACTTGGCCCAGACTGTGTTCAAGGAGCGGCAACGGGCGCGCTCGGCGCCGCTCTTCGACGACGCGATCGCCGCCTGCGCCCGGACGAAGGACGCCGATCTCCAGTCGCGCTCGGCCTACCAGGGCGGGCGCGCGTGGGGCGCCGCCGGCGACCCCAAAAAGGCGATCGAGCGCTTCGAGAAGGCGGAGACGTGGCACCCCGAGCACACGATCGCCGACGACGCGCGCCTCCGCCAGTCCGAGCAGTGGCAGATCCTCGAGGATCAGGGAGAGAAGGGCGCGACGGAGAAGCTCGTCGCCGCGCTGGAGAAGCTCCCCGAGAAGTTTCCGAACGGCGACATGAAGGCCGAGGCGCTGTGGCGCCTGGCCTGGCGCGCCTGGCGCGCCGAGAAGTACGACGAGGCGGTCGGCTGGCTGGAGAAGCAGATTGCCGCCGTCCCGCACGAGGAGAACTACTGGGCGGAGGGGCAGACCCACTACTGGATCGGCCGCGCCAAGGAGAAGCTGGGAAAGCCGGCGGAGGCCAAGGACGCCTACCTGCGCGCCGTCCGCGAGTACCCGCTCGGCTACTACGCGCTCCTCGCGCTCAACCGCCTGCGCGAGCGCCACCCCGACGCCTTCTCCGCGATCGTCGCCGAGATCGCGCAGCCGCCGGCGCGGCCGCCGGCGCGGCTCGCTTTCGCGCCGCGCGCGGTCTACGCCGACCCCTATTTCCAGCGCGGCGTCGAGCTCCTGCGCCTCGGGCTCGGCGCCGAGGCGGAGCGCGAGCTGTCGCGCGCCGGCCTGCGCGTCCCCGACGGCCGGCAGAAGGTCACGGACCCCGCGCGCCAGGAGGACCTGTGGGCGACCGCGTTCCTTTACGACCGCGCCCGCCGGTGGGACCGCTCGCACTGGATCGCCCGTTGGCACGTCCTCGACTACAAGCTCGCCTGGCCGACCGCCGACACCCGCGGCAAGTGGGACATCGCCTATCCGCGCGGGTACTGGCACCTCGTAGAGCCAGCCGCCAAGCAGCTCGGCTATCCCCCCGAGCTCCTCGAGGCGTTCGTGCGCGAGGAGAGCGCGTTCGACCCGGTCATGGAGTCGTTCGCCAACGCGATCGGCCTGACGCAGATGATCGTGCCGACGGCGCAGCGGTTCGGAAAAGGGCTCGGGTTCGACATCTCGCGCGAGACGCTGCGCGACCCGGAAAAGAACGTCGCCGTCGGCTCGCGCTGGCTGGCATTCCTATGGACGACGTTCGGGCAGAACCTGCCGCTCGTGATCGCCAGCTACAACGCCGGCGAGGGCGCGGTGTGGCGCTGGCTGTGCCAGCGCGGCGACTGGGCGCTCGACGAGTTCGGCGAGGCCATTCCCTTCGACGAGACGCGCAACTACACCAAGCGCGTCCTCGCTTCCTTCTTCGCCTACGCCTACCTCAACGACCGGACGATCCCCGTCGTGGGAAACGACATCCCCAAGGACGTCATCAATGAGAAGAAGTGTCCGGCCGCGAAGGGCGCTGCCAGGGAAGGCGAGCTCAAGCCGGACAAGAAATAAAACACGTCAAGGGTGGAGGGGTGGAGAGATGAGCATGCAGTTGCCCCCTCCACCCTCGACGTGTGCGCGGCTTAAACCAGCCCCCCGATCGTGGCGACGAAGTAACCCGCCAGCGCCACCGTGGCGAGGATGCTCGACAGCATCAACCGTTTCTGGTGAGAAAGAATTCCGTGGTACTTGGTGTCGCTCATGGCGAGCGGTAGTGCAGTCGCCGTGCCAACAGCCAAGTGTCTGAATTCCCGTCACGGATAGTTAGACAGCGGGGGGCGCAACCGCGTTGCACTGCAACGCGTCCGCAGCCTACTTTTTTCGCTTGCGCCCGAAGAACGACCGGCGTTCGGGGACTTCCTCGCCGCCCTCGGCGGCGAACGCGCGCAGGAGCTCCCTCTGTTTCTCCGTCACGCGCGTGGGAACATCGATCCCGATTTCGACAATCTGATTGCCGCGCCCGTATCCGTCGAGGCGCTGCATCCCGTGGCCCTTGCGCACGACCACCGTTCCGGGCTGCGTGCCGGGCTCGAGATCGAGCTCGGCGGTGCCGTTGGTATCGTCGTCGAGCGTCGGGATCGTCACCGTGCCGCCGAGGACGGCGGTGGCGTAGGAAACGAGGAGCGGCGTGTGCACATCGTCCCCGTCGCGCACGAAGCGCTCGTCGGGGGCGACGTGGATGTCGACGTAGAGGTTGCCGGCGCCGCCGCCGCGCGGCGCGTTCTCCCCCTTGCCCGACAGGCGCAGGCGCTGTCCGTTGTCGACGCCCGCCGGGATGTTGACGGTGAGCGTCTCGGTCTTGGTCGTGACGCCCGCGCCGCGGCAGTCCTTGCACTTGTCCTTGACGACCGTCCCCTCGCCGCGGCAGCTCGGGCAGACGGTGCCGATCATGAAGAAGCCCTGCTGGTGGACGACCTGGCCGCGGCCGCCGCACGTCGGACAGCGATCGGGACGCGAGCCCGCCGCCGCGCCCGTTCCCGCGCAGCCCGCGCACGTCACGCGCCGGCTGAGCTCGACCTCCTTGGCGCATCCCGCCACGGCCTCGGCGAACGCGAGCCGCACGTCGAGGCGGACGTCACCGCCGCGCGGCGCGCCGCGCCGCCCGCGCCCGCCGCCGCCGAAGCCGAAGAAGTCGCCGAACAGATCGGAGAAATGGGAGAAGATGTCGTCGATCCCGCTAAAGCCCTCGAACCCGGTCGCCCGCAGCCCCTCGAACCCGAACCGGTCGTAGTGGGCGCGCTTGTCGGGGTCGGACAGGACCTCGTAGGCCTCCGACGCCTCCTTGAACCGGTCCTCCGAGTCCTTGCTCCCGGGGTTGCGGTCCGGGTGGAAGTCCATGGCGAGTCTGCGATAAGCCTTCTTGATCTCGGCGGAATCGGCGTTTCGCGCGACGCCGAGCACGTCGTAGTAGTCGCGTCTCGCCATGGCGGCCCGCAGTAGGTAATCCTCGGTACAACCCCTGTCAAGCTCTATACTTTGCTGCGCTTGCGTCGGGTCGCCCTGCTCGTGGTCGTCGCGCTGTGGTCGATATCTGCCCGCGCGCACCAGGCGTCCATGAGCTGGTCCAAGGTGACGGTGGAGGACGACGGCACCGTGTCGTACCTCCTGCGCCTGTCCTCGCGCGATCTCTACGAGCCCCTGGCGCTCGACCGCGATCGCGACGCGACCGACGACGAGATCCGCGGCGGCGGAGATCGCCTTTTTGCCTATGTTTTAGCACGTTTACACATCCGGGGCGACGAGCGTCCGTGCCCCGCCGAGCCGGGGCGGATATCGGTCCTTCACCAGACCGATCGCTTCGCCGAGCTCCGTTTCGTGGCGCGGTGCGCAGGCCCGCCGTCGATCGTCACCATCGACTACGACCTGTTCTTCGATCTCGACCCGGCGCACGGCGCGATGCTGTCGGTGAGCCACGCGGGGGAGACGACGACCGACGAGCTCGTGCGCGGGCGGCGGCGGTTCAGCCTGGCGCTGGCGGGCGCGGCCCGGCCGAGCCTCGGCCTCGGCGACTACATCGTCCACGGGATGGAGCACATCTACACCGGGTACGATCACATCGCGTTCGTGCTGGGGCTGCTCCTCGTCGTGCCGCTCCGGCGCGAGCGGCGCGAGTGGGCCACCACGCTCAAGGTCGTCACCGCGTTCACCGCCGCGCACTCGCTGACGCTCATCCTCGCGGCGCTGGAGATCGTGTCGCTGCCCTCGCGGTTCGTCGAGAGCGCGATCGCGGCGTCGATCGTGTTCGTCGCCGCCGAGAACATGCTCATGCCGGAGCCGCGCGGACGCGCGCTGCTCGCGTTCTGCTTCGGGCTCGTCCACGGTCTCGGCTTCGCCGCGATGCTGCGGCCGCTCCTTCCGCCCACGCGCGTCGTCGTGCCCCTCCTGGCGTTCAACGTGGGCGTCGAGATCGGCCAGCTCACGATCGTCCTGCCGCTCCTGCCGCTCCTCGTCCTCGCGGCGCGGCGCCGCCGCGACCTCTACCGCCGCGTCGCGGTGCTGGGCGGCTCCGCGGTCATCGGTGCGCTGGGGCTGGTGTGGCTGATCGAAAGGGTCACCGGTTAGCACACGGTCGGCGATCTCGTCCGCGGTGCTATAATCGGCCGGTTGATGCCAGAACCGGAGGAGCACGGCGGGCGACCTCGGATCCTCGTCGTCGACGACGAGCCTACGAGCCTGGAGCTGCTCCAGCGGGCTCTGTCGCGACGCTGCGAGGTGGTGACCGCGCCGGGGCCCGAGCCCGCGCTCCGCATCCTCCAGCACGGCGACGAGTTCGCCGTCCTCGTATGCGACTACCGCATGCCGGCGATGAACGGCATCGAGCTCCTCGCCGAGGCGGTGAAGCTCCTCCCCGACGCCAAGCGCATCATCATCACCGCCTACGCCGAGGTCGACTCGATCATCGACGCGGTGAACCGCGGGCACGTGCACTCGTTCTTCCGCAAGCCGTGGCAGTCCGACGAGATCGAGCGCACGGTGCTGCAGCTCGCCCGCGTCCACGAGCTCGAGGCGCGCAACGCGCAGCTCATCGACGATCTCGGCCGCGCCAACGAGGAGCTGCGCGCCAAGGAGCGCCTCCTCGCCACCACGCTCGACGAGCGCGAACGCGCGCTGCTCGCCGCCACGAACGAGCTCGAGCGCAAGAGCCGCGAGCTCGAGGTCCTGGCGTTCCGCGACGGCCTCACCGGCCTGTACAACCACCGGTCCTTCCACGAGCGCATGCGCGAGGAGACCGCGCGCGCCCGCCGCTACGGCAAGCCGCTGTCGCTCATCTTCTGCGACATCGATCACTTCAAGCAGTTGAACGACCAGTTCGGCCATCCGCTGGGCGACGAGATCCTCCGCCGCGTGGCCGAGCTGCTGCGCGGCTCCGACGACGGGCCCGACCGGCTGCGCGAGAGCGACATCGTCGCCCGCTACGGCGGCGAAGAGTTCGTCGTGCTCCTGCCCGAGACCCCCAAGGAGGGGGCGAAGGTCAAGGCGGAGCGGCTGTGCGCCGCGGTGCGGTCGACGGCGTTTCCGTCGGGGCGGCGCATCACCATGAGCTTCGGCGTGGCGGCGTTCGCCGAGGACGCCAAGAACTCGGAGGAGCTGCTCGCCTACGCCGACCACGCGCTCTACGTCGCCAAGCACGCCGGCCGCAACCAGGTGCAGGTCTACGGCGAGGGCGCGGCGGCGCCGGCGGCCACCCCCCAGCTCGCCGCCGTCGACGAGACGGGGGAGGTCCACCCGGCGCTCGAGAGCTGGGGCGCGTCCGCCCCCGCGCGCGAGAGCTTCCCCACCTACCACGAGCGCATCTACTCCATCGTCGATTCGCTGGTGCGGGAGAAGGCGATCGGCTGCATGTACGTCGACCTGTCGCGCCTGCGGCGCGTCGAGATCGAGTACGGCGTGTCCCGGCACAACGAGTTCCTGGCCAAGGTGGGGCGGCGCCTCGCCGAGCTGCGCGGCGAGGTGACGCGCGGCTCCGACCTCATCTGCCGCGCCGACGACGGCGACGCGTTCGTCTACTTCGTGTCGGCGTGGCGCCCCACCGGCGGCGAGCCCGCCGAGCTGGAGTCGATCGCCCAGAGGGTGCAGGAATCGATCGACGTCGCCCTGGCGCGCGAGGTGTTCGATCTCATCCACGACCACCCGCGCATCGCCGTCGGCTACGCGCGCGCGCTGCACAACCCGATGATGCGCGCCGAGCGGCTCATCGCCCGCCTGGTGGACGACGCCAAGGAGTCGGCGCAGCTCATGCGGCGCCGCCAGCGGCAGAAGGACAAGGATCTGCTGCAGGAGCTGATCCTCGGCGAGGGGCTCACGCCCGTGTACCAGCCGATCGTGCACCTGTCGTCGGGCGAGATCTTCGGCTACGAGTCGCTCACGCGCGGGCCGCGCCGCTCGCCGCTCGAGGCGCCGCTGTCGCTGTTCTCGGTGGCCGAGGACGTCGGGCTCCTGTTCGAGCTCGACCGCGCCTGCTTCCGCGGGGCGATCCGCGGGGCGCTGGGCCTGGAGCCGGTCCACCGCCTGTTCGTGAACCTGCTGCCGGCGTCGATCTACGACGCGTCGTTCATCGAGACCGAGGTCACCGGCCTCCTCGAGTCGGCGAACCTCACCCCGGCGAACGTCGTGTTCGAGATCACGGAGCGTCTGGCGATCGAGAACTTCTCGTCGTTCCGGCGTGCGCTGGCGGTGTACACCAGCATGGGATTCGGCGTGGCGATTGACGACGTGGGCACCAAGCACTCCAACCTCGAGGCGGTGATGGCGCTGCGCCCGCACTTCGTCAAGCTGTCCGACGTGCTCACGCGCGGCGCCGCCAAGAGCACGGTCAAGCGCGAGATGCTCCGCTCGCTGGGGCGGATCGCCGAGGCGATCGACGCGGTGATGGTGGCGGAGGGCGTGGAGTCGGCCGACGACCTCGCCGTGGTCAAGGACCTCGGCGTGCGCTACGGGCAGGGCTACTTCCTCGCCCGCCCGGCCGCGCCGTTCCCCAAGCTGCGCGCGTCGGTGAAGCGCGCGGTGCGCGCGCTCGCGGCCGGCGCCCTGGGGCCCATCCCGGCGCCCCCCGCGCTCGAGTTCAACGAGGAGGACGGCGAGCTGGCCGAGTCGCGCGGGACGAGCCCGGGGCGTGCGATGTACCCCGAGCTCCTCGACGGGTTCGAGGAGGACGGGACCACGACGGTCGCCGCCGACTTCGCCGACGCGCCTTCGAGCGGAATCAAGCCGGCGAGCTGACATGGATATCGCGTCGTTCCAGCGGCTCCTGGCCTTCGGTGTGGAGCGGGGCGTGTCGGATGTCCACTTCGAGGTCGGGTATCCACCCCACTACCGCCTGCAGGGCGAGCTCCTCGGCGCGATCAAGGTCCCGCCGCTCAACGCCGCGGACCTGGAGAACATCGCCAACTTCATCCTCGAGGGGCGGTCGATCAAGCTCGACTACCACCGGCCGTTCGCGGAGATCGACGTATCGTACTCGCTGGCGGGGAGCGGCCGCTTCCGCGCATCGATCTTCCGCCAGCGCGGCACCATCGGCGTCGTGATGCGCATCATCCCCGTGAAGGTGAAGACCTTTCCCGAGCTGAACCTTCCTCCGATCCTCGGCGAGATCGCCGACGCGCGGCGCGGGCTGGTGCTCGTCACCGGGGCCACGGGAAACGGCAAGACCACCACCATCGCGGCGATGATGCGGCACCTGAACGAGAGCCGGCGGGCGCACATCATCACGATCGAGGATCCGATCGAGTTCCTGTTCGAGCCGGGCAAGTGCATGATCATCCAGCGCGAGCTGGGCGCGGACACGGCCACGTTCCGCGACGCGCTGGTGGCGGCACTGCGCCAGGACCCCGACGTCATCATGGTGGGCGAGATCCGCGAGCGCGACACCGCCGAGATCGCGCTCAAGGCGGCGGAGACGGGGCACCTGGTCATCAGCGCGATCCACACGCCCGACGCGGTGTCGACGATCCAGCGCTACATCGGGATGTTCCCGCCGACGGAGCAGGACATGGTGCGCGAGCGGCTGAGCGACGCGCTGTCGGCGGTGGTGTCGCTCCGCCTGCTCGTGACCAAGGACGGGCGCGCGCGGGTCCCGGCCGTGGAGATCCTGCGGGTCACGCGCTCGATCCGCGAGTGCATCCGCATGCCCGGGCGGCTCGGCGACATCCCCGAATTGATGAAGCGGGGGCGGGATCTCTACGGGATGCAGCTCTTCGACCAGCACCTGGTCGAGCTGGTGGGCAAGGGGCGCATCAGCCTCGAGGTCGCGGTGTACGCCGCATCGAACCCCGAGGAGCTCGAGCGGGCGATGACGATAGAGTGAGCGAGCGCGGGCGAGGGATCAGCGACCCTGGAGCGAGGCGCAGCCGAGCGACCCGGAGCGCCGAGCCCGCGCGAGCGAACGGACGACGATAGAGTGACTACTTGATCCGTTCGAGGATCTCTTCCCGCGTGAACAGCCCCTTCTCGATGAACAGCGCGAGGAGCTTGCGCAGGACGTCCTCGTCGCGCGTGACCAGAGCCTCGAGGCGCTGCACGCGCTCCTGCAGCGCCTGGATCTCGCGCGAGTAGTCGCGCGGCGCGGACTGCAGCACGACGGCTGCGGGCGGATCGATGGCCGTGGCCGGGCCGGTGCCCGAGCCGACCTTCATCGCCGGCGCCGACCCCGTCTGGGTGATGGCGCGCCGGCCCTTCTCCTCGGGCTCGAGCATGCGCACGTTCGCGGGCATCGCCGGCGGGTTCATGCTCACCGTCTGCGCGTGGGGCTCGGACGGGACGCCCCGCCCGTAGTAGCGCGCGAGGGCGCGCTCGATCGCCTTGGGGCCGGCGAGGTACGGCCGCACGTTCAACCGCGTGCGGATGCGCAGCTCGTCGATGACGCCCAGGTTGGTGGGATCGGCCATCGCGACGTCGAGGAACTTCCCCTGCGCGGCGAACGGGATCACGCCGAACTGCTCGGCGAGCTCCCCCGGGATGAGGTCGACCACCGAGCGGTCGACCTTCACCTGATCCAGGTTCACCGACGGAAAATTGAGCTGATGCGACAGCGCCGCGACCATGGCGTCCTCGGTGATGAGCTTCATGTCGACGAGGATGCGCCCGAGCGGCCCGCCCCAGCGGCGCTGCTCGGCCAGGGCCGCGCGCAGCTGGGCGTCGGCGAGGACGCCCGCTTCGACCAGAATCTCGCCCAGCCGCTTCCTCGCCATGCGCACAGATTCTAACAGTTTTCCGCCGAGCTATACTACCCGGGTGGACGGCGAGCGCTTCGATGTCGTCGAGCGCGACGAGTGGCGCGGCGCGGCGCATCAGCGCGCCGAGGACGCGGTCGCGCGCGAGGAGCCCCTGGAGATCCGCATCGGCGGCGTGCCGGTCGCCGTGGTGATGCGCACCCCCGGCGACGATGAGGAGCTGGTGCGCGGCTTCCTCGTCACCGAGCGCGTGGTCGACCGCGCCGAGGACGTCGCCAGCGTGCGCCACTGCGCCGACGCGGCCGAGGACAACGTGATGCAGGCGGTGCTGGCGCGCGGCGTGGAGGTGGATCTGGCGCGGCTGCGCCGGAACCTGTACGCCAGCTCGAGCTGCGGCGTGTGCGGCAAGACGAGCATCGCCGCGGCGATGGGGTGCGCGCCGCCGATCGCCGACAACGTGCGCGTGCCCTCCGACGTCCTCTACGGCCTGCCGGCCCGGCTGCGCGCGGCCCAGGAGGTGTTCGGGCGGACGGGCGGCCTCCACGCGGCCGGGCTGTTCGACGAGCGCGGCGAGCCGCTGGCGGTGCGCGAGGACGTGGGGCGCCACAATGCCGTCGACAAGATCGTGGGCTGGGCCGCGGCGGCCGGGCTCCTCCCGCTGTCCCGCCGCATCCTCATGGTGTCCGGGCGCGTGTCGTTCGAGATCGTGCAGAAGGCGCTCGCCGCGCGCGCGCCGATCCTCGCCGCCGTGTCGGCGCCGTCGTCGCTGGCGGTGGACGCGGCGCGGGCCGGCGGGATGACGATCGTCGGCTTCGTGCGCGGGGAGCGGATGTGCGTGTACGCGGGGGCCGAGCGCGTGGGCTGAGCGAGGACTTGTTTGTCTATCTGTACTAGACTAAAATGACTAGTCAGGTAGACAAACGGAGGTCTCGCCATGGTATTGCCGGAGGAGCTTCTGAACAAGGCCCGGGCGGCGGGGGCGCGCCTCGCCGAGGCGGACCGCCGGGCCCAGCTGGCGCGCGCCGACTACCACACGGTGGTGCGGCGCCTGCACTTGGCCGGCGGCTCGCTGCGGGAGATCGCGCAGGCGCTGTCGCTCAGCCATCAACGCGTGCAGCAGATCGTCGACGACGCCGGGGGGAGCTGGTGGCAGCGCGTGTGGCGCACCCGCAACCCCAAACGCGACGCCGTGTGCACGTTCTGCGGCCTGCCGCCCGCCGAGGTGGCCAAGCTCATCGCCGGGCCGAACGTGTTCATCTGCGACGCCTGCGTGGCGCTCGCCGAGCGCGCGCTCGCCGGTCGCGCCTCGGCCCCCCTGGCGGCGGCGCGGCCCGGCGCGCGCGGGCGCTGCTCCTTCTGCGGCAAGCGGCGCGGCCCCGACCGGGAGCTGGTCGTCGGGACGGCCCAGGTGTGCGGCGAGTGCCTGCGCGTCTGCCGCGACATCCTCGACGACAAGCGGGCGTGATCCGCCCGTCGATCATCCGGGCTCGCGGTACAGCCAGATCGCGATCGGCAGGTAGATGACGACGACGAGCGGGAGGTACAACGGACCGGAGATGACGTCGAACGCCGCCACGTGGAGGAACTGGCCGACGAGGCGGCACGCCAGGCGCACCGCGTTGATGCCGAAAGCCGCCACGATGAGCAGGTTGCGCCGCGGCGCGCGCGGGAAGCCGATCGCCAGGATCGCGCTGCCGAGGAGCTGCGACAGCATGAGCGGGAAGTAGAGCGCGGCCTGGACCGCCTGGAACGTCGCCATCTTGTCGAGCGCGGCCGCTTGCGCGCGGGCGTACTCCTCCGGGAGGCGGAGGTACACCCAGAACAGCTCCACGGAGCGAAGCCCGATCTCGATGAGGCAGAACGTGAGGAAGCCGAGGTAGGCGGCGGCCGAGGCGAACGGACGGCGGGCGCGGTCGTGGGCGCACACGACGAGGAAGGCGAACGCCAGGCCGAAGAACGACAGCAGAAGGAGGGTCGCCCGCGCGATGTTGAGCGGCTCGGGGCCCTGAAGCAGCTCGGCGGCCGGCTCCGTCGGCTGGCCCAGCGTGCGGATCGCGAATTCCTGGAAACCCTGGATGAGGATGTAGGCCGCGACGATCGTCGCGGCGATGCGCCGGCTCACGCCGGCATCATACGCGATCACGCGCGCAGCATGACCATGGGATCGATGCCGGCGGCGCGGCGCGCCGGGGCGAAGCAGGCGAGCGCGGCGACGACGACGACCAGGAGCGCGACCGAGACGTATGTGATGGGGTCGGTCGGGGCGATGTCGAAGAGGAGCGACGCCATCAGGCGGCCGAGCGCGAGGGCCGCGCCGGCGCCGACGACCAGGCCGGCCAGGACGAGCCCCAGCCCCTGGCGCAGGACCATCGCGACCACGTCGGCGCGCTTGGCCCCCAGCGCCATCCGCACCGCGATCTCGCGCGTGCGCTGGCTGACGGTGAGGGCGATCACCCCGCCGATGCCGGCCGCGGTGACGACCAGCGCCAGCATGGCGAACAGGCCGAGCAGCATCGCCGTCGTCCGGGGCGACGCGAGGGACCCGGCGCGCACCTCGTCGAAGGTGCGCACGTTCGCGACGGGCTGGCGCGGATCGACGGCGCGGACCGCCGCGCGCACGTCGCGCGTCAGCGAGGCGGGATCCCCGTCGGTGCGCACGAGCAGGCTCGCCGACAGGCTGCCTTGCTGCGCCAGCGGCCAATAGATCGTGTCGCCGACCGGCACGTCGAGCGCGTGCAGCCGAGCATCGCCGACGACCCCGACGATCGTCGACCAGGTCTCGCCGCGGTCGAACGACACGCGCCGGCCGACCGGATCGGTGGTTCCGAAGTGGTGGCGAGCGAGCGACTGGTTGACGACCAGCACGCCCGGCGAATCGAGCGTGTCCGCGACGCCGAACGTGCGGCCGGAGATGATCGGCACGCCGACGATCGCGAAGAACGTAGGGCTGGCCACGAGCTGGTCTGCGCGCGGCCGGAGCTCGGCGCTCGCCGGCGCCTGCCCCTCGATCTGGTACTGCGAGCTGAAGGGGTCGACCGTCGACAGGGGGAAGCTCGTGGCCACCGCCGCGTCGGCGACTCCCGCCACCGTGCGCACGCGCTCCAGCAGGCGCCCGTAGGCGGCGACCTGCCCGGCCGTCGCCTCCTTGCCCGGCCCGCGGTGCTTGGACCAGTCGAGGTCGAGCCGCATCGTCAGCACGTGCTCGACGTGGAAGCCGGGGTCGAGGTCCTCGAGGCGCATGAGGCTGCGCAGCATCAGGCCGGCGCCGATGAGGAGGACGAACGAGAACGCCACCTGCACGACGACCAGCATCGAGCGCAGCCGCCCGCGCCCGACCACGGCGTGCGACCCGTCGTCGCGGATGGCGGAGGCGAGGTCCTTCGGCGACGGCAGCGCCGGCACCGCGGCGAACACCAGGCCGGTGCCCAGGGACACGACGAGCGTGAACACCGCCACCGCCTGGTCGATCTGGATCTCCTGCGCGCGCGGGGAGAACCGGCCGGCGAACTGCACGAGGAGGTCGCGTCCCCACGTCGCGGCGAGGAGCCCGACGACGCCGCCGCATAGCGCCAGGATGAGCCCCTCGGTGAGGAGCTGGCGCACCAGGCGCAGCCTGCCCGCGCCGAGCGCCGCGCGCACCGCCATCTCCTGCTTGCGCCGCATGCCGCGCGCCAGCGTCAGGTTGGCGACGTTGGCGCATACGATGAGGAGCACGAACCCGGCGACCGCGAGGAGGAACAGCAGGCGGGTGCGGCCGGTCTGGGTGAGCTCGGCCTTGACCGGTACCGCCGCCGCCGTGAGGCTGGGCTTGTCCGTGTAGTCGGCGGGGTGAGCGGCGCGCATGCGCGCGGCGATGCCGGCGAGCTCGGCCTGCGCCTCGTCGAGCGTCGCGCCCGCGGCGAGTTTGCCAAAGGCCAGGCTCATGCGCATGCGCCGATAGGTCTCGCCGCGTTCCGACGAGCGGAACGGACAGGCCGAGGTGGGCATGAATACGTCGTTCTCCTGGGGATAGAGCGGAATCGGCGGCAGCACGCCGATGACGACGTGCGGCTTGTCGTTCATCTCGAACGTCTGGCCGATGATCTTGGGATCGGCGCCGAGCGCCCTTTGCCAGAAACCGTAGGACAGGATGATCAGCGGCTGCGATCCGTGGACGTCCTCGCCGGGCGCGAACGTCCGCCCCAGGATCGGACGCACGCCCAGCACGTCGAAGAAGTTCGCCGACACGACCCCCGTCTGGACCCGCATGGGCTCGCCGCGGCCGAACAGGTTGAACCACATCGAGTGGTACTCGGCGATGCCGTCGAACGTGCGCGTCTGCGCCCGGTAGTCCGCGAGCTCCAGGGCCGACAGGCCGAGGTCGTCGACGCCCGCGGCCGGCGCGGCCTGCTTGATGCGCATCAGCCGGTCTCCCGACGCGTACGGCAGGGGGCGCAGAAGGACGCCGTAGACGACGCTGAAGATGGCGGAGTTGGTGCCGATGCCGAGCGCCATGGTGAGGATGACGATCGCGGTGAAGCCGGGGCTGCGGCGCAGGCCGCGCAGGCCGATGCGCACGTCCCCCCGGAGCGAATCCCAGAAGCGGCTCCCCCACGAGTCGCGCACCTCGTCCTTGATCAGCGCGACGCTGCCCAGCGTGCGGCGCGCCGCCGCGCGGGCCTCCTCCTCGGACATGCCCGCGCGCCGGTTCTTTTCGGTCTCCATGTCGAGGTGCACCCGGATCTCCTCGTCGAGCTCACGTTCGCGCGTCGTGCGCTGCCAGCGTCTCCATGGCCGTTTCATGTGCTGCGCCTCCTACGTCGATTGCAGGACCCGGTTCACCGCCGCCGCCAGCCGCTCCCACGTCGCCGTCTCTTCGTCGAGCTGCTTGCGCCCGAGCCGGGTCAGCTCGTAGATGCGCGCTCGGCGGTTGTTCTCGGAGGCGCCCCACTCCGCCCGCACCAGCCCCTCGCGCTCGAGGCGGTGCAGCGCCGGATAGAGCGACCCCTGGTTCACGGCGAACACGTCGCCGGACAGTTGCTGGATGCGCTGCGAGATGCCCCAACCGTGCATCGGCCCGGCGACCAGCGTCTTGAGGATGAGGAGGTCGAGCGTTCCCTGGAGGAGGTCGGTCTTGCGGTCGGGCATGGCGCGGTTCCCCTAGATTGTCTACAAGAGATGTGCGGCCACTCTTGTAGATTGTCAACAGGAAACGGCGCCCACGCAGAGTGGCATCCTAGCGACAGGAGGCAGGTGTTCCGCCATGGTTCGGCGTTTGGTGGCCGTCCTAGGTTCCGCGATCTTCCTGGTGGTAGCGCCCGGGACGGTGGCCGGGCTCGTGCCGCGATGGATCTCGCGCTGGGAGATGAAGGCGCCGCTTCTCGGGTTCGGCGAGTTTCGCGTGCTGGGCGTGGCCCTGATGATCGCGGGCGCTCCCGTGCTGCTGGACTCGTTCGCCCGGTTTGCGCTCCAGGGTCTGGGCACACCTGCCCCGGTGCTGCCCACGCGGCATCTGGTCGTGACCGGCTTCTATCGCCTGGTGCGCAACCCCATGTACGTCGCGGTCGTTTCGCTCATCCTGGGGCAGGGATTGCTGTTCGGGGATGTCACGACCCTGGTCTACGGTGCCGCCGTGTGGCTGGCATTCCACCTATTCGTGCTCACCTACGAGGAGCCGACGCTGGCGCGGACTTTCGGCGCGGAATACGACACGTTTCGCGCCCACGTCCGGCGCTGGATCCCGCGCCTGACGCCCTGGCGGCCCTAGTGGGCCTTCCTCCTCGCCTCCCACACGCCGCCCTGGACGCGGCCGTCGGGGAGCCGGGTGGTGAACGTCCCGTCCATCGCGTCGCCTTTGACCCGGCCGAGGAACTCCGTATCGACCAGGCACCGGCACTGCGGATCGGTGTAGGGGACGATCTGCCCGCGGATCTGCCCGCCTTCCATCTCCACGAAGCTGATCCGGAGCGCCACCCCCTCCGGAGGCATTCCTGCCCCTTGCATGGTGACCTTTCCCTCCGCCGCGTGGTGGCCGAGCGCGAGGTCGAAGTTGATGGCTCCGCTGCGGCCGGACTGCCTGCCCTGGTAGGAGCCTTCCCACGAGCCGGCGACCAGGCTGAGGTCGACGTCAGACCCGGTCACCGGGACCGTCGAGGCGGATGCGCCGCCGCAGGCCGCGCAGACGAGGAGGGCGCACGCGAGCTCACGCACCATGCCGCGAGCATACTGTAGGCTCGGCGGCGTTGGCACTACTTGCCGGCGCGCCGGCGGTGGTCGTCGGCGAAGAACGCGTTGAGCTCGGGGAAGGGCATGGCGCCGTCGAGGCCGGCGAAGCTCCCGGTCATCATCGCCTTGGCCGCGCGGGCGAAGCCTCCCCAGGCCGCGCGCGCCAGCGCCGAGCCGACGCTGACCCGGCGCACGCCCAGCTGGGCCAGATCGGCGAGGGTGAGCCCGACGTTCGCGCTCATGATGACGTTGACCGGCTTGGGCGCGACGGCGGCGACGATCGCCTTGATGTCCTCGCGGCGTCGCGGACCGGGCGCGAATAAGACGTCCGCGCCGGAGTCGGCGTACGCGGTGAGGCGGCGGATGGATTCCTCGAGCGGCTGCACGTGACCGACGAGGTAGCACTCGGCGCGGGCGGTGAGGAGGACGCCGGTCCCGGTGGCGTCGATCGCCGCGCGCGCGGCGCGGATGCGCTCGACGGCGAGGGGCAGATCATAGAGCGGCTTGTCGCGGTCGCCCGTCGAGTCCTCGATCGATAGGCCGGCCACGCCGGTGTCGATGCACAGGCGCACGTTCTCGGCCACGCCCTCCGGCTCGTGGGCATAGCCGGACTCGAAGTCGGCGTTCACCGGCAGCTCGACCGACGCGACGATCTCGGCGATGTGCGCCAGCGAGACGTCGCGCGGGACGGCCCAGTCGGCGTCGGGGAGGCCGTTGGCAAAGGCGAAACCGCCGCTGGTGGTGGCCAGCGCCTGAACGCCGAGGTGGCGCAGATACCGCGCCGTCCCGACGTTCCACGGGTTGGGCAAGAGGAAGCAACCGGTCTGGTGGAGCCGCCGGAACTCGGCGCGGCGGGCGCTGTAGTCGGTCATGGGGACCTCTCCCCTTGAGCATAGCGTCAGGCCGGTCGCCAGGGGTCGTAGGTGCCGAAGCTCCACAGGTGCCCCTCGGGGTCGCGGCAGGAATAGCCGCGGCCGCCGTAGTCCTCGGTCCGGAGCGCCTGGACGACGGTCGCGCCGGCGGCGACGGCGCGCGCGTGGTGCGCGTCGGCGTCGGGCACGATGACGTACGAGCCCTGGGTGACCGGCGCGGTGGACGCGGGCGGCGGCTGGAGCAGCTTGCCGAAGCCATCGTCGCGGGCGGTCCCGAGCATGATCATGCCGTTGCCGAGGACGAGCTCGGCGTGGTCGATCGTCCCGTCGTCGTCGGCGTAGACGGCGTGCTTCTCGAAGCCGAAGGCGCGGCCGAGCCAGTCGATGGCGGCGGCGGCGTCGCGGTAGCGCAGCGTCGGGATGATGTTGGGTCGGGTCATGGGGGCCTCCTTGCCGACCGTACTAGAGCGGCGCGTCGCTCGCGTCTTGGACGGAATTCACCTCCGCGTCCTGGAACGACGCGAAGTCGATCAACGTGCCGCGTGCCTCGGTGGGGGTCATGCCGGTGAACTGCCGCACCTCCCTCACGAGGTGCGCCTGATCGTAGTAGCCGAAGCGCTGGGCGAGCTCGGCCCACGTTCCCGCGCCGCCGACGCGCAGGTGGCGCATGAGCGCGTCGAAGCGGACGATGCGGGCGAGGAGCTTGGGAGGGACGCCGACCTGGTCGTGGAATAGATCGATCACATGCTTGCGGCTGTAGCCGAGCTCGCGCGCGAGGCGGCGCATGTCGACGTCGCCGCCGGCGGCCTCGATCCGTCGCACCGCCCAGGAAACGACGCGCGCGCGATCCGACGGCGCCGCGACACGTTCGTCGAGCATGCGCTCGACGAGATCGAAGCGGGCGTCCCATGTGCGCGCGTCGTGGAGGCGCTCGACGAGATCGGCATGGGTCCTGGCAACGACGTCGCCGAAGGGGACGACGCGCCTTGTCAGCTCGGACATCGGCAGGCCGAAGAACAGCCGCGCGCCGACGGGAGTGAGGTTGAGCTGGACCCCGGACTGGAACCCGTCGTGCTCGCATACCGTGGGACCGTCGTCGACGCCGGCCACGAATCCGCCGGGGAACCGCTCGGCCCGCCCGCTCGCCCCCCGGACGCGGATGGGCGGCCCGATCTCGAGGATGACCACGACCATTGGGCCCGGCAGCTCGCGCCGGCGCGAGCTGATGGGCGTCTGCTCGGTGTAGCCCATGATGTCGCGGATGTACGGTGCGAGGTGCGCCGGCGGGGCGCGTATCGCGACCTCCCAGCGGCTGCCGCCGGCCTCCTGGCGGACGATGCGCGTCCCGCGGGCGGGAATGGGCATGCGAGGTCCCAGGGTAGGTTCTGCGCCGGCGCGACGCAACCCGTCGCTCACTTCGCCAGCGCGCGGATCTCGTCGATGGTGGTGGCGTCGGTGACGCGCTTGTCGGGGCGAAAGCGTTTGACGCGGGCGAATCGCAGCGCCATGCCGGAGTCGTAGCGGGTGCTCCGCTGGATGCCGTCGAAGGCGACCTCGACGACGCGCTCGGGTCGCACGCGCACCACGTGGCGGCCGCGCTCCAGGGCGATCGTCTGGAGATCGTCGGTCATCGCCCGCAGCATGGCGTCGGTGAACCCCTTGAATGTCTTGCCCAGCATCCAGAAGCGCGACGGGTCCTCGGCGTCGCGCGCGCCGAGATGGATGTTGGACAGGAACCCTTGGCGGCGGCCGTGCCCCCACTCGGCGGCGAGGATGACGAGATCGACCGTGTGCGCCGGCTTGAGCTTGCGCCAGTTCGCGCCGCGGCGCCCCGCGGCGTAGGGGGCGTCGAGCGACTTCAGGACCAGCCCTTCGTGCCCCTGGCCCAGCGCCTCGGCGAGGACCGCGTCGACGTCGCCGGGCGTCGCGACGAGGCGACGGGGGATGCACCGCTCGGGCGGGACCAGCCGCTCGAGCGCGGCGCGCCGCTCGCGGTCGGGGCGATCGACGATCGGCGCGTCGGCGTAGAGGATGTCGAAGAAGCGCACGTCGAGGCCGCCCGCGGCGGGACCCTCCTCGGCCTGGAACCGGCTCATGAGGTCCTGGAACGGCACCGCGTCGCCGCGCGCGATCACCTCACCGTCGAGGATGAAGGCGCGCGCCGGCAGAGAACGCGCGAGCTCGACGAGCTCAGGCGAGTTGCCGGTCACGTCGCGGAGCGAGCGGGTGAACGCGCGCACGTCGTCGCCGCGACGATGGAGCTGGATGCGCACGCCATCGAGCTTCCACTCGGCGGCGGCGGTGCCGCCGAGCTCGGCCAGGGTCTCGGCCACGTCCACTGCGGTTGACGCCAGCATCGGCTCTACCGGGATGAGAGGCGTCACCTCGAAGCGCGCCAGCCCGTCCGAGCCGTCGGCGCGGACCGCGTCGATCACGGCGGCCAGCGAGCCGGCGAACATGACCGCCCGCCGCAGCGCCTCGGCGTCCACCGCCAGCGCGCGGGCGAGCGCCTCCAGGACTACTGCCCGCAGCGCGCCCTGGCGCATCTCGCCGAGCAGCAGCGACGCGAGGAACTCGCGCTCCTGGGCGGTGGCGGCTGCCATGAGGCGCGCCAGGACGTCGGCGCGCCGGCCGGCCGACCCGGGGCCGACGGCGGCGGCTATCTCGGCGATGGCGTCGTCGATCGCGGCGAGCGGCAGCGGAGGGGGATCGGCGCGCGGCGGGGGCGCCGCGCGCAGGGCCTCGTCGACTGTCGCCCAGCCGACGCCCGCGGCGTCTCGGGCGATGTCGCCGGCGAGGTAGTTCGCCGCGAGCCTCAGGTCGGGGGCGTCGAGCCCGGCGAAAAGCGCGGCCATACGGTCGCGTTTGTCCAGCCGGCCCGACGCGGCGCGCACCGCGAGCCACGTATCGACGACGGCCCGCAGCGGAGTGGACGGCATGCGGGCTAGAGTGTAGTCGGGGATCGCGAGCCGAGGGCAGCCTGGATCCAGCCGGCCGGCGCCGGGCGCACGCGCGGTGCGGCGCTCTGGAGGAGGACGGGCAATGCCTTGCCTTCCGTCACGAGCGGCATGTGTCTGTACTGCGAGCGGATATGGAGGACGCGCGCCTTGCGGGCGGCGGTTGGCGCGCGGCTCCAGTCGTCGGGGATGGCCGGGAGCGTCACCGCGTCCCTCAGCTGTTCGACGAACGCCTCGGCGACGTCGGCCGTGTCGTCGGAGACGATGGTGAGGCGGTGGTGGCCGTCGGCCAGCCAGCGGAGGAAGTCGTCCTCGTTTCCATACAGAGCGTCGACGAGGATGACGTGCTTGACGCGCCCGCACCCGAGCCACGCGACGATGGTGCGGTAGGCGGCGCTGTGCCCGACGACGACGACCGGACCGGGCGGCCGCGCGAGCCCGGTCTTTTCATGGACGGCGACGAGCAGCTCGTCGAGGGACGTCCAGCGGAGGTTTTCCCCGCCCGACATAGGTGCCTCGGGGACGATGAACAGGGCCTGCACGTTCGCGGCGGCGAACTGATCGGCGAGACGGTGATCGCGCCAGGCCGCATCGACGTCGGTGTACAAGCCGTGGACATACACCAGCGTTCCCGCTGCGCGCGAGTCGTAGCCCTGCGGACGGAACACGTGCACCGGGCCGTGCTCGGTCATGATCCGCCAGTGCGCTCCGCCGTACGATTGGGCGAGTAGTGCCAGCGACAGGAACAAGCTGGTCATGCCAGGGCGGAGATTTGCAGGGCATGGGCCACCCGATTGCCAAGGGTGACGGTGACTTAGTGGATAGGCGGGCCGTGGCGCGGGCGCACACCTGTGCCCTCGCGCCCCACGTTGGGCACGGTAAGCTTTTGCATGGGCCGCCAGTTAGGGTTGTTCGCGACCGGGGAGCCGTCGGTGGACGCCGAGTTCGCCGGGATCCGCCGCATGGAGCTGGCGGAGGGCGCCTGGGTGGAGCATCGGCCGGGCTGGGCATCGGGAGACGACGCGCAAGGAGCGCCGCCCCATGTACGACCGCGTCGTCGATGTACCGCGGCTGGTGGCGTCGCTGCCCGCGGACGGACCCGTGCATCCGCTGCTCGAGCGTGCCCGCGAGCTCCTGGCGGCACGTTACGGTGAGGAGTTTCCGCGCATCTCGCTAGCGTTGTACCGCGACGGCGACGACAGCGTCGCGTACCACGGCGACACGACGGCACGCGATCTACGCGAGGCTCTGGTCGCAACCGTGTCCTCGGAACGCCGCGGCGTCTTTTCCTCCGCCCCACCGCGGGGGGCAGATCGCTGGCCTTCGCGCTCGGTCGGGGCGATCTGTTCGTGATGGGCGGCACATGTCAGCGGACATGGCGGCACGGCATCCCCAAGGTCGCCGACGCCGGCGCGCGCATCGCCGTCATGTTCCGTCCCAACTGGGGACCGAGCGACTACTGAGCGACTACTGGGTCGAGCAGCCTCGCACGGCGTGCCGCCCGATTACTGCCCGGCGTCGATCCCGCCCGGCGGCGAGGGTCGCGTCGAGGGCGTGGCATGTGACCGTCGACACGGCGGATTTCCCGCCGCGGCGCTAGGCTGAGGGCGGACATGCGTCGTTCGTTCGTCGTCGGCCTCGCCATCGTCTCGGGTTGCTTCAACCCGAAGCTCGACGACCAGCCCTTCCGATGCGGCATGGGCCCCGATCCCTGCCCGCCGGGGTATACGTGCGACACGGGTCGCAACGTATGTGTTCACGAGGTCGCCGACGGGGGGACGACGACCTGTGTACCCGGGCCCCCGCGCTGTGACGGCGACACCCTGCTCACCTGCCCGGCGGGCACGTTGGTGCACACGCCCTGCCCGGTCGGGTGCGGCAACCCGAATGGCGGCGCCCCGGCATGCCTGACACTCGTGCCCACGGGACTATCTCCGGACATCTGCGCGAGCTCGAGTACTGCCTCGCTCCGGGTGGCCTCCGACCAGATCTACGACACCGATTCCTGCGCGGGCGGAGCGCTGCTCGCAGAGCCCCCACGCTGCGTCGTCGTCTTGACCGACGTGACCGTCGAAGCAGGCGCCACCCTCACTGTTACCGGCTCGCGGATTCCCGTGCTGGTGGCGACCGGCAAGGTGCGCATCCAGGGAACGATCGGTGTGGCGGCGACGGGCTTGGATTCCGGGCCCGGCTTCGCCGCGGCGGTGAGCATCGGCCGCGGCGAAAGCGCGTCTCCCACGAGCAGTGATGGCGGCGGTGGGGCGGGCTACGCCACCAAAGGCGGCCAGGGGGGGGCCAACCCCGGCGATGCCTACGGCTTCGCCAACCTGTCTCCGATTCTCCCCGGTGCGCAGGGCGGAAGCGGTGGCGCGGGCTGCAGGCAGATCTGCCCGCTCTTGGTCCTCCCGAGCGGAGGGGCGGGCGGCGCGGTGCAGATCGTCGGATGCGAGGGCCTCGAGCTCGGCCCGGCGGCCGTCATTTCTGCCGGAGGCGGAGGCGGGCCGGGCGGCCACGGCGGCGAGCTACAGGCGCCACCGGGGGGCGGAGGTGGCGGCGGCGCGGGGGGCGCCATCCTGATCGAGGCGCCGCAAGTCGCTGTTGTTCCCGGCGCGGCCCTCGTCGCCAACGGGGGAGGCGGGGGCGGGGGCGGAGCGCCCGGGGCGAATTTCACGGGACCCGGAGGCGAACCCGGCGAGGACGGCGCTATTTCGCGCGCTCCGGCAAAGGGCGGGCCCGGCGGGAATGATGCTGCCGGGCGTGGCGGCGATGGTGGGACGGCGGACGGTCGCGGGAACGGCACTCTCCCGGGACGTGGCACCTCATTCACGTCGGGCGGCGGTGGCGGCGGCGCTGCCGGACGCATACGCTTGAACGCGCGACCCGGCAAGCCCGCGAGCGTCTCGGACTCGGCAATCGTGAGCCCGTCGCCCTCCGTCGGGGACATCGCGCGGCGCTAGGTAGCCGCTGGACCGCGCGCCCAATCTGTGTCGCGGCTGGTTCCCGTGGTTGTCGTTCCACCCCGGGACGATGACGCCTTACCCTGGACGATCTCGCTCTAGCTCGCGGCCAAGTCGGCGACGCACGTCTCCCATGTATCGAACACGTCGGGTGGCCTCCGCCGGTGCACGACCCACCAGAGCGGCCCGCCGAAAACGCGCCACCCAACGGTCAACAGCCAAGTCCGCGGGGGGACTACCGTCGTGGCGTCCGCCGAGCCCAGCAGCCGCATGTCGCGAACCGGGTACTTCCACCCGTCGAAAGCCACGCCGCTGGAGTAAACGTCTGGACCATCCGCGCTCACACGATGGCGGGCGTGGTACACGAGGACACGGCGAAGCGCCAGCCGAGTTTCCCTCGGCGTCTTCACGTCCCGAGCGCTGTACCGATCGGCGAAAACCGGTCCGCGCCGCCCCATCGCGCGGTTTAGCCGCTTGGCCAGACGGATGTTGAGCCCCTGCATGCCTCGCGTGAGCGCCCGGCGGTCTTCAGCCTCGCAAATGAGCTGAATGTGTTTCGACCGTACCGAGTAGTGGATCAGCCGAAACCCAAAACGATCCCGTCCGCCCCGAAATCCCGCGCGAAGGGCCGCATACAGTTTCCTGTGGCGCAGGCGGGGGACGTCGTGCCGAACGCGGAGCGTGACATGAACCGGATGATTGGGAGCGTGATCCGGCCGACGCCGGTGAGGCACGTTGTCGTCCCTTCGTGACAGATGGCTCGGACGCGACGCTCGATGGACGAGCGCATTCCTGTGTCCCGTTCCCCCCTGATGCATGATGCTCTTGTCGCACGCTCATGAACATTTGTCAAGTATCAAATGCGATCGGCGCAGATGGCGCGTGCGCCGCGGTGGTCACTGCGATGGCCGCGGATTTCGAGAAGGCTCAGCAAGTGCCCGGGTTGGGGAACGCGTCAGCGTCGTCCTCCCCCGCACGCGGCTTGAGGCAGGCGAAGTCCTTCTCCACGAGCAGCTTGATCCCGCTCGAAGTCTCGGCCGAGAGGCCGACGTCGTCGGACGCATTCCATTGACGCGCGGTTGCGCCCGGCACCACGACGGAAATCCGCCACGCGGACGCGCGGGCATCGAGCCCCGACGCTCCATCCTCCGGCAGGATCTCGTACGTGAAGAGCCCGTTGCCGAAATTCACCTCTTCTGCCACGGCCCGCCCCTCGGCGAGCGCGGCGACCTCACCCTGAGTGAGCCGATAACGCAGCGTGTTCCCGCGTATGCGCAGCTTCATGGCTCAAGTGTATCCCAGTCCTCGAGCTCGGCCCATTCGGAGGTCGATACGACCAGCTCCTCCGCCCCCGCCTCGTCGAGGAGCCCTTGCAGCCCCAGGCGACCCGTGGCCAGTCGGGAGCGCACGGCCGCGAGCACGACTGCATCGTAACGGGCAAACAGCGGTTCCCACCGACCTTGACGTCGCGGAGCGAGGATGGGGGCGGGAGGACCTTCGACCAGCCGTCGAAGGAGCGTCACCGATACATAAGGCATGTCGCAGGCGACGGCGATTGCCGAGCCGCCCGCCAGGAGACCTGCCAAGCCGCCGAGCGGCCCGGCGCCGGGCGGCTCGTCCGCCACGACAGGGATGCCGAGCTGCGCGTATTCGGCGCGGGCGCCCACGAGCACGCAGGGTAGGCCGACCTCGGCGAACAGGCGCTGCCAGCGCGCAACGATGGTCTCGCCCGAGGGGGCGGCGAGGAGGCCTTTCGGACGCCCACCCATCCGGGTCGCGGCGCCCCCGACGAAGATGCCGCCGCGCACCTAGTACCTTCCGACGACCCGGAAGAAAACGCCATGGGTGTCTGCATTGAGGTCGGTCATCTCGTCGTCGGAGAAATGAGTGAAATTGTAGCCGACGCCGAGCCGGATGCGCCTGTCGACGAAGAAGGCCACCTCCACAAGCGCGCCATGCTTGAGCTCCGCTCCACCCTCGTCGCGCCCGACCCGCAGGAGGCGGTATTCGACGGCCACGTCCCAGCGTCGGCCGAACAGCCATCCGAGCCGGAGAAGCCCAAGCAACGAGTCGGCGGCGACATCCGCCTCGGTTCGTTTGAACGCGACCTTGGCCGACAACCGCAGGTTCCAGGGCAGGTCCAGGATAGGCGCGAGCGCGACCACGTGCGACGATTCTCCCGCTCCCGCCCCCGGACGCCTGTCGTAGATGATCGAGTACTTCAGCAGGATGTCGATCCAGTCCAGCTCGAGGGGGCGGAACGCCCACCCGGCGGTCGCCTCCACGAAGCGCGCGAAGGTCGCGCCGTCGGCCCGCGTGTCGGCGGCGCTAAGCCGGAGGAGGAGCGTATGGCCGTCGGCGAGGCGAAAATCGCACGCCGCGCGACCGATGAGCTGACGGGATTCGCCGGGCAGAATTGCCAGCGGCGCGCCAGGGGCCACCCCACCGTGGTCGGGGTACGTGCCGGGCGGCGAGGTCTCGCGCGCGTCGGCGGCAACCAGCGGGCCGTAGGCGGGATCGATGTCCGCCACCCCCTTGTCGAAACGCGCCTCCACCACCGCGGAAGCCTTGAAGCGGGCCGCCCGCACGTACTGCGCGCCCAACGATACGACGTCCCGGCGCGACTCGCCCGTGGGCGTGCCGTCGGGCAGATATCCTCCCCGCACCTCCTGGTGCTCGAATCCCGCCGTGAGCCCCAGCCCCCGTGCCACCTCGAAGCGATGCCCCACTCCCATGACCGCTCGGTTCCTCGCGCCGAGCACGCCACTCTCGATTTGATACTCGCCATACGCGCGGCCCCCGCCCCCGAATCGCTCCTCGCCGCCCACCACACTCGTCGACACGAGGCGGCTCGAGCGCTCCTCGAGACGCTCCTGCACGTACATCGACGCGTTCTGGTCGATCGGCGTCTTGAAGCCCGCCACGGCCGCGGTGTCGCCGTTCCACCGCAGGATGCCGGTCCCGCTTACAAAGAGACCGGGCGCGAGCTCGACCTCCGCCCCCACCGACGTGGCGACGCCAGCGAGGCCATTCTGCTCCGTCACGGCCGGCATGGCGGGATCGATGGGCCGCAGCAGAGGATCGCGGTCGGCGGTGGTGAATTGCACCTCCTGACCCAGCCGGACCGTGAGCCTCTTGGACAGCTTCCAGCCCAGAAGGCCCCCCAGGCCGAATCGATTGACCGATAGGTCCTGCGCCGTCGAGCCGAGCCGCTGATGTGCGGCCTGTAGCGTGAGATCCAACGCCTTGCCCGTGCGCGCCCACTGCAGGCTCGTCCGATATGTGCCGACGTGATCCAGCTCGAGGGGGTCGGCGAGGCCGGCGACCACCGCCGGGGTCGGCCCGACGATGGGCAGATCGGAGAGCTGAGTATCGTGTCGCAGGGTGACACGATCGTGCTCGCCAACTTGCACGTTTATCTCCCCACCGAACTTTGTCCTCCCTTGCTCGAGCACTGTCCCACCGGAGCTGAACCCCCGATCGAGGCTTTGCGCATAGAGCCTGACCTGCGCACGCGTCGCCCATTCAGCATCGACGACGTCCTTGAGCCTGGATCGGAAATCCATCCTCCACGCCAACTGAGTGTCCGCGCCGGCAGCCTGTTCGCCGACCACCGACAAACCCTGGAAGCTCAGCCCCCCGTCCTGCGACAGAAACGACCGCGCCTCCGCGGACCGGCTCGCGGCGACTTCCACCCGCAGGCGGGTATCGGGGGCGGGTTGGAACGCGAGGTCGACCCCCGCGAGCGTGTAGTTGGGCGCGTTCTCGCGTAGCTCGCCGACGATGCCGCCGCCGAGCGAAAACCCGCCCAGCTTGTCGTTCACATACATGCCCGCAGCGCCCGCCCCGGCGCCGTCGCTCTCGTACTCATAGGACACTTCGAGGTAGACCGGGTTGCCGCCGAGCGGAGTCTGGCTCGCCGCCAGGTTCGTGAGCACCGCGCGCGCCTCGACCATCGACGCGATGGGCGCCTTGAGCTGAATTCGGCCGGCCGGGTAGTCGATTAGGTAGTCCCCGTTGCGCTCCAGCTCCCTCTCGTAGAGCGGCAGGCCGCTCACCGCGTCACGCACGATCAGACGCACGCGCTCGCCACCAGCGACGAGTCGCCTGTTGCGCAGGTAATAGAGCGTCCCACCGGTCGTGCGAAACACGTTCACGTCGCGCGCCAGCCGGGCGTCCGACGTCGCGCCGAACACATGGATGCGCTGATCGAGCCCGCCAAATGATCGGCGGAAATCGACGTCTCCCCCCTGCAGCGTCCTGTCGTAACTCAGAAGGCCCTGGTGGATGTTCGGCGTAAACGAACCGAGCACCGCGCTGGACTCGTCGGCATCAACGCGTGCAAACACCTTGCCCCGTGACGGGGCGCCGGCGATCTCCGCCGCCGAATCCCCGAACACGAAGTCGCGCGCCGGGTCGATGACCTGCCGGAAGAACGGCTCGAACGCTCCCTGGCGAGCGGTGTCGACCTGCGCGGTGACGTTCACCTGCCGGAATGCACCTCCGCCCGGAAACCGCCCCTGATAAAACGCGGCGATGCGGCCATGAAGTACCGAGTCCCCCCAGGACACGGTCGTGCGATCGGTCATGCCGTCGATGCGGGCATTCGCGACCGCACCCTCCGCGAGCGCGACGACGAAGTGGGCCGTGTCCGATACGACCACCGGCCAGCGCAGGCGCCCGACGTTGCCCGCAGCGTCCTCCGACTCGATGGTGAGATCGCTGGCTCCGACCGGCAATGTCGCGAGCGCGTCGAACCGGCCGTCGTCGCGCACGACGACATCTGCCCCGGCCACGCGGACCTGATTGCCCGGATGGGTTTTCCCGCTGACCCACAAGTCGGTCGACGCGAGGGTCGCGCCGCGCCCCGGCAGGCTCACCTCGAGGTCCGCGGCGTGCACGTCCACGGGCACCGCGACCGGTTTTCCCGTGACGGCATCCGTGATGAATCGGCGCGGCGCCGGCGGGGTCGCGTTGTCCGGCGGCGCGAGCGCGGCGTCGAGCTCCTTGCCGCCGAACTCCGACGGGTCGTCCGCCAGAGAAACGGTCCGCGGCGGAGCGGCCGCACGCACGCGCTGCGGAGACGGCCCGGTGGGAATGACCCAGGCCGCGCGGTGCTCATCGGGCATCACCACTTCGACCACGACGGCGCCGCCCGAAGGAACGGTCGCGGTCATGTCGAACGCCCCCCCGCGCAGCGGCGCGTCGCGGCCGTCGATGGTGACCCGCGCGCCCGACGGCAGGGGCAGAGGCTCCGACGTCACCACGAGCGCATCCGCGCCCGCGACGCCGGCGACCACCAGGCGATGCACGGGCGCGCCGAGCTTCACGAGCAGCTGCTTCACCTTGCCGGCGCGAGTTGCCAGTGCGAGCCGCCGCTCCCCTGGGCTTCGGTCGAGAAGCTCGCCCCGAACCTGCACGAGCACCCGTTCGTTGGGATGCTGCGCCATGGCGGCCACGAGCGCGGCCAATCGTTCCTGGAGCAGCGGCGTCGGCTCACCGGCTGCGTTGAACAATTTGGCCGGGCCGGACACTCCGGCGTAGATGTCCTTTCCCCCGCCCACGCGCACGCCGCGCAGGGGCGAAGCCCCCCAGCCGCCGTGACCATCCTCCACGGCCAGCCGAACCAGAAGGGCATCGCCCGGCGCGGCCGCCGCGCGCACCTCGATGATCGCCGGAGGCGGTCCGGACTTTGCCTTTCGCCATACCGGCTCCGCCGGCGGCGGCGCCGACGCCCGCCACGCCGCCAACTCCCACGACGAAACCTCGATCGTCGGCGGGATCGTCGGTTCGAAGGCGAGGCGCCGGGGGGGCGCCACCTCGGTCCCCGGCAGCCCTACGTCCACAGCAAGGAGCCACGCGTCGAAAGGTCGGCCGTCGACCGCCAGCGTGCCGCGGGTCGCGTCGCCGGTGAGGCGCACCGTTTTCGACGGCGGAGCCTCGCTTGGCGCGACGCGCACCAGGCGGGTCGCGCGGCGTCCATCCGTGGCGACGATCTCCACGGCGATCTCCCCCGAGGCAGGAATCGGCACGTTCTTGACGAAGCGGCCAGCGGCATCGGTCTTGGCCGGTTGGCCGCCGACCAGGGTCTCGGTGGTGGTGGGCGCTGCCGAGGGGATCGGCAGCCCCTCCACCACGGGAGCGGGCGGAAGGACGCGCACGAACACGCGCCGGTTCGTGGCACGTCCAGCGTCGGTATTCGCCGGAGCCAGCGGAGACAGCGCGCCCCGCCCGCGCGCCTGGATCCGCCGGGGCGGAAATCCGGCCTCGACCAGAGCGTTCCGCGCCGCCTCGGCTTGCCGCTGCGTGCGCGCCAGCGCGGCAAGGGCGTCGTCGCCCCCTGCCTCATGGATCTCCAGGAGCACGTCGTCGCCGGGACCGAGCGTCTTCAGCAGCGCCCGGGCACGCCGGACGAGCGCGTCGGTGGCACGCGGTTGCTTGTCGGCGGTGAACAGCTCGCCGCGCCATGTCTCGTTTCGTTCCGGCGGGGGTGCGGTGCCGAAGCCAACGCCGAACGTCTTCCGCGCGCTGGCGGCGAGCGCGCCGCCGCGCCCTTCGACCTGGAGTTGGTACACGATGATCTCGTCCCGACCGATCGGTTTGCCCTCGGCATCGAGCCCATCCCAGGTCACATCGGCGGGCGCCCCTTCGCCGCGAAACGTGCGGAGGACGCGACCTTGGTTGCGGGCCAGCGAGACGGTCCACCGTCGTACGGTCAGGCCGCCCCGGACCGTGGGTCGAATCGTCACCGGCGCCTCGAACCCCGCCACTCCCGGGGGGCGGAAATTCGGACCGACGGTGCGTGGGGCCGGGGGCAGAAGCAGGGCGTCGGGCGCCGAAAGCGTCACGTCCACGGTGGCGAACTCGATCGGCGCGCCGTCGATGGACGCGGTCAGCGCTGCCAGGTCCCCCACCACGGTCACCGAGGTGCGTGGCATGGGCGGCGGCCGCACCTGCCTGCTGCTCAGCCGGATCGAGCCCTCGGGCGCCGACAGCGTCGTCGCCAGCAGGGGAGGACACGTGACCCCGAACGACGCCCTCACCGGCAGCCCGCGGGTGAAGTAGATGACCGTCGCGTCCATTTCTGCCTTAGCCCCCGGCGGCAGCGTCGCCTCGTCCAACTTCACGACGTGCACTCCCGGCTCGATTGCGGTGAGGTGGTACTTGCCGGTCGAATCGGTGCGGGCATACGTGCCCGTCTCGAGCGCCACCCGCGCGCCAAAGACCCCTCGTTCGCCCGGCCCCTTTCGCCCGTCGCCGTCGTCGTCGCAGAATACCCGCCCCAGGACTAGCCCCTGGTCGAAGACGGCGTCGGACTCCACCCGTACCGTCGCCGTGCCTTCGCCGGAGACCGCGTTGCCGTCGGAGCCGAGTGTCACCGCGGTCGCGTGGTAGGTCCCCGGCGCCGCGTCCGCCTGCACGACGGCGCGGGCCTGGTAGCGGAGGGTCTTCCCCGCCCGCAGATCCGCCGGCCCAAAGCGGACCTCTCCGCCGGTCGAGCCGCGCACGACCAGGACGGGGTCGGGACGAAAGCGCATGACGACGCCGAGCAGATCTACGCTGGACCGGTTCTCCACGCTGAGATCGAATGCGACGACGTCGCCGCTGCCCGCAGCGGGACGGTCGGCCCGGACCTGCTGCACCACCAGCGCGGTCAGCGGATCGAGCGGAATGTGATTGTTGGTGACGTCCGACAGATCGAAGCGCAGGTAGTAGATTCGCCGCGCCGCCGGCGCCAGCGAGGGTGTGCTCTCCGGAACCACCGGCCCTTGGGGCGCGAACCCCGGCGTCGGCGGGATGATCTGCGACGGAAACGCGTATCCCGCAGGCGGATCGAGCACGATTCGGTAACGGCGCCCGGGCGGGAGGTCGAGGCGGTAGACGCCCTCCGCCGTCGTCTCCTGCCCTTGCTGCCCGGGGCCCAGGAGGCCGGCGGGCACCATCTGCCCCGGCTGAGACGCGTCCGTCGCATCGTAGAAGACGGTGACCCGGGCGCCTTGCACAAATCTGCCCGCCTTCGAGTCGTAGACCCGTCCGGAGGCGGCCTCCGCGACGGCGGGGACGCACATCACCGCACCCCAGACGAGCCACCTCCGCAAGGGGCCTTGAGCATAGCCAGCGGCGGCGAATTCGCGCAAATATTGGGCCGATGGAGCGAAACCTGTTTCGAGAAGAGCACCAGCTGTTCCGGCGAAGCTTCCGCACGTTTCTCGAGAGAGAAGTGGTCCCGCACCAGAAGCGATGGATGGAGGCGGGTATCGTGGACCGCGACGCCTGGCGCAAGGCAGGTCAAGCGGGGTTCCTGTGCCCTTGGCTCGAAGAAGCACACGGCGGCCCCGGCGGCGACTTTCTCCAGTCGGTGATCGTCATCGAGGAGCTGGCCGGCATCTACGAGGGCGGCTTCGCCATGTCGCTCCACTCGGACGTGGTCGTCCCCTACATTCATGCGTTCGGCACCGACGAACAGAAGCGCCGCTGGCTGCCCGGCTGCGCTTCCGGCGAGCTCATCACCGCCATCGCGATGACCGAGCCCGGCACCGGCTCAGACCTGGCCGCTCTCGCGACCACCGCCCGCCGCGACGGCACCGACTATGTCCTGAACGGCGCCAAGACGTTCATCTCCAACGGCATCCTGTGCGACCTCTGCGTCGTGGCCGCAAAGACCGACCCCGATCCCGCGCGCGGCCATCAGGGCGTCTCGCTGTTCGTAGTCGAGGCGGGCCGCCCCGGCTTCGTCAAGGCGAAGAAGCTGGCCAAGATGGGGATGGCATCGCAGGACACCGCCGAGCTCGCCTTCGAGGACTGCCGCGTCCCGGAGGCCAACCGCCTGGGTCCGGAGGGCTCGGGTTTCTCTTCCCTCATGCAGAAGCTCCAGCAGGAACGCCTCGTCGTGGCGGTCGCCGCGCAAGCCGGCGCCGAGCAGGTCCTCCGCGACACGGTCGCCTATACCAAGGAGCGGCACGCTTTCGGCAAGCCGATCGCCAAGTTCCAGAACTCGCAGTTCACGCTCGCGCAGTGCGCCACCGAGGTGGAAGTGGGGCGCGCGTTCCTCGATCGCCTCATCGCCGAGCACGTCGCGGGCAGATATCTCGTCAAGGAGTGCTCGATGGCCAAGCTGTGGCAAACGGAGATGCTGGGCCGCGTCGTGGACGCGTGCCTCCAGCTGTTCGGAGGCTACGGCTACATGCTCGAGTATCCGGTGACGCGGGCGTACATGGACGCGCGCGTGCAGCGCATCTACGCCGGCACGAACGAGATCATGAAGGTCATCATTGCCAAACAGATGGGGCTGTGACGTGCGGCGCGCCCTCCTTTGGCTGTTCGCCGTCGCCGCCGCTCGCGCCCAAGGCCTCGACTATATACAGTCGCACTACACCAAGCACGAGGAGCTCATCCGGATGCGCGACGGAAAGCACCTCCACACGGCGATCTATGTCCCCAAGGACGCGAGCGCCGCCAAGCCGTACCCCATCTTGCTGGCGCGCACCCCCTACTCGACCGATCCCTATGGGATCGACAATTACCCGACCGAGCTCGGCCCGTCGCCCGACGCCGCGCGCGAGGGCTACATTTTCGTCTACCAGGACGTGCGCGGGAAGTTCCACTCCGAGGGCGAATATGTCCACATGCGCCCGATCTCGGACGCGCGCGGCGAACCCGACGAGAGCACGGACACCTCGGACACGATCGATTGGCTGGTCAAACATGTCCCCGGCAACAACGGTCGCGTCGGCATGTGGGGAATCTCGTATCCGGGGTTCTACGCGGCGGCGGGGCTCGTCGGATCGCACCCCGCGCTGAAGGCCGTGTCGCCGCAGGCGCCGATCGCCAACTGGTTCATCGGCGATGACTTCCGCCACAACGGGGCGCTCTTCCTCGCCCACGCGTTCGGCTTCTTCCCGGACTTCGGCCGTGCCCGCGTCGACACGCTGCGTGCGACCCAGCGTCTCGATCCGGGCACCGAGGACGGCTACGACTTCTACCTTCACATCGGGCCGCTGGCTTCGCTCGGGCCCGACGTGCTCCAGGGCGAAACCGCCTACTGGAAGGAGATGGTCGATCACGACACCTACGACGCGTTCTGGCGGGCGCGCGATATCCGCCCCCACCTCAAGAACGTGCGGCCGGCGGTGATGACCGTGGGAGGCTGGTTCGACGCCGAGGACCTGTACGGGGCTCTCGGCATCTATCGCGCCATCGAGCGGCAGAGCGCGGGCACGGACAACGTGCTGGTGATGGGGCCGTGGATCCACGGCGGTTGGGCGCGCACGCGCGGTGACGGCCTGGGCTGCGTGCGATTCGGCGGGCGGCAATCGGACTTCTACCAGCAGAACATCGAGGCGCCGTTTTTCCGCCGATATCTCAGGGGCTTCAACGACCCGAAGCTGCCCGAGGCATATATGTTCGAGACGGGCACCAACCAGTGGCGCGCCTATGCGGCCTGGCCGCCCCGCGAGGCCCGGCCGCGCTCGCTGGTGCTGCAGGCCGACGGACGCCTCGCGTTCGACGCGCCGGCGGCGGCAGGCTACGACGAGTACGTGAGCGACCCGGCCAAGCCGGTGCCGTATACCGATATCGTCGGGCTGCGCATGCAGCGCGAGTACATGGTCGCCGACCAGCGCTTCGCCGCGCGCCGCCCCGACGTGCTCGTCTATGAGACCGGGCCGCTCGAGGCAGATGTGACGCTCGCCGGGCCCATTGAGGTCAGCCTGCAGGTGTCCATCAGCACAACGGACGCGGACTTCGTGGTGAAGCTCGTGGATGTGTACCCCGCCGACGCTCCCGATCCGCCGCCACTTCTGCCCGCGACGTCGACCCGCCTCGGGCTGGCGCCCTGCCCGCTCACGGCGGATCTGGCCGGGAAGAGCTTTCAGCCCCCGCTTTACTCCCGCATGGGCGGATTTCAGCAGCTAGTGCGCGGCGAGCCGTTCCGCGGCCGCTTCCGCGGCGGGTTCGACCACCCCGCAGCATTCGTGCCCGGGCAGATATCGGCGGTCGCGTTCACCATGCCCGACGTGAACCACGCGTTCCGCCGAGGCCACCGCATCATGGTGCAGCTGCAGTCGACCTGGTTCCCGCTGGTCGAGCGCAATCCGCAAACGTTCGTGCCGGTCAAGACCGCCAAGGCGGACGACTACCAGAAGGCCACGATCCGCATCCACCGCGGCGGCGTCACCGGGTCTCGGCTCCAGGTCATGGTCCTGCCTGCGGGCGACAGCCCTCGTTGAGGAACGGGCAAGAATCTGTCAGGGCGTGACCACCGTGGCCGTTCCAGTGGTCGACAGCGTGCCGAGAAAACGCCGGCTCTGCTTCAGCGCCGCCGGCACGTAGAACACGACGAAGTGGCCGTCCACCCCCGGCGGCGGATTGTACTGGAGGAGCGCGGAGGTGTGCCCGTTGATGTTGTCCGTGACCGGCGGGCTGAGCGGCGAAAGCGCGCCCGGAACCGCGTGGAGGATCGGCGTCACCGGCTGCGCCCCGATCGCGACCGACAGGGACTCGATCGTCACCGGCGTGGCGTAGCTATCGCCCGTTCCCTCGGTCTGGAAGATGTCCTTCGGCGTCGCCGTTTCGCGCACCAGCAGCGGCCCGTAGTTGACGGGGTCGCCCGGCTCGATGAACATCTGCAGCAGCGCCAGGATGTTGTTGAACTCGTCGAGGGGATCGTCGCCGATGAAGAGCGCCACCAGCGCGCTGACGTCCACGGGCTTGGTCTTGGTGAGCAGCGATTCGTAAAGGAGGCCACCGGCGCCCGAGAGGATCGCGCCGTGGACCTCGGGCTCGTATGCGAGGAACGGCGGCCCCGTCAGCCCGCCTTGCGAGTGCCCCATGAAGAAGATCTTGTGGGCGTCGAACGTGTGGACCGCCGCGCCGTCGGGGATCGACAGCCCCTTCACGAACCGCAGCAGCGCGAAATCGTCGGCCGCCCCCTGGCGCACGTTGTCGCGCGCCGCCACCGGATTCATGAAGTTGAAGAACGTCAGGTCGGGGTCCGACCCGGTCGGATCGCGCGGGCCGTGCAGCACCTGGTCGATGGAGATGACCGCCAGCCCCTCCATCGCCAGGTTCGCGGCGGTGCCGTCGTTGATGAAGCTGCGATAGCTCCCGCCGGTCCCGTGGGCGTAGAGCACGACGGGCCAGCCCGCGCCGGGCATGGTCCCGCCGGGAATCGTGACGGCGAAGCGCAGCGTCTCGTAGTGATCGGTGATCGGTAGACCGCTCTGGTCGAGGAGAATCTCCCCGCCGGTCGTCCAGTACGGCGGGGCGCCGCTCTGGAAGTTGGGATGGTTCGCGTACTGCCCGGTGAACTCGGTGAACCCGATGCCGCCGGCCTTGGCCAGGGTCCCGGCGACCAGCGCCGGCGCGGGCGCGGCCACCGCGACCTGCCGCATCTTTCCCATGAGCTCGGTCGGCTGTTGCGTGGTGAACACCGCCGCCGATACCACGTCGGTCCGCTCGTCGCCGCCCGGCTCGTCGAGGCAGGCGAGGAGCTTCTGATACACCTGGCGCGCGCGCGTCACGTCCGCGTCGGCGGCCCCGGTGGCGAGGATCGCCGAGAAATCCGCCGACGGCTGGATCTGCCCGCCCCCGACCGCGCGCAGGCGCCGCGTCACCACCACGGCGTAGGTGCGCCCGCCGCGGAGCGGGTTGCCGGGGAACGGCAGCACGCTCAGCCAGTTCGGCCCGATGCTGCGGCCGGCCTTCGGCTCGAAGCGGAACCGGACCGGCCAGCGACGGTTGAGCTCGGGTCCGGGGGTGACGTCGACCAGGTAGACTGACGCGGCGAGCGTCATGCTCGCGCCCGCCGACGCCGGCAGCGTCGCGGGATCGATCGGCCCGGAGAAGCGGAAGAATGCCGCCGCGTTCGTGCCGAAGCCCCTCGTCTCCTCGCCGATCAGGTTGAGGTAGTTGTCGACGATGTTGCCGAGGCGCATGTGATCGGACAGATCGATCGCGCCGTTCGCCTTCACCCGGAGGTCGTTGGGGAACGGCAGCGAGTAGAACTCCGACGGCGGCGCCCCGGCGCGCGGGATCTCGAACAACGCGGTGACGGCCGCCGTCGGCGGCGCGTCGACCGTGCTTCCCGCGTCGCCCTCTTCCACCGTCGATTTCACACCGCAGCCCGCGAGGGCCACACCAAGGCTAATCCAGAGCCCAAATGAAGATGCTGGTCGCAACGAGGCCGCTCCCTGCGCCGATGGTAACAAACCCGGCGTCGCGTTGGTCGCTGTTCGCGACCAGCACCACGCCCACCACCACCGCCGCCACTCCCGCGGCCGTCAACCAGGGCGCCGCCGCTGCCGCTCTCGCACGCGGCACCGTCGGAAACGGCACTTTTTTCAGAGCGGCCGCGGTCGCGGCCTCGCCGAGCGCTACCATCGAGGCAGATATCTTGTCGAGCGCCTCGTCGATGTTGCACGGCGCGCACGCGTCCACCACCTGCCCGACGGGAGTGCCTGCCCGCGTCTCGACCAGCGTGAGCACGAACGAGTAGGCTTGCCCGTCGGCGACGACGCGCGCGGCGAGCGCCCGCCCCACGTCGAGGGTCCGCCCCACCTGGGCGATGCACGGGCCGAACGCGCACCCCTCGGGCAGATTTTCTTTCGCCGCCGCGTCGCGGGCGGTCCGCCGCGGGACCACGACGTACCCGGTGAACCGCAGACCCTCGACGAGCGCGTCGTCCAGACGATCGCGCGCCGCCGGCGCCAACCCCTCCGTCACCACATCCACCACCGCCGCGCGCTTGTCCGGGGGAGCCGCCCACACCGCCGGCCCCCAGAGGAGAACGAGGGCTAGGCTTCGTCGCACTGGCCCAAGAACCGCTTCATCAAGCCGTCGATCATGAGGTTGCGCTCGGTCGCGTCGTACTTGCCGGAGCGCCATCCCTCCTGGAGCTCCTCGTAGCGGGTCTTGGTGTCGCCGATGAGCGTCCGGTAGGCGCCCACCTTCTTCACGATGTCCTTCTGATTCTTGAATAGATACGCGATCATGGAGGCGCCGGCGGCGACGGTCAAGACCAGCCCGAGCGGCCCGCCGACCGCGTAGCGGAGCCCGATGCGCAGCGCCAGCGCCAGCGCCGCGCCGATGGCGAGCTTCTTGGTGCCCGAGCCATCGACCACACTGTCCTTGGCGATGGCGAGCGCCGTCTGACCCGAAGCGATGAGCAGCGCAATGAAGTTCCCCCGGCGCGACGTCCAGCCGCGGTCGTAGTACTCGCGGATCGCCACCTTGAGGAACGCGTCGAAGTCGCCGTAGATGCCCTTGGCGAAGCTCTCCACGGGCTCGCTGTCGCGTACGGTCGCCATGGGCTTAGCGTAGCACATTCGTTGCGCTACCCTTGGTGCATGCGTCGCCTCGCGTTCCTGGTGGTCGTCGTGCCGGCGCTCGCGCGCGCCGACCTGCGCAGCGGCGACGAGCAGTTCCTGCACGGCGACTATTCCGCGGCGATCGAGGCGTACCGCGAGGTCAAGGGCAGAGATGCGGCCGCGGCCCAGGTCCGCCTCGGCCGCGTCCAGCTCCAGACGGGCGACGTCGCGGGCGCCGCCGCCACCGCCGCCGCCGCCGTCAAGGCCGCCGACCGCGGCGTGGCCGAGGATGCCAAGGTGCTCCTCGCCGAGGTCTACTGCGCGACGGGCCGCGCCGCCGAGGCGCGCGCCCTCCTCGAGGACATCGCCAAGAAGTCGCCGAAAAACCTGCGCGCCCGCGCCCAGCTCGGTCTCCTCTACCGCGACATCGGCGAGACGCGCCTCGCCGCCAAGGTGTGGAACCAGTTCTACGACGACCACGACGCCGGCACGCTCGACAAGACGAAGGCGGAGAACCTCGTCTACCTGGCGATGGCCGCGCGCTACCTGGAGGACTTCCACGGCGCGAACGACACCCTCCAGGAGGCCGTCGCCAAGGACCCCAAGATCATCGCCGCGAACCTCGAATGGGGCTCTCTGTTCCTCGACAAGTACAACGCCGCCGACGCCGAGACGTCGTTCGACGAGGTGCTGAAGATCGACCCCAAGAATCCCGACGCGCACGCCGGCCTGGCGCGCGTCAAGGTGGAGCAGAACTACGATTACCGCGGGGCGGAGGCGGAGATCGACAAGGCGCTCGCCGCCAACCCGAACCAGCCGATGGCGCTCGCCATCCGCGCCGAGCTGCAGATCGACAACTCCGAGTTCGCCGCCGCCGACAAGACGCTCGCGCGGATCCTCGCGGTCAACCCGCAGGACCTCGCCGCGCTCACCCTGCAGGCGGCGATCGCCTGGCTCACCGACGACGCAGCGCGCCTCGACGCGGTGAAGAAGAGGGTGTTCGCCCAGAACGGCACCTACGCGCGCCTCTACCACGTCATCGCCGACTTCGCGGTGAAGGTGCACCGCTACAAGGAGGCGATCGCGCTGGAGGAGGAAGCGCTGCGTCTCGATCCCAAGTACTCCCCGGCGCTTGCGGGGATCGGCACCGGCTACCTGCGGATGGGCGACGAGACCAACGGCCGCAAGTACCTGGAAGAGGCCGCCAAGCGCGACGCGTTCAACGTGCGCACCTACAACATCCTCAACCTGTTCGAGGACACGATCCCGCAGCGGTACGTCATGTTCTCGGCGGGCAAGGTGTTCCGCTTCCGCGTGGCCAAGGACGAGAAGGCGATGCTCGAGCGCTACGTCCCGCGGCTGCTCGACAAGGCGTGGGCGGAGATGGTCAAGCGCTACGGCTATACGCCCCAGACGCCGGTGACGATCGAGCTGTTCAACGACCCCGACCACTACAGCGTGCGCACCGTCGGGCTCCCCAATCTCGGCGCCCTCGGCGTGTGCTTCGGCCAGGTCATCACCGCGCTCGCGCCGTCGAACGGCAACGTCAACTGGGGGATGATCCTATGGCACGAGCTGGGGCACGTGTTCGCCATCCAGATGTCGAACTCGCGCGTTCCGCGCTGGTTCACCGAGGGCCTCTCGGAGGTGGAGACGATCCTTGCGCGCAAGGAATGGCGCCGCGAGAACGACGTCGACATCTGGCAGGCCTACGCGCGGAACCAGTTGCCGTCGGTCGTCGATCTCAACGCGCGCTTCCTCCGCGCCGACGACATGAACGACATGGTCGTTGCCTACCACCTGTCGTCCGTGACCGTGGAGTTCATCGTCCGCCAGTACGGCTTTTCCAAGATCGTCGAGGGATTGAAGCGCTACGCGCAGGGCAAGAGCGACGCCGACGCGATCAAGGCGATGACGGGCCTCGCGGTCGCCGATTTCGACCGAGAGTTCCGCGCGTACCTCGACCGGCGGCTGGCGGTGTACCGCGGGTCGTTCAAGGTCGAGGTCCAGCGGTACGGCGACCTGAAGACGCTCGAGATCGCGGCCGCGGCCAAGCCGCAGGACGCGAGCGTTCAGGCCGACCTGGCGATCGCGTACCTCGCCGCCGAGAAGCCGGAGAAGGCCGGGCCCGCCGTCGACGCGGCGCTCAAGCTCGACGGCAAGAACACGAAGGCGCTGTGGGCCGCCGCCGAGCTGGCGATCGCCAAGGGCGACGCGGCCGCCGGCAAGGCGCGCCTGGGCGAGCTCATCGCCGCGGGCGGCGACGGGTACGACGCGCGCATGCGCCTGGCCGGGCTCGCCGTCGAGGGCGGCGACCTCAAGGAGGCCGAGGCGCAGTGGCAGAAGGCCAAGACCCTCGACCCGGAGCGGAGCGAGCCGTCGATGCGCCTCTACGACGTGTACGCCAAGACGAACCGCGAGGACCAGGCCCTGGCGGAGCTCGAGCGCTACGTGATGATCGAGCAGATGGAGTACGCGCCGCTCAAGAAGCTGGTCGACAAGCTGGCGGCGAAGAAGGCGTGGGCCAAGGTGCGCGACTACGGCGAGATGGCGCTCTTCATCAATCCGTACGACGCCGAGCTGCACCTCACGCTGGGCGACGCGCATGCGGCGCTCGGCGCGGCGGACGCGGCGGCATTCGAGTACGAGAGCGCGCTCCTCGCCGACCCGCCGCTGCGGCGGCCCGCGGTCGTGCAGATCGGGCTCGCCCGGGCGCAGCTCATGCGCAAGGACACCGCGGCGGCGAAGAAGGCGGTGGCCGAGGCGCTCCGCCTCGAGCCGGACAACGTCGAGGCGCAGGAGCTGGCCAAGAAGCTGGGCGTCGCCCGGCCGCGCTGAGTTACGGGCCGCAGCGCTTCTGCAGGCCCGCGAGCTTGTCCTTGACGCCCTCGTCCGCCGCGTCGGGCGATTCGACGACGAAACGCTGGAGGTACTCGAGCGCCGCGCGGCAGTCCCCCATCTTCTCGTAGGAGATGGAGGCGTTGTAGAGGAATTGCGGATAGGGGACCGCGTCGTAGGCGGCCAGGAAGGCCTCGGCGGCCTCGCGGTGACGGCCCCGACTGAACAGATCGGTCGCGTTCGCGAACGCCTGCTTGGCCAGGTCGAGCGCCGGATCCGCCGGCGGCGGGACGGCCGCCCGCGCCGAGTCCTCCGCCCGGCGCGCGGCCTCCGCCTCGGGGACCGCATGCAGCAGCCGGCCGAGCTCGGCGACCTGCCGCCGCCGCGTATCGTCGATCTCCGGGCGCGGATGCCGCGTCGGCGTCGGCGGCGCCGTCTCGCCGGAGGACGGCGCCGGTGCCGCGGCGGGCTTGACCGTCGCTTCGGGCGGAGCGTCCTTCTTGGCGTGGCGCGGCCAGAGGAGCACCCCCGCCACGGCCGCGACCCCGACGCCCACCAGAACGCGCTTCTTCATGGTGACACCGCTCACGCATACTACCCCCGATGGACCTCCTGGACGAGACCGAGGTGGCGGCGCTGGCGGCGCGCTACGCCGGCGGCCTCGCCGCCCTCGGCTGCGTCGCCGGCGACGCGGTCGCCGTGTGCGAGGGGAACACCCCGCGCTTCGTGGCGGCGCGCGACGCGACGGCCTCGCTCGGGTTGCGCCTGGTGCCGCTGCAGGCGCGCCTGGCGCCGCCGGAGATCGCGCACGCGCTGGCGACGTCGTGGGCGCGCGCGCTCGTGACGGATCGCGCCATCGACGCGCCCCCGACGCGCACGCTCGCGTTCGACGCGCTCGCGGCGCTCGCGCCGCCGCGGCCGGTCGTCCCGTCGCCCGGCGCGACGATCTTGTTCACGTCCGGGACGACGGGACGCGCCAAGGGCTGCCTGCGCGACGAGCCGGCCGAGGCGGCGCGCATCGCCGAGATGACGCGCACCTACGCGATCGCGCGCGACGATGTCCACCTCATCGCCTGCCCGCTCGCGCATTCCGCGCCGGGGGCTTTCCTGCGCGCCGCGCGCGCGGCCGGCGCGCGCACCGTCCTCCTCGGGCGCTTCGAGCCCGAGGCGTTCCTCGCGGCGGTCAAGGCGTGCCGGGCGACGCTGTTCTTTCTCGTGCCGACCCAGGTCGAGCGCCTCCTCGCGCTGCCACGCGCGGCCGCCGACTGGTCGTCGGTGCGCGCGATCGTCGTCGCCGGCGCGCCGTTCGCGCCCGCCACCAAACGCGCGTTCCTCGATTGGATCGGTCCCGGGCGCCTGTGGGAGTTCTACGGCTCATCGGAAGCGGGGACGATCACGGTGGCCCCGCCGGAGGCGCAGCCGGGCGAGCCGGGGTTCGTGGGCGTGCCGCCGGCGGGGGTCGATATCCGCCTCGCGCACGTCGACGCCCGCGGAGTGGGGCAGGTATTCGTGCGCTCGCCGTCGGTGATGCGCGGCTATCTGGGGCCGGAGGCGGGCGAGTGGCGCGACGGTTACTTCGGCACCGGCGATCTCGCCCGCTGGGATGGGCGCGGCGGGCTCATCCTGGTCGACCGCATGCACGACACCATCATCACCGGCGGGGTCAACGTGTATCCCGCCGAGGTGGAGCGGGCGCTCATGGAGCACCCCGGCGTCTCGGCCGCCGTCGTCGTCGGCGTCTCCCATCCGGAGTGGGGTGAGGAGGTCTGCGCCGCCGTCGCCGCGGACGTGCCCGAGCGGGAGCTGCGCGCATTTCTGCGCGAGCGCATCGCCCCGTACAAGATCCCGAAACGGTTCCGCTTCGTCGCCGCGGCAGATATCCCCACCGGCCCCAGCGGCAAGCCCGTCCGGCGCGCCGCGCGCCCATGGTTCGTCACATGAAGCGGTGGATGAGCCAGCCCGCCAGCGCGCCGCCGGCCACGAGCCACGCCGAGCTGACGCGAAATGCCAGCAGCAGCACGGCGCTCGCCGCGGCCAACCCCAGCGTCCATACGTCGACGATCGCGGCGCGGCCGAGCTGCACGCCGACGACGGCCATGAGCGCCAGCGAGGCGGCGTTGACGCCGTCGAGGAACGCCCCGGCCGTGGGCGAGCGGCGGATGCGCGGGATGAGCGGGCCGGACAGCGCCACAAGGACGAACGCGGGCAGGAATATGCCCGCCGTCGCGACGACCGCGCCGGCCGGACCGCGGAGAAGGTAGCCGACGAACGTGGCCGTCGACGAGAGCGGCCCGGGCGTTATCTGCCCCACGGCGACTGCATCGAGGAGCTGCGTCTCGGTGAGCCAGCGCCAGCGCTCGACGAGGTCGGCGCGGAGGAACGCGAGGAGCAGATATCCGCTGCCGTAGAGCACCGCGCCGACCTTGAGGAAAAATCCAAAGATTCCAGCCAGGGACGGTGCCGCCAGCGCCGCGGGCGCGGCGAGCGGCGCGACCGCCACGGCCGACAGGCCGCCGGCGCGCGCGAGCGCCGCCGCCAGGCCCGCCGCGACCAGCACGAGGAGCTCGTGGGCCCCCATCGCCGCCGACGCCGCCGACGCCGCGGCGACCACGGCCAGCGGCAGGGTCCGCACGGCGCTCCGCCCGAGGCCCCACAGCGCCTGCACGACGAGCGCGATCACGACCGGCTTGACCCCGTACAGGATCTCGCCCGCGGTGGGAAGCGTGCCCCAGCGGACGTACGCCCACGCCAGTACGCCCGTCATGAGCGCCGCGGGCAGAAGAAAGCACAGCCCGGCGACCACCAGTCCGGTCATGCCGGCGCGCGCCCGCCCCAGATGGAGCGCCATCTCCGTCGACACCGGGCCGGGAATGAGGTGCGTCGCGCCGAGGAAGTCGAGAAAGCGCTCGCGCGTGACCCAGGCGCGACGGCGCACCAGCTCGTCCTCCATCATCGCGACGTGCGCCGGCGGTCCGCCGAACGAGGTCACGCCCAGACGCAGGAACGCCAGCGCGACCTCGGCCAGCGGCGTCACGGGGCGGGGTGCGCCTTCCGCCACGCCGCGACCTCCGCCGCGTCGGGGTTGCGCGCCGCGGCGAAGCCTTCCTCGGCCTTGTCGGCGAGGCCGCGCGCCCGCGCGCGATCCGCGTCCCACAGCGCCCGGGCCAGGGCGAAGCGCGTCGTCGCGAGCTGCGAGCGATCGACCACCTGCGACTCGCGAATCGCGAGCGCCCGCTCGAGCGGGGCGCGCGCCTCGGCCGCGCGTCCGCGCGCGAGAAGCGCCTGCCCCAGGCCCGTGAGCGGCGAGGCGACGAGCGGGTGCGTCGGTCCGATCGCCTTATCCCACACGGCGATCGCCCGCCGGTAGAGCGCGATCGCGTCGGCGAGGCGGCCCTCGATCCGCGAGATCTCGGCCAACCCGTTGAGGCTGTGGGCGACGTCGCCGTGCTCGGGACCGAGGACCTTCTCCTTCATCGCCAGCCCCCGCTCGTGGAGCGCGCGCGCCTCGTCGTACCGCCCCAGCGCCTGGAGCACGTTGGCCACGTTGGTCAACGACGACGCCACCGCCCGGTGCTCCGGGCCGTACGCCTTCTCCTTGATCGCCAGCGCCCGCCGGTGCGCCGCGAGCGCCTCGTCGAACCGGTGCATCCCGAAGTAGACGTTGCCCAGGTTGTTGAACGTGACCGCGAGCCCGGGCGCGTCCGGCCCGAACGCCGCCTCCTTCACCGCGCGCGATCTCTCGTACACCGCGAGCGCCTCGTCGTATTTGCCCTGATCGAGGAGGGCTGCGCCGAGGTTCTCCTCCAGCTCGGCGACCTTGGGGTGGCGGGGCCCGAAAGCGCGCTCGCCGATCGCGACGGCGCGCCGGTGGATGGCGATCGCCTCGTCGAAGTGACCCTGCGCGTAGTGCACGAGGCCGATGTTCGACAGCGACTGCGCGACGAACGGGCTCTCGGCGCCGTATGCCTTCTCCCGCTCCGCCAGCGCGGCCCGGTGGCGCGCCATGGACTCGTCCCACCGCTCCAGGGCGTAGTAGAGGACGCCGAGGTTGTTGTCGAGCTGGGCGGCCAGGCGCGACTCGCCGCCGAGGGCCTCGATCGACGCGGCGGCGCGCGCGGCCCACTCCTGCCCGTCGTCGCGGCGGTCGAGGTCGAACCCCACGACGCGCGTGAGGAGCGTCGCCGCCTGCGCGGCGACCGCGCCGTGGCGGCCGGCCTCGGCGGCGAGGATCGCGGCGCGCAGCGTGCGCTCGGCCGCGCGCGGGTCGCCGGTGTCGGACTGCAGCTGTCCGACGACGAGGAGCGCCTCCGCCTCGAGCGGGCGATAACGCAGCGCGGCCGCGTCGAGGGCGGCCGGGATCGCCAACCCGAACGCCTGGGGAAACCGCGCCAGGAGGGCCAGGGCGCGCGCCTCGGCGAGGCGACCGCGCGCGGCCGCCGCCCGCGCGCGCGCGTCCGCGCCCGTCGGGACGGGCACGGGGGAGCGGAGCAGCGCCACGTCGCCGCAGTCGGCGATCGCCGCGAGCGACGCCGCCGCCTGGGGCGCCTTCTCCACCGCGCGGGCGTCGGCGTGGGCCAGCGCGTCCGCCAGCCCGCGGAGCTCGTCGCGCCGCTGGCTCAGGCACGCCATGCGCAGGTCGAGCACCTGCTCGGACTGTTCGCCGCGCACGCGCGTGGCCTCGCAGGCGCCGCGGTACATGTCGGTCCAACGCGCGGCCTGGGCGAGAATTGCGGCGTCGGCGCGGGCGAACGCGTCGGCGGCGAACGGCTTTCCCGTCGCGGCGAACGCGGCGCGGGCGGCGCCGCGGCGCGCGTCGTCCCATACGCCGGCGAGCTGCGCCGCCGCTCCGCCGCATACCGGGGCCGTGCGCCCGCGCCACCACGCCAGCGACGCCACGCCGAGCCCCGTGAGCGCGGCCGCGCCGGCGACCGCAAGCCACCGGCGGAGGCGCTCGTCCGGGTCGCGCTGCAGCGCGGCGAGAAGCGAGTCCATCGACGGCCAGCGCTCGGCGGGGTTGGGGCGCAGCGCGCGGGCGAGGATCGCCCGCAGCCAGCGCGGGGCGTCGCGCCCGGTCGCCGGCGAGCCGGGCCGGACGCCCGTCAGGGCCTCCTGGAACGCCACCGCGAACGAGTACTGGTCGGCGCGGGCGTCGGCGCGCCCGCGCAGCTGCTCCGGCGCCATGTAACCGGGGGTTCCCAACACCGCGCCGGTGCGGGTGAGGCTCACCGCCACCGCCGCGTGCCCGGGGAACGAGGGGCTGCGCTCCCAGTCGGGCGCCGACGGAGCGTCGGCGGGCGTCCCGCCCTCGTCGTCCCCGAACGCGCGCGCGAGGCCGAAATCCACGACGCGCACGCGCCCGCCCTTGTCGAGGAGCGCGTTCTCCGGCTTGAAGTCGCGGTGGATGATGCCGAGCGCGTGGCCGGCGGCGAGCGCGCGCCCCGCCTGGCGGAACACGTCCACCACCTCGCGCCACGGGCGCGCCTGCCCGAGCCAGGCCCGCAGCGTCGTCCCGTCGACGAACTCCATCGCGATGAAGATCTGCCCGTCGAGCTCGCCCACGTCGTGCACCGTGACGACGTTGGGGTGGGCGAGGCGGGCGAGCGCCTGCCCCTCGCGGAGGAGGCGCGCGCGCGTCTTCCCCGGCTCGCCGAGCAGAAGCTTCAGCGCGACCTTGCGGTCGAGCGCGGGGTCGTACGCTGCGTACACGACACCCATGCCGCCCTGCCCGATGCGCTCGAGGACGATGTACCGTCCCAGGGCGGCGCCGCGCTCGAGCGGCGGCGACGGATCGGGCCTCTCCGTCGACGACCCGCGCGGCTCGGTGGCGGGCGCGGTCTTCCCGCCGGTGTCGTCCATCCCGGCGATTGTATCTCAGACCATGACCTTGACGCGGCGCTTGCGGCGGCGGTTGCCCGCGGCGGCCGGCTCGTCCGCGGCGCGCGGCGGCGGCGCCGCGCCGCGCGAGATGTTGAGGATCACCCCCGCGAAGAACATCGACACGATGAGCGACGTGCCGCCGTAGCTCACGAACGGCAGGGTCAGCCCCTTGGCGGGGAGCGCGCCCAGCACCACGCCCGCGTTGATGAGCCCCTGCAGCGAGAACATGGTGGTGAGTCCGGCGGCGACGTAGAAGCCGAACGCGTCGCGCGCGCGCAGGGCGGCGCGGATGCCGCGCACGAGGACGATCACGAAAAGCCCGAGCACCGCCGTCATGCCGACGAAACCGAGCTCCTCGCCGATGTTGGACAGGATGAAGTCGGTGTGCGCCTCGGGGAGATAGAAGAGCTTCTGCTTGCCGTCGCCGAGGCCCTGGCCGGTCATCCCGCCCGAGCCGATCGAGATGAGCGATTCGGTGATCTGGTAGCCGGTGGTGCGGCGGAACTGCCACGGGTCGATGTAGGCGATGAGGCGGCGCAGGCGCCACGCCGTGGCCACGATCGAGTGGTAGACGATCGGCGCCGCCGCGAGCACGGCGACCGCGATGTAGGACAGCTTGGTGCCGGCCACGAACAGCATCGCGAGCGTCGTGGCGCCGAGGATGATGGACGAGCCGAGGTCGGGCTGCTTGAGGAGGAGCGCCATCATCGCGGCGCAGACCATCAGGTGGGGCATGAACCCGACGGTGAACGTCTTCACCATGTCGCGTTTCTTGGCGAGCGAGTAGGCGAGGTAGACCACGAGGGCGAGCTTGGCGATCTCGACCGGCTGGAACGACAGCGAGCCGAGCTGGAACCAGCGGCGCGCCTCGTTGATGCGCCGCCCGAAAAGAAGGACGGCGCCCAGCAAGGCCAGCGAGGCGAGGAGCAGCGGGTAGACCCACCGCGCATAGCGCGAGTAGTCGATGCGCGCGCCGGCGGCGAGCGCGGCCAGCCCCAGCCCGGCATAGATGAGCTGCTTGACGAGGAAATACTGGGCGCTGCCGAACTTCTGCTCGGCGTAGACGGCGCTGGCGGAGTAAATCTCGACGGTGCCGATGGCGACGAGGGCCAGGACCGCGCCGAGGAGGACCACGTCGATGCCCCCGCGGGGCGCGGGGCGCGCGGGCGCCTGCGCGGCGAGGACCGTCGGCTCCGTGTCCTCCCGATCGTCGACCATCGACGGTCGACTGTCGCCTCAGGCGCGCGAGGGGGGCAAGTTTTGGACACGAGATACGGGACGAGCGAGCGCACCAGGACCGACGTACAGCGCATCGATCGCCCACAGCGCCGCCGCGGCGAGCGCGACGACGACGAGCGCGCGCGTCAACCGTCGAGCTTCCGCGCTCCGATCGCGGACACCGCCTCGCGGAACACGCGCCCGCGATGCTCGAAGTTGTGAAACATGTCGTAGCTGGCGCAGGCGGGCGACAGGACGACGGCGTCGCCCGCGCGGGCGAGACCGGTGGCGGTGCGGACCGCGTCGAACATGTCGCCGGCGCGCACCACCGGGTAGGCGACCCCCGCCGCGGCGAGCGCCCCCTCGATGATCGGCGCGGCCTCGCCGATGAGCACCACGGCGCGGGCGCAGGACGCGAGCGCGCGGATCATCGGGTCGTAGCTGCCCCCCTTGTCCTTGCCCCCGGCGATCAGGACGACGGGGCGGGGAAAGCCGTCGAGCGCGGCGGCGACCGCGCTCACGTTCGTCCCCTTGGAGTCGTCGTAGTAGCGGATGTCGTCGAGGTCGCCCACGAGCTCCATCCGGTGCGGGAGGGGACGGAACGCGCGGGCGGCCGCGCGAACCGCCGCCGCGGGAACGCCGGCGAGCCGGCCGGCGAGGAACGCCGCCATCGCGTTCTCCAGGTTGTGCGTGCCGACGATGCGCAGCTCGTCGGTGGGGTAACGCTCGACGCCCCCGTCGAGGCGCAGGATGATCTCCCCCCGACCGGCGCCGAGGAACGCGCCGGCCTCGACCTCGCGCGCGGACGAGAACTCCCACACGCGCGCCCGCGATGCGCGCGCGCCGGCCAGGACGCGCGCATCCTCGGCGTTGGCGATGGCATGGTCCTCGCCGGTCTGCCGCGCGAACAGACGGTGTTTCATCGACGCGTAGACATCCATCGTGCCGTAGCGGTCCAGGTGGTCCTCGGTGATGTTGAGGCTCGCCCCGACGTGCGGGCGGAAGCGCGAGCAGGTCTCGAGCTGGAGTGCGGCGACCTCGGCCACGACGTAGCCGCCGGGAACGTTGGCCGGGCCGTCGACCGCCTCGACGAGCGGCGTGCCCAGGTTGCCGCCGCAGAACGACGGCGTCCCCGACGCGGCGCAGATGGCTCCCGTCAGCGCCGTGGTCGTGCTCTTGCCGTTGGTCCCGGTGATCCCGAGGAGGATCGCGCCGGGCACGAGGCCGCGGTAGGCGAGCTCGATCTCCGCGATCACCTCGACGCCCGCGGCGCGGGCCGCCGCCATCTCGGGGAGCTCGGGCACCCCGGGCGACATCACCACGAGATCCGCGCCGACGAACGAGCCCTCGCGGTGGCCGCCGAGCTCGAGGCGCGCGCACCCGCCGAGCGCGTCGATCGCCGCGGCGAGCTTGTCGGCCGGCTTCTGGTCGGTGACGGTGACGTCGGCGCCGTGCGCCGCCAGGAAGCGCGCGGACGAGCTGCCGGAGCGCGCGAGCCCGACGACGAGCACCTTCTTCCCGCGGAGGTCCATGGCTATCTGACCTTGAGCGTCCCGAGCGCGATGAGCGCCAGCAGCACGCTCACGATCCAGAAGCGGACGATGATCTTGGGCTCCGCCCATCCCTTGAGCTCGTAATGGTGGTGAATGGGCGCCATCTTGAACACGCGTTTTCGTCGGAGCTTGTACGAGCCGACCTGGATGATGACCGAGAGCGCCTCGACGACGAACAGGCCGCCGACGATGAGAAGCGTGATCTCGTTCTTCGTGAGCACGGCCAGCATGCCGATGCCGCCGCCCAGCGACAGCGAGCCCACGTCGCCCATGAACACGGAGGCCGGGTAGGTGTTGAACCACAGGAAGCCGATGCCGGCGCCGACCATCGCCGAACAGAAGATGGCCAGCTCGCTGGCGTCCTTGAGGTGCGGGATCCTCAGGTACTCCGCGAGGTTGAACGGCGCGGACTCGCCGGCGACCTTGCGGATGAGGATGGTCTCCACGCCCGCCAGGTAGGCGAACACCATGAACGTGCCGGCGTTGATGATGACCGGCCCGATGGCCAGACCGTCGAGACCGTCGGTGAGGTTGACCGCGTTCGCGGCGCCCACGACCACGATGGTGGCGAACGCGATGTAGAGCCACGGGGCGAGCGTGGCCCACTCGACGCGGTAGAAGTCGGTGAACGGCAGGGACACGCGGTAGCGGATCGCCGCGTCGAAGAGCTCCGAGCCGAACAGGTAGGTCATCGCGCCGCCGGCGATCGCGAGCTCGGCGCCGAGCTTGATCTTGCCGGACAACCCGCGCGTGTTTTTCTTCGACACCTTGAGGTAGTCGTCCACGAACCCCACCGCGCCGAATCCGACGGTGACCAGCATCGTGAGCCACACGAAGTGGTTGCGCAGGTCGCACCACAGGATCGTCGGCACCACCAGGGAAAGGAGGATGAGCGAGCCGCCCATGGTGGGCGTGCCTGCTTTCTTCTTGTGCCCCTCCGGACCCTCGTCGCGGATCTGCTGGCCGATCTGGGCCTGCTTCAGCCGTTCGATGAACCACGGCCCCAGCAGGAACGACAGGAGCAGCGCCGTGATCGCCGCCGCCAGGATGCGCGTGGACGTGTAGCGAAAGACGCGCAGGAACCCGAGCGAGTCGTACTTGGCCAGGACGTTGTAGAGCAGGTGGAACAGCATTCAGCCGACGACCTCGCGCAGCGCGTCGGCCACCCGCTCGAGCCGCATGGCGCGCGACGCCTTGATGAGGATCCAGTCGCCCGGCGACGTCCAGCTCGCGACCAGGCGAGCGGCCTCCTCGGGGCAGTCGATGTTGATGATCTCGACGTGACCGACCCCGGCGGCGCGGGCGGCGCGCGCGGTGACGCGCGCGGCCTCGCCCATGGTGATGAGACGGTCCACGCCGAGCTGGTGGACCAGGCGGCCCAGCGCGTCGTGCTCCTGCTCCTCCAGCGGACCGAGCTCGCGCATGTCTCCGAGGATCGCCACGCCCCGCGCCCCGCGCGCCTGCTCGGCGAGCGTGCGGAGCGCCGCGGTCATCGAGGCCGGGTTGGCATTGTAGCAGTCGAGGATCACGTGCCGGCCGCCGATGTCCGCGACCTCCGACCGGTGCCGCGACGGCCGCGCGCCCTCGAGGTTCTGCGCCGCGGCGTCCAGGTCGAGGCCGAGCGCGACCGCGACCGCGAGGGCGCAGGCGGCGTTGCCGGCGTTGTGGCGGCCGACGAGCGGGACGCGCACCCGGATCTGCCGGCCCGAAGCGACGTACTCGGCGTCCGAGCCGTCGGTGCGCGGCTCGTACGAGACGAGGCGGACCGCCGCCCCGGCGGCCTCGCCGAACGTCACGTGCCGGTCGGCCGCGATGCCGCGCTCGATCGCCAGCGCGCGCAGGCGCGCGTCGTCGTGGGGATAGACGGCGGCGCCCGCGGTGTGGAGCCAGATCTCGCTCTTGCCCCGGGCGATGGCCTCGGCCGATCCGACCACGCCGACGTGCGCGCTGCCGGCGTTGACCACAACCCCGACATCCGGCTCGGCGATCTGCGCCAGGTATTCGATGTGCCCCAGCCCGCGCATCCCCATCTCGACGACGGCGCTGCGGTGCCAAGGCCGGAGGCGCAGGAGCGTCAACGGGACGCCGGTTTCATTATTGAGTGAGCCCTCACTCATCAATGCGCCGTCGCCGAGCATGGCGCCGATCAGGTCCTTGGTGGTCGTCTTGCCCGAGGAGCCGGTCACGCCGACGAGGGGCCCGCCCCAGCGGCGACGGACGAGACGTCCGAGCTGTCCCAGCCCGACCCGGACGTCCGGGACCTTCACGACCGTCCCGGACACGCCGGACGTCCCGGACGTCCGGGACACGAGAAACCCGGTCGCGCCGGATGCCGCGGCCTGCGAGAGGAAATCGTGACCGTCGAAGCGCTCCCCCTGGACCGCCGCGAACAGATCGCCGGGCCGCGCGGTGCGCCCGTCGATGGACGCGCCGTAGAAGGCGGGCTCTTCCGCCGCCACGACCTCGCCGTGGGTCGCGGCGACGATCTCCTCGAGGGTCAGGACCGGAGGGAGCGCCCGCGCCGCCTCCTCGCGGTCGTCGAAGTGGACCTTCGTCCTGCCGATGATCTGGTAGTCCTCGTGCCCCTTGCCGGCGATGAGCACCACGTCGCCCGCCTGGGCGGCCTCCATCGCCAGACGGATGGCGATGCGCCGGTCCACCTCGACGACGTAGCCGCGCGGGGCGGTCGCCAGGTCCGAGAGGGACAGCTCCGGGGTGGCGGCCTGGCGCACGCCGCCGCGGATCATCTCCACGATCGCGGCCGGATCCTCGGTGCGCGGGTTGTCCGACGTGACGATGGCGATGTCGGCGTCGCGCGCCACCGCCCGCCCCATCTTGGGGCGTTTTCCCGGGTCGCGGTCGCCGCCGCAGCCGAACGCGACGATCAGCCGCCCCCGCGTCAGCTTCCGGAGCGCGGCGATGACGCGCTCCAGCGCATCGGGCGTGTGAGCGTAGTCGACGAACGCGTCGATGCGGCGCGGATTCGGGATGCGCTCGACCCGACCCGGCACGCCGCGGAGAGCCTCGACGCCGGCGCGGATCGCCTCGCCCGGGATGCCGAGCGCGTCGGCCACCGCCGCCGCCAGCGCAATGTTCGCCAGGTTGTAGTCGCCGAGCAGGGGGGAGCGGATCGCCAGCTCGCCGCCGGGCGTGCGCACCGTGGCGGAGATGCCGGCAATGGTCGTCTCGCTGCGCGCGACCGACACATCCGCCTCCCCGCGCGTGGACACGCGGATCCGCCGAACTCCCGCCGGGGCGCGGGCAAGCACGTCCTCGCCGCGCGGGTCGTCGATGTTCGCAACCGCGACGCCGGCGACGTGCTCGGCGAACAGGCGAGCCTTGGCCTCGAAGTAGGCCTCCATCGTCACGTGCACATCGAGGTGATCCTGCGTGAGGTTGGTGAACGCGCCCGCGGCGAACGTGACGCCGGCCAGCCGGTCCATCGCCAGCGCCGCCGAAGACGTCTCCATCACGACGTCCGTCGTGCCGGCCGCGGCCATCTCGGCGAAGAGCCTCTGCAGCTCGACCGGCGCGGGCGTCGTGAACGTGGCGGGCGTCTCCTTCCCACCGTAGCGGAAGCTCACCGTCCCGACGACGCCGGGAGAGCACCCCGCGGCGCGCAGGATCGACTCGAGAAGATAGGTCGTGGTCGTCTTCCCGTTCGTGCCGGTGACCGCGATCATCCGCATGCGGTCGGTGGGACGCCCGGCCGCGCGCGCCGCAAGCCAGCCCAGCGCGCGCACGCCGGACGGGACCACCACCTGCGGCACGTCGACGTCCACCGGGGCCTCGACGACGACCGCCGCCGCGCCCTTGTCCGCCGCGGCGGGGGCGAACGCGTGGCCGTCGACCGTCCGCCCCCGAACGGCCACGAACACGTCGCCGGGGGCGACCGCGCGCGAATCGTCGCGCACCTCGCCGACCTCGATCGCCGCATCCCCGATCACGCGCGCGTCGGGAAGGTCCTGGATGAGGTCGCGGAGGCGCATCGCGGTGTTCTACCCCGGATCGAACGTCACATGGCACGTGATTGATTTCAAGGCACGCCCGGGCGCCGGAAACTGCCGCACGGCCCGACCGGCGCCCTCGATCTCGATCTTCACGCCGCGGGCGCGCGCGAGCTCCACCGCCTGCCCCACTGAAAGACCTGTGAAATCGGGGATCACGATGACGTCGTCGTCGGCAGTGATCTCGATCTCGGCGACCTCCGGCTCGGGCGCGGCCGCCGGGGCAGATATCGGCGCCGGCGCGAGCACGGGGGCGTCGGCGGCGACGCCGAGATACTTGAGCACGTCACCGGCGATGGCGGCGAAGACCGGCCCCGCGACCGACCCGCCGTAGTAGAGCCCTCCGTGGGGCTCGTCGATCATCACGAGGATGAGGAGCCGCGGGTCGTCGGCGGGCGCGAAGCCCATGAACGACGACATGTAGTGCTCCGTGGAATATTGCTTCGTCGCCGGGTCGAGCTTGCGCGCGGTGCCCGTCTTGCCCGCGAGCACGAACCCGGGGAGCGCGATCTTCTCCCCCGTCCCCCCCTTCGTCATGACCTGCTTCAGCATGTCGACCATCTGGCGCGACGCGCGCTCGCCCAGGACGCGGCGCGCGCGCGGCGTGTGCTCGAAGACGACCTTGCCGTCCGCGTCGACGATCTTTTTCACCACGCTCGGGGGCAGATATTGTCCGCCGTTGGCGATCGCCGCAAATCCGCTGGCGATCTGTACCGGGGTGGCCTGCATCCCGTACCCGTACGAGACGGTCGCCAGCCCCGCCTCGCCCCACGTCTCGGGCGGCCGCACCCGACCCGCCGCCTCGCCCGGGAGCTGGATCCCGGTGCGCTTGCCGAACCCGAGCGCCAGCAGCCCCTCCGCCAGCTTGTCGCGGCCCAGCTTGCGGGCGATCTTCGTGGCGCCGACGTTCGACGACGTCTTCACCACCTCGGTCACCGAGATGATGGACGCGCCGTGGTGCGTGTCGCGGATGATGCGCTTGCCGATCTGGATCTTGCCGCCCTCGACGTCGATGGGGTCGTCGGGCTTGACCGCGCCGGCCTCGAGCGCCGTCACGATCGAGAACACCTTCATGATGCTCCCCGGCTCGTAGGCATCCACGACCGGCCGGTTGCGCGCCTCCTTGGCCGTGGCCGGGTCGTTGGGGTCGTAGCCGGGCGACGAGGCCATCGCCAGGATCTCGCCGGTGCGCGGATCCATCACCACCGCGATGCCCGCCTTCGCCTTGTTGTCGCGCACCCCGTCGGCGAGCGCGCGCTCGGCGATGAACTGCACGAATCGATCGATCGTCAGGACGACGGTCGCGCCGGCCGGAGCGCGCGGCGGGGCCGCCACGCCGCGCGGATCGAGATCGGTCGCCATCACCATGTCGCCGCGGCGATCGCGGATGACGTGGAGGCGCGCGCTCTCCCCGAGCAAGTGCGCGTCGAGCGCGAGCTCGATCCCGTCGAGCCCCTTGCCGTCGCGACCCGCAAACCCGAGCACCGGACCGGCCAGCGGCCCGCCGGGGTAGAACCGCCGCGGCTCGGGCAGGAGGCGCACCCCGGGCACGCCGAGCGCGCGCACCCGAGCCGCCGCGTCGGGGGAAAGCCGGCGCTTCAGCCACTCGAACTGGCGCGACGACGCGAGCTTCTCCTCCACCTCGCGCACGTCCATCCCCAGCGCCGCGGCCGTCTTGCCCGCCGCGTCGGCGACGTCCACCACCTCGCGCGGGTACGCCACCGCCGAATCCACGTTGACCGTCACCGCCAGCTCGACGCCGTTCGCGTCGAGGATCATCCCGCGCGGCGCCGCGATCTCCACCTCGTGCAGCCACTGGTCGTGCCCCAGCGCGGCCAGCTTCTCGCCGTCGCGAATCTGCACGGACCACGTCTTGGCGAGGAGCGCGCCGAACAGGCCCGTCAGCACGACCGCGGCGGCGACGAGCCGCAGCCGGACCCATTTCGTCATGGGGTCGCGAGGGTCCTGTCGGCGTTCACCGCCACCTCGCGCACGCCCGGCCGCACAACGCGGATGCGCGCCGGGTCGGGCCGCTCCATGCGAAGCTGGTCGCGCGCGATGTGCTCGACCCGCGCCGGATTGCGCAGGAGCGCCTCCTCCAGGCGGAGCTGGCGGTTCTCCTCCTCGAGGCCGCGCCGCTCGGCGAGCTTCTCGGCCAGGGCGTAGCCGACGCGGATGACGCGGTATCGCAAGGAGACATGGCCGAGCCCCACGGCCACCAGCACCACGAAGGACCCCACCAGCGCGAATGCCTTGTTCTTCATCAGACCTTCTCACAGGCGCGGAGCTTCGCCGAGCGGGCCCGCGGGTTGCGCCGGATTTCCTCCTCGGAGGGGACGACCGGCTTCTTGGTCAGGACGCGGCAGATGGGGTGCGTCCGCTCCCCCGCCGCCGCCGCCAGGTCCGCGGGGAGGCGCGAGATCCACTCGAGCTCGCGGAACCGTTCCTTCACGGGACGGTCTTCGAGGGAGTGAAACGCGATGACCACGCATCGCCCCGACGGGGCGAGGAGGTCGGGGAAGACTTGCAGGAACCGCTCCAGCTCCTCGAGCTCGCGGTTCACCGCGATGCGGAGCGCCTGAAACGTGCGCGTCGCCGGGTCGATGCGCTCGTGACCGCCGCGCGGGACGGCGCGGACCACGACGGCGCGGAGCTCGGTCGTCGTGCGCAGCATGCCGGAGCGCACCGCATCCTTCACCGCGCGCGCGATCTTCTGCGCGTAGCGCTCTTCTCCGTAGTCGCGCAGGATGCGCGCCAGATCTCCGACGTCCGTTCGCTCGAGCAGCTCGAGCGCGGTCTCGCCGCGCGTCGGGTCCATCCGCATGTCGAGCGGGCCTTCCTGCGCGAACGAGAACCCGCGCTCCGGCGCGTCGAGCTGGGGGGAGGACACCCCGAGGTCGAGGACGATGCCTTGAAGCGGGACGGCGCCCAGGGCCTGCAGGATTTCCGGCGCATCGCCGAAGCGACCGTGCACGAGCGTGACGCGGTCCCCGAGCTCGGCGAGGCGCTCGCGCGCCGCGTGTATCGCGCGAGGATCTCTATCGATTCCCACCAGGCGGCCGTCCGGGGCAGATGCCTCCAGAATGAGGCGCGCATGACCTCCACCGCCGACCGTCGCGTCGCAATACATGCCCCCGGGGCGCGGCCCTATATAATGTAGGACTTCCTGCGCCAGGACCGATTCGTGGAGGAACGCGACCACGCCCCCACCATCCATTCTCGACTCGCCCGAGGCAACTTTTTGCTGAATGATTTCGCGCACTACTATGGTTAGTTGTGCGTGATTATCCTACCTACTATCCATTCCTCTACGATTCTGTTCAGTGGGTTCGGGAAAGCTTGACCGGTCCGTTTCGGGTGGACTAGACTTGTGCCCGTTGTCCAGGGTGTAGCACCGTGAAAACCAAGCTCTTTATAGCCAAGGAGCGGGACGGGATGGACGGCCGATTCTTTGACATGGATTCGCAGATCAGCGCGCTGCGCGAACGTGAGTCGCGTTTGCCCGCCGCACTGGTCGAGGAGTTCAACCATCGCCTCGAGGTGTCGTGGATTTACCACGACTGCGCGCTCGAGGGCGTCGTCCTCCAGTACTCGGAGATCAAGGCGGCGATCGACAAGAAGATCATCAGCGATGTCTCGCTCATCCCGAGCTACGAGGAAATCAAAGCGTTCAAGAGCTCCATCGACTGGATCAAGGAGCTCGCGCCGAACCGCAAGCGTCCGATAACCATCGAGACGGTGAAAAAGATGTACGCCCTCCTCAGCCCCGGCGAGGCGGCGAAGGGCTTCCCGTTCCGTCGCGACAACCCCCTGCACCGCCTCTACTATCACGAGATCGCGCCGCCCGATAAGATCCTCGGGCGCATGAAGAAGCTGGGCGAGTGGCTCGAGGAGGACGCGACCAAGCGCATGCATCCCGTCGAGCGCGCCGCGCGCGCACACTTCCGGCTCATGTCGATCTACCCCTGGGCGATCGGCTCCGGCCGCACCGCGCGCGTGCTGTCGAACCTCATGCTGCTGCGCGAGGGCTACCCGGTGGCGATCGTCCACAGCATCGACCGCCAGCGCTACTACGAGGCGCTGCGCGCCGAGCACGCCGGGATCATCCCGCTTTACGTCGAGGCGGTGGCCACCTCGATCGACACCGCCATCAAGTTCTACGACGAGGCTCAGGCGACGGTGAAGCGCCGCGCGAGCTAGTTTCTTTCATGGCCAACGAGGGCGCACGTGGGCGCAGGTTCGCGGAGACCCTCGCACCCCTGGCGGCGGAGCTCAACGCTTCGATCGGATTCGACTGGCGTCTGCTGACGCACGACGTGGCCGGCTCGATCGCGCACGCACGCATGCTGGCCCGCCAGGGTATCATTCCGCCCGCCGACGCCGATCGCATCATTGCGGGGTTGCGCGAGGTCGAGAAGGACATCCGCGACGCCAAGATCGACCTCGACCCCGAGCTCGAGGACATCCACATGAACGTCGAGGCGCGGCTCACCGAGCGCATCGGCGAGCCGGGGGCGCGGCTCCACACCGCGCGCAGCCGCAACGACCAGGTCGCCACCGACCTCCGCCTCTACACGCTGGCGTCGTGCGGCAAGCTCATCGCGTACATCGACGATCTGCGCAAGGCGCTGGTCGAGCAGGCGCGCCGGCACGTCGACACGCTCGCGCCCGGCTACACGCACCTGCAGCGCGCGCAGCCGATCCGGCTGGCCCATCACTTCCTCGCCTACGCGGAGATGCTCGGCCGCGACCGCGGGCGCGTCATCGACGCCGCCCGCCGCGCCGACGCGTCGCCGCTCGGGTCGGGGGCGCTGGCGGCGACGACGTTCCCGATCGACCGCGAGGGGACGGCGAAGGACCTCGGCCTCGGCGACGTGACCCACAACAGCCTCGACGCGGTGGGCGACCGCGACTTCGCGGTGGAGCTCACCGCGGCGGCCGCCCTGGCGCAGGTCCACCTGTCGCGCCTGGGCGAGGAGCTCGTGCTGTGGGCGACGCAGGAATTCCAGTTCGTGCGCCTGTCCGAGGCCTACTGCTCGGGCTCGTCGCTCATGCCGCAGAAGATGAACCCGGACATCGCCGAGCTGGTGCGCGCCAAGACCGGGCGCGTCGTGGGCGACTGGGTCGCGCTCGTTACCGTCATCAAGGCGCTGCCGCTCGCCTACAACAAGGACCTGCAGGAGACGCAGCAGCCGCTCTACGACGCGGTGGAGACGGTCGCCGCCTGCCTGCGCGTCATGGCCGGCATGGTGCGCGCGATGGAGTTCGACGCCGAGCGGCTGCGGCGCGCCGTCGACGAAGGGCACCTCGTGGCCACCGAGCTCGCCGATTACCTCGCGGCCAAGGGCGTCCCGTTCCGCCGCGCGCACGACGTCGCGGGGGCGCTGGTGCGCAAGGCCGTCGAGGGCCGCGTCGAGCTCAAGGACCTGCCGCTCGCCGAGATGCAGGCCGAGGCGCCGCAGTTCGCCGACGACGTCTACGCCTGGCTCGATCCCGCGCGCGCCGTCGATCGGCGGGACGTCGTGGGCGGCCCGGCGCGTCCGCGCGTCCTGGCGGAGATCGCGCGCCTCGAGGCCGAGCTTGGGGTAAAACCCTAGCCGATGCATCACTTCGAGTATCGGGGCCAGGAGCTTCACTGCGAGGGCGTGTCGCTGCGCGAGATCGCGGCGAAGGTCGGCACGCCCACGTACGTCTATTCCACCGCGACGCTGCAGCGGCATTTCCGCGTGTTCGACGGGGCGTTCGCCGGGCGCAAGCGTCTCGTCTGCTACTCGGTCAAGGCCAACTCCAACCTGGCGGTGCTGCGCGCGCTCGCGTCGTGGGGCGCCGGAGCCGACATCGTGTCCGGCGGCGAGCTCCACCGCGCGCTGCGCGCCGGAATCGCGCCGTCGAAGATCGTGTTCTCCGGCGTGGGCAAGCGCGACGAGGAGATCGAGCAGGCGCTCGCCGCGGGCATTCTCGCGTTCAACGTCGAGTCGCTCGAGGAGCTGGAGGCGATCGATCGCGTCGCCGGGCGGGCCAGCAAGCGCGCGCCCATCGCGCTGCGCGTCAACCCCGACGTCGACGCCGAGACGCACCCCTATATCTCGACGGGGCTCAAGAAGAACAAGTTCGGCGTCTCGGTCGACGCGGCGCGCGAGGCCTACCGGCGGGCGCGCTCGCTGCCCAACGTGGTGGTGAAGGGGATCGACTGCCACATCGGCTCGCAGCTCACCAAGACCGCGCCGTTCCGCGACGCGATCGCGCGCGTGGCGGCGCTGGCGCGCGATGTCGCCGCCGAGGGGGCGCCGCTCGAGCTGCTCGACGTCGGCGGCGGCCTCGGCATCCCGTACCAGGAGGACGGCGAGGAGCCGCCGTCGCCAGTCGACTACGCCGCTGCCGTGAGCGAGGCTGTGGCGCCGTTCGAGGGGCTCGGCCTCACGCTCATCTGCGAGCCGGGGCGCGTCATCGTCGGCAACGCCGGCGTGCTGCTCACGCGCGTGCTCTATCGCAAGGCGGGCGAGACCAAGAACTTCACCATCGTGGACGCCGCGTTCAACGACCTGCTCCGCCCGGCGTTCTACGGTAGCTTCCACGGCATCAAGCCGGTCGTGCAGTCGTCCGCGGAGACGTGGACGAGCGACGTGGTGGGACCCATCTGCGAGACCGGCGATTTCCTCGCGCGCGACCGCGAGATGAGGAAGCCCGCGCAGGGGGATCTCCTGGCCATCATGTCCGCCGGGGCGTACGGCTTCGCGATGGCCTCGAACTACAACAGCCGCCCGCGCGCGGCCGAGGTCCTCGTGAAGGGAAACGAGTACGCGGTCGTGCGGCGCAGGGAGGAGATCGAGGACCTCGTCCGCGGCGAATCGATTCCCGATTTTCTCGGCTGAAGATCACCCTTGACCACCTGCGCCCCTGTCGGCAACATCCTGCCGAAATGTAGGAGTATGTATGCCGGCAGCGGAAAGGCCGAAACGGAACGCGTTGGGTGATCTCGTGGCCGCGCTGAAGTCGACGCCGGCCCACACCAGCGAGAGCCTCGCGGCCGCGCTCAGCGCGCCGATCTCGCTCGACGACGTGGCCGAGTGGATGCGCTTCGACGAGCAGAACTACCGGCGCAACCTCGTGGCCCGCTTCCCGACGTTCGAGCTCCGGCTGCTGTGCTTCCTGCCGGGGCAGCGCACGTCGCTGCACGGCCATGACGGTTCGGCCTGCGCGTTCCGCATCCTGCGGGGCACGTCGACGGAGATCCGCCTCCGCCAGCCCGATCGGCAGTGGACGCCCGGCACGGTCGTGTGCGAGGGCGGCGTGGAGCTCGTGCACCAGGTCACCAACCTCGGCGACGAGCCGCTGGTGTCGCTCCACGCGTACGCGCCCCCGCTGCCGATGGATCAGCCGCCCGCGCGCTACGAGGGGCGGCAGATCGTCATCATCGGCGGCGGCGTGTCGGGGGCGTCGCTGGCGATCCACCTCCTCGCGGGCGCGCCGCGCGAGCTGAAGATCGCCTTCGTCGAGCGGCGGCCATGGTTCGGCCGCGGCCCCGCGTACGGTACGACCGACCCCGCGATGCGCCTCAACGTGCCCGCGGACCGGATGAGCCTGTTTCCCGACGCGCCCGGCGACTTCGTGGCGTGGGCGCGCGGCCAGGGCGCGCGCGTGCCCGACGCGGCGCTCCTGCCCAGGCCGCTGTTCGGCGAGTACGTCGAGGATCGGCTGGCGACGGCGATCGCGGGCTCGAAGGGCAAGGTGTGGTTCCACCGCAGCGAAGCGGTCGCCGCGTCTGCCGAGGGGGTGCGCCTCGCGGACGGCGCGTGGGTCGAGGCCGACGCGGTCGTGCTCGCGACCGGCAACCAGCTCCCCGCGGCGCCGAGCGCGTTCGCCCCGGAGCTCCTGCGCTCGAACCGCGTGGTCGGCGACCCGTGGACCGCGGGCGCGCTCGCCGCGATCGACCCGGGCGAGGACGTGCTCCTCGTCGGCACCGGGTTGACCGCGGTCGACGTGCTCCTCGTCCTGCGCAACCAGAGCCACCGGGGGCGCGTCGTCGCGGTGTCGCGGCGGGGGCTCCTGCCGCGGCCCCACCTCGCGGCCGGCGATCCGCGCCGCCGGGCGCTCACCGTCGACCCCGACGAGCTTCCGCGCCCGCACGATGTCCTCGCCCTGTCGCGCTGGCTGCGCGCGAAGGCGCGCCGGCTCGAGGCGGAGGGCGTCGGCTGGCAGTGTCTGATCGACGCGCTCCGCCCGCACACCGCCGAGCTGTGGGGCGCGCTGCCGCACGAGGAGCGGCGGAGGTTCATGCGGCGGCTGCGTCCGTTCTGGGAGGTCGCGCGCCACCGCGCCGCGCCCGACGCGCTGGCCACGATCGACGCGTGGCGCGCGCGCGGCACGCTCGAGATCATGACCGGGCGCGTCCTCGCGAGCGCCGACGGACCCGAGGGCATCGAGGTCACGCTCGCGCCGCGCGACGGCGCGACGCTCCGGCGGCGATTCGACCGCGTGGTCCTCGCGACCGGACCCGACACCGACGCGCGCCGATGGCCGGCGCCGCTGTTCCGCCAGCTCCTCCGCGATCGGCTTCTCCAGGCCGATCCGCTCGGTCTTGGCCTCGTCACCGACGACCTCGGCCGCGCCGTCGGCCCCGACGGCCCGACGCCGTGGCTCTACGCGATGGGCAACCTGCGCCGGCCGCTTTTGTGGGAGACGACCGCCGTGCCGGAGATCGTGCGGCAGGCGGTCGACCTGGCTCTGGCGCTGCGCGCCTGAGCCAGGTCGAGAGAACAGAGAACGGGAATTCGAACGGAACAGAGGACGCCCGCGGCTCATTCCGCATTCCGTTCCGCATTCCCATTCCCATTCTCTGTTATCTGTTCGTTTTTCAGAACCGACCGGTCACCCCGAACGTCGGAACGAACCGCCCCGCGCCGTCGACGGCAACGCCCGTCGTCGCCGTGACGCCCGGCTCCTCGTCCGAGCCGCTTGTCAGGATCGCCCCAGCCACGAGGCCGAGGACCATGCCGCCCAGACCGAACCGCGCCACCTGCTGATCGTCCGACGCGAGCTTCACCGCGTTGGCGAGGGCGACGCCGGTCACCAGGCCCGCCAGCCCGCTGAGATCGATCATCGCCACGTGCCCGCGCTTGAGCTCGAGCTGCGCGGCCAGCCCGCCGCCCGCGAGCAGCCCCACGTTCAATCCGGCGAACAGGAGCGGGCCCAGAAGGCGCTGCTCCTGCCCGAACGCGACGTAGCTCAGCGCCCCGGTCGCGCTGCCCCAGATCGCGCCGCTGTTGACGAGCGCGGCGTCGCCGGGGCTCAGGTCGAGCTTGCGCGCCAAGAAGGCCATCCCCACGCCGACCGTCACCGACGAGCCGACCGTCACCAGGCTGATCTCGCGGCGGTGCGCCTCGACCTCGCCGCCGTAGATCATCGCCGCCACCGAGAAGCCCTCCAGGCCGCCCCAGACGCGCCCGCCGATCATCAACGACGTCTGCCCGACCGGCACATCCGACGGCAGGAACAGGAACGGCGCCAGGAAGCCGACCGCGCCGCCCGCCGTCGTCGCCAGCGTGACGACGAGCTTGTCCTCGGTGAGGCCGGTGGCGAGGATCCCGCCCTCGAGGAGCCCGAACGCGGTCGACGCCACCAGGAGCTCGGACTTGCCGTTGGGGGCGCGCGCCTCGCGCATGCGCACGCGCAGGGTCGTCGTCGCGTCGGGCTCGATGACCACGATGCGCTTCTCCGTCGGGCGCCCCTCGGCCTCGACGGTGACCGCGTGCGGCCCGACGGACACGCGGTCCACGTACGACCCCGCCCCCGCCACCTTGTCGTCGACGAGGATGCGCGCCTCGCCGGGCGACACCAGCACCTGCATCGTGCCCGTCTTCGGCGTGAGGCGGTACGAATACGTGTAGGGCTGGCCGATCTCCGCGGCGAGCGTCTCGGCGATCGGCTCGTAGCCGGGCAGCTCGACGCGCATGCGGTAGGTGCCGGCCAGCACCTTGATCGATTCGGCGTTCGCGGGGGAGCTCACCTCCTGGCCATCCTTCTCCAGCGTGACGTTCGCCCCGGGCGGATCGGTGGCGACGCGGATCCTCGCCGGCAGCCGGCGCAGCGCCTTGACGCGGTTGCCGACGTTCTTGATCTCCTCCGCGGCGGTCGTGGGCAGGAGGCGGATGTACGCCTCGAACCAGACGACCGCCTTCTCGTAATCGACCAGCCGCTCGTACGCCTGGGCGACGTTGAACACGTCCTCGGGCGCGGGCTTCAAGCAGTACGCGGCGCGGAACTCCGGGATCGCGCGCTCGTACTCCCCGGCGGTGTAGAGCTCCTGCCCCCGGCGGTAGTGCTCGGCGGCGCGATCGAGCCGCGTTCCCGGATCCTCGTCGCTCTGGCGGGGGCAGACGAGCGGATCCTCCTCGGGCTGGGCCGCCGCCGCGCGCGCGAGAAGCCACAGCACCGCCGCCGCGCGCTTCATCTACTTCTTCTCGTACGGGCTCGGCTTGATCTCGCCGCTGCTGGTCGGGCCGCGGTCCGGTGGGGCGGGCGCGCTCGGCTTGACGGGCTTGGGGCGCCGCACCGGCTTCGCCGCCTCGACGCGTTTCGTCAATATGACCTTCACGTCCTGGTCCCTGGTGGGGAAGAACGCCGGCTTGCTGTCCTCGTACCCGTCGCGCCGCAACGTCAGCTGGATCTTGTCGTCGCTGACCGGGACCTCGATGTCGACCGGCGTCACGCCCATGTCGACGTCCCCCCACAACACCTTCGCGCCGTCGGGAACGCTGGTGACGTGCGCCTTGATCGGCCGCGGCGCGGGCTTCGGCTCGGGCGCGGGCGGCGGCGCCGGCGGCGGGGCGACGCGCAGCTCCGGCGGCGGCGCCGGCGGCGGAACGCGCCGCAGCATGCGCGGCACGGCCACCGCGACGCCGGCGACCACGGCGCCGACGGCGCCGAGCCACAGGAACGCCGTGCCCAGACGCTGCGGCGCCGACGGCGGCGGGACCGACAGGCGCGCCTCGGCGCCGCTCTCCACGGCGCCCAGGTCGGCGTCGAACTCGGCCATCGTGCGGTAGCGCTGGTCGCGGTCCTTGTGCATCGCGCGGCGCACGACCTGCTCCAGCGCGGGCGAGATGCCGAGGTCGGGGCGCGCCTGGGCGAGCGGCTTGGGCTCCTGCGACAGGATCTGCGAGATGATCGCCAGGTAGTTCGCGCCCTGGAACGGCACCTCGCCGGTCAGCATCTCGTAGAGGATCACGCCGAGGGCGTAGATGTCGATGCGATGATCGAGCTGCTCTTCGCCGCGGGCCTGCTCGGGGGACAGGTAGAGCGGCGTCCCCAGCACCATCCCCGTCTGCGTGAGGCGCGGCGACGCCTCCTCGAGGTCGGGCGGGCGCATCGCCTTGGAGATTCCGAAATCCACGACCTTGACGAAGTCGCGCTCGCCCCTGCGGGTGATGAAGATGTTCTCCGGCTTGACGTCGCGGTGGACGATGCCCTTGCCGTGCGCGGCGGCGAGCGCGCTCGCCACCTGGCGGGCGATGCCCACGGCGCGCTCGGGCAGGAGCGGCCCCTCGCGCTGGAGCTGCTGCGCCAGCGATTCTCCCTCGAGGAACTCCATCACCACGAACGTGCGGCCGTCGTCGGTCTCGCCGAAGTCGTTGATGTCGACGATGTTCTCGTGGCCGATGGCCGAAGCGAGCTTGGCCTCCTGCTCGAGGCGAGCGACGACGTCGGCCTTCTGGATGAACTTGTCGAGCAGGACCTTCACCGCCACGCGCTTGTCGATCTTGAGGTGGCGCGCCTCGTACACCGCGCCCATGCCGCCCTCGCCGATCTTGCGCAGGATCTCGTAGCGCGCGGCCAGCTTCTGCCCCACCAGCGTGTCGGCCGGCCGTTCCGGAGCCGGCGTCGGGCTCTGCCGCACGACTGGGCTCGGCGTCGCCCGCGTCGTCCCCCCCGCGCGCGACGACCTCATCGTGTCGGAGAGCGACAACTCCGACTCATCCTCGACAAGAAGCTCGCCGTCGATCGCGCATTCCGTCTCCCCGGCAGAGTACGTCGCCTTGCACGAGGGGCAGATGCGCATCCGGTCCAAACTATAGCGTAAAACGTCGTAACAAGCCGACGAGGAAGGCCCAGATGCCGCGCCGCCGGCGCCGCACGTCCAGCTCCAGCACGGGCACCGGCTCGCTGTCCGGCGCCACGATCGGCGGCAGCGGCGTGGGCTCGTCCCAGTTGTCCCCGGGCGCGCGACGGAGGTACGCGTCGCGGTGCTCCCGCGAGCAGAAATACACCGGCTCGCCGTCGACGATCGCCACCGCCCGCGCGCGCAGCGGGTCGATGCGGCGGCCGCACACCGGATCTTTCTTCATCCTCGCACCGGTCGCTCGCGCCGGCTCGGGGCTCCGGGTCGCTCAGCTGCGCTTCGCTCCAGGGTCGCCTTCATCCTCGCCGGCGCTCGCTCCCTAGGCCAAATTGAAGAAGTCGCGCACCTTGGCGAGCAGCCGCGACGAGTTCTCGGCGGCGCGGCGCGCGGCCGCCTCCGCCGACAGGTTGTCCCGCTCCCCCTCCAGCGACGTCTGCCGCGTGGCGAGCACCTTGGCGATCCGCTCCGCGATGGCCGGGCGCACGCCCAGGACCTCGCGCAGCGCGGACTGATCGATGACGAACGTCTCCACGTCCTCCTTGGCGGCGCACGTCGCCTTGCGCGGCTCCCCCGTCATGAGCGACATCTCGCCGAAGAAGTCCCCCGGCTTGAGCGTGGCCACCTCGCGCTCGGCGCCCTCGACCGCGAGACGCACCGCCACGTGCCCGTCGTGGAGGATATAGAGCGAGTCCCCCGGGTCGCCCTGGCGGATGATCGTCTCCCCGGCGCCGAAGTGGCGCTGCTTGGTGAAGCGGGCCAGGAGCTCGTGGTCGGCCCGCTCGAGCTGCGAGAACAGCTGGTTCGCCCGGATGGCGTCCAGCCGCGCGGTCTGCTCGCGCTGGCGCTCGCGCTCGGCCTGCTCCTCGCGCACCTCGGTCATGTAGACCGAGCGGATGGGGTACGGGATCTCGAGCTCGGCCCGGCGCGCGGCGTACCACACGCGCGTCCGCACCTCGCCCACGATCGCCGCCTCGCGCGCGATGTCGTTGATCCAGAATGTGAGATGGTACGTCACCGCGCTGTCGCCGAACTCCAGCGGCACCACCGCCGGCTCCGGGCTGTCGAGCACCCCCGGCGAGCCGTGGACCGCGACGAGCAGCACCCGCTTCACGTCGTTGGGCGGGTGCCGGTAGTGGAAGCCGATCTTGATATGGCAGGCATGCTCGGTGGTCGGCTTGGAGAAGTTCACCACCTCGCTGGTGAGCAGCGCGCTGTTGGGCACGATCACGTTGTCGCCGTCCCGCGTTACCATGAACGTCGACCGCCACTTGATGTTGGTCACGCGGCCGATGCGCTGCCCCACCTGCACCCAGTCGCCGATGCTGATGGTGCGATCGACCTGCAGCGACATCCCGGCGAACAGGTTGGAGATCGTGCTCTGCAGCGCCAGGCCGATGACCGCGGTGAGCACCGCCGAGCCGGTGACCAGCGACGTGACGTCGACGCCCGCGTCCTTCAGGACGACGATGACGATCACCGCGAACGCCAGTGCCTGCAGCACGTCGCGCAGCGTCGGCGGCACGCGTATGTTCGCGCGTCCGAGGATGACGTCGAACAGGAGGAGCGTCAGGACCCCCGTCACGCCGATCGCCATGAACAGGATGGCGGCGAACCCGAGGAACAGCGCCGTCGTGCGGTCGACCTGGGCCGCGCCGCCGGCCGCGAAGCGGAGGATGAGGGACAGGGCGAGGAGCAGCAGCGTCCAGCGCCCGCGCTTGGACTGGTCGCGCGGGAGGAGGCGGCGGAGGAACAGGAGCCCGACCAGGAAGCCGAAGGTGATGAAGAACCCGGTCCAGCTCACGTCCAGGTGCTTGAACACGGACATTCGCGCCCCGCATCGTAGCAGACTTGACCCCCGCCGGGCTCCGCGGTACACCGTCGGCCACCATGAGCTATAAAGTTGCAGACCTGAAGCTTGCAGAGCAGGGCCGGATGAAGATCGAGTGGGCGGAGTCCCGCATGCCGGTCCTCATCGCGTTGCGCGAGAAGGCCAAATCCGAGCAGCCCCTGCGCGGCATGCGCATCGCCGGATGCCTCCACGTCACCAAGGAGACTGCCGTGCTGGTGCGGACGCTGCGCGCCGCCGGCGCCGAGGTGAGCTGGTCGGGCTGCAACCCGCTATCGACGAACGACGAGGTCGCCGCGGCGCTGGCCGCCGAGGGCACGTCGATCTACGCCTGGCACGGCCTGTCCGTCGACGAGTTCTACTGGTGCATCGAGCAGACGCTCGCGTTCAAGCCCACGCTCACGCTCGACGACGGCGCCGACCTCATCTTCACGGTGCACGCCAAGCACCCGGAGCTAGCCGGGATCATCATCGGTGGCACCGAGGAGACGACCACGGGCGTGCACCGGCTGCGCGCGATGGCGGCCGACGGCAAGCTGCGCTACCCGGTGTTCGCGGTCAACGATTCCGAGACCAAGTGGGACTTCGACAACGTGTACGGCACCGGCCAGTCGTCGATCGACGGCATCATCCGCGCCACGTCGGTCATGCTCGCCGGCAAGAACTTCGTCGTCGCCGGCTACGGCCACTGCGGGCGCGGCGTCGCGATGCGCGCGCGCGGCATGGGCGCGAACGTCATCGTGACCGAGGTCAAGCCCACCGCGGCGCTCAAGGCCGTCCTCGACGGGTTCCGCGTCATGCCGATGGACGAGGCCGCCCCGCTCGGCGACGTCTTCATCACCGCCACCGGCGTGCGCGACATCATCGTCAAGCGGCACTTCGAGTCGATGAAGGACGGCGCGGTGGTGTGCAACACCGGGCACTACGACGTGGAGATCAACATCGGCGACCTGGAGTCGCTCGCCAAGGGCGTGCGCGAGATCCGGCCCAGCAACGACGAGCACACGCTCAAGGACGGCCGGCGCATCTACCTCCTGGCGCGCGGCCGCCTCGTCAACCTCGCCGCCGCCGAGGGGCACCCGTCCGAGGTCATGGACATGTCGTTCGCGAACCAGTTCCTGGCCCTGTGCCGTCTCGCCAAGGACGGGAAAACCCTGGAGAAAAAGGTCTACGAGCTGGCGCCCGAGCAGGATCAGGAGCTGGCGCGCCTCAAGCTCTCGACCATGGGACTCGCCATCGACGCGCTCACCCCCGAGCAGATTCGCTACGCCACCGACTACTCCGCCGGCACCTAGTCGACACGTTCGCCCCGGCCATCCGTTCGCCCGATCCGAACATCTAATATTTGCATGTCCGCTTCCCGCCTCCTGTCGATCGCAACCGCGCTGTTCTCCATCGCGTGCGCGCAGGCCGAGGCGGAGCCGTCCGCGAAGGACCTCCACCTCGGCGTCAAGAAGTGGCAAATCCTGGAACGCGAGTCCGGTCCCGTCGACTACTACGAGGTCGTCGCCGATCCCCAGATGCCCTTCATCCGCGCGCACTACAAGCCGCCCACCGAGACGGCGGTGCTGGGCTACCAGATCCCCGACGGCGACCGGCAGCGCGCGCGGCTCCTGCACTGGAAATGGCGCGTGCACAATCTTCCCCCCGGCGGCGACGAATGCGTCGAGGGCAAGGGCGATTCGGCCGCGGGCGTGTACCTGGTGTGGAAGGGGAGCATGCGCGTGTACACGCTGAAGTACGTGTGGAGCACCGTCGGGCAAAAGGGCGCCGTCTGCGACCGGAAGCGCTCGGCGTTCGTCGCGCGGGACAAGATCATCCTCGAGTCGGGGCCGCCGATCGGCGACTGGAAAGACGAGGAGCTCGACCTCAAGGCGGAGTTCCGGCGCCA
>DATFWE010000181.1:0-16337 GCA_035259575.1 Haliangiales bacterium
GCGCCCCGCCGGCCCGACGGTCGCGTCGGTCGGCTTCACCGTCGCCGATCTCGACGGCGCGCGCTCCCTCTTCGCCGACGCGATGACGTTCCGCGCCGAGGGCCTCGAGCCGCGGCGCGCCGTCTTCGCGCTCGGCACGGAGAAGATCGAGCTCCGCGCCCCGGCCCAGCCCGGCCGCGCGATCCCCGCCGACTCGCGCTCGAACGACCTGTGGTTCCAGCACATGGCCATCGTCGTGTCGGACATCGACGCGGCCTACGCGCGCGTCCGCGCCGCCGGCGCCACGCCGACGTCGCCCGAGCCGCAGACGATCCCCGTCACCAACGCCGCCGCCGCCGGCATCCGCGCATTCTACTTCCGCGACGGCGAGGGGCACAACCTCGAGCTCATCTGGTATCCGCCCGGCAAAGGCGATCCGCGCTGGCAGGACGCGCGCGGCCGCCTGTTCCTCGGCATCGATCACACGGCGATCGGCGTGGCCGACACCGACCGCAGCGTCGCGTTCTACCGCGACCTGCTCGGCATGGAGGTCAAGGGCGGCAGCCTCAACGAGGGCATCGAGCAGGAGCGCCTGAGCGGCGTGCCGGGCGCGCGCGTGCGCATCACCGGGCTGCGCGGCGCCGGCGGCCCCGGCGTCGAGCTCCTCGAGTACCTCGCCCCCGCCGGCGGCCGCCCCGCGCCGGCCGACACCCGGCCGGACGACGCCTGGTACTGGGAGATCGTCGTCGTTCTGGCCGACCGCGACGGCGCGGTCGCCCGCCTGCGCGCCGCCGGCGCGCCGTTCCTCGCCGCGGACGTGGTCCGCGATCCCGACGGCCATGCCGTCAAGCTGGTCCAGCGCTGACCCAAGGAGATGGAGATGTCCGACAACCGCAAGCGGCGCATCGTCCGCATCGTCATTTTGGGCGGCGGCTTCGCCGGCGTGTACGCCGCCCGCCGCCTGGAGACGCTGCTCAAGCGCCGCGACGACGTCGAGATCGTGCTCATCAACAAGGAGAACTACTTCGTGTTCCAGCCGCTCCTCCCCGAGGTGATCTCCGGGACGATCGGACTGACCGACGTGGTGAGCCCGCTCCGCCGCCTGCTCAAGCGGACCGATGTCCACGTGCGCGAGGTCGAGAGCGTCGATCTCGAGGCGCGGACGGTGACGCTCGCGCCGGGCTTCCACCCGCACCCGCACGTCCTCCCTTACGACCACCTGGTGCTCGCGCTCGGCACCGTGACCGACTTCCGCGGCCTGCGCGGGCTGCCCGAGCACGCGTTCCCGTTCAAGAACCTGGCCGATGCTCTGAGCCTGCGCAATCATGTCATCCGCGCGCTGGAAGAGGCGGCCATAGAGCGCGAGGACGAGGATCTGCGCCGGCGCCTGCTGACGTTCGTCGTCGCCGGGGGAGGCTTCTCCGGCGTCGAGGTCGCCGCCGAGCTCAACGACTTCGTGCGCGCCGCCGCGAAGAGCTACGCCGGCATCGACCCCAAGGAGCTGCGCGTCGTCCTCGTCCACTCGCAGGACCGGATCCTCCCCGAGGTGTCGGCGAACCTGGCCACGTTCGCCCAGCACAAGCTCGCCAAGCGCGGCGTCGAGATCCTCTTGAACGCCCGCCTCGAGGCCGCGACCGCGCAGGCCGCGATCCTGAAGGGCGGGGCGACGATCCCCACCATGACGCTGGTGTCGACGGTGCCGTCGATGCCGCACCCGCTCATCGACGCGCTCGATCTGCCCAAGGAGGGCGGGCGCTTGCGGGTCGATCCGTTCCTGCGCGTCGCCGGCCGCGCCGACGTGTGGGCGCTCGGCGACTGCGCGCGCGTCCCCGCGCCCGGCGGTGGGTTCTCGCCCCCGACGGCGCAGCATGCGACGCGCCAGGCCGACACCTGCGCCGGCAACATCGTGGCCGCGCTCGACGGCGGCGACGCCCGAGCGATGGCGTTCTCCGGGCTGGGCAAGATGGGCTCGCTCGGCCGCCACAGCGCCGTCGCCGAGGTATTCGGCGCCAAGATCTCGGGCTTCGTCGCCTGGTTCCTGTGGCGCACGATCTACCTCTTGAAGATGCCCGGCTGGGGCCGGCGGCTGAAGGTCGCCGCGGCGTGGGCGCTCGACCTGCTCCTTCCCCCCGAGCTGGTCCAGCTTCGACTCGAGGGCTCCTCGGGCGTGATCGAGGAGCACTTCGAGCCGGGCGAGCTCGTGTTCCGCGAGGGCGACACCGGCGACCGCCTGTACATCGTCCTCAAGGGCCGCGCGGAGGTGCTCATGTCGGCCCGCCCCGAGGCGCCCGTGGCCCAGCTCGGCGCGGGATCCTACTTCGGCGAGATGGCGCTCCTCGGCAGCGGCCGGCGCAACGCCACCGTCCGCTGCGTCGAGCCGATGAACGTGCTGACGCTGTCCAAGCGCGACTTCGGGCTCCTCGCCGCGCACCTGCCGGGCATGCGCGCCAGCGTCGAGCAGGTCATGCAGCAGCGCGTCCTCGGCGCGCCGCCGAGCGTCACAGCTTCCGCCCCAGCGAATAGATGAGCAGCATCCCTGCCGGGACCGTCGCGTGCCCGGTAAGAAGGTGGATCGAGTGGTTGATGGGGCACTCGAGCTGGAGCGCCAGGACGCCCGCCGCGCCGCCGGCGATCGCCGCCAGCGCCGCCGGGATCGCGCCGCCGTGGCCGGCGCGGTCGAGCGCGCGCGCCGCGAAGATTACCGCCGCGGCGAGCGCGCCCCCGTGGCTGAAGCACTTGAACGCGAGCACCGCCACCGAGTAGCCCGGCTTGAACGCGGTGGTGGGGACCTCGGGGAGGAGCGCGATCGCGACGGGCAGGAACAGCCCGATGGCGACGAGCGCCCGCGGCACCCACGCCGGCGACGGCGGGAGGTGGAGCGGGCGGAACGCGACCCACGCAGCCGCCAGGGCGAGGAGCCCGTAGGCGGCGAGGATCGCGGCCATGCGCGCCGCCGGGTAGACGTCCATGTCGCCGCGGCGCATGAGCCCGTAGAAGAACAGCACCTCCAGCCCGATGAGGACGGCGACGAGCCCGAAGCGCGCCGGCCGCGGCAGCGCGCGCAGCGCGCCCACGATGCCCCGGTCGGCTGCGACGTCGTCGGCCAGCCTCTGCTCCAGCGCCGCGAGGTCGGTCCGATCGGGCGGCGCGGATCCCGCCAGCGCCCGCGCCACCGGCCCGCCGTCCTCGCACAGGAAGCGGCAGGAGTCGCACCCGGCGAGGTGCGCGTGGAGCTCGGGCCCGGCGGGCTTCCGCCCGTCCAGAAGCGCCTTCTCCACGTCGGCGCAGTCCATCACCGGTCCCCCGCCGCAGGCTCGTCGTCTTGGTCGCTTGGCACGACGTTGCCCAGGGTCTTGCGCAGGTTGACGTAGCCGCGGTGCGCGCGCACCCGCACCGCGCCCGGGGAGCACCCCAGCATGGCGGCGATGTCGTTGAACGGTAGCTCCTCGAACCAGTGCAGCTCGATCACCTCGCGCTGCTCGGTCGGCAGCTCGGCGAGCGCCCGCCGCACGCGCGCCCGGTCATCGACGTTCGCCGCCGGCGACGCCGCGGCCGGCGCGGCGAGCACCTCCTCGTCGATCTCCAGCTCCGGCCGGCGGCCGCGGCGCCGGAGCAGATCGCGTGCGAGGTTGAGGGCGATCGTCATGATCCACGGACGCAGGCGCGTGTCGCGGCGGAAGTCGTGGCGCGCCCGGTGGAGCTGGAGGAACGTCTGCTGGGTGAGATCCTGCGCGTCGGCGGCGCGGCCGACGTTGCGTAGGAGCATGCGCAGGAGGATCGGGGCGTAGCGCTGGAACAGCTCGCGAAACGCGGCCTGATCTCCCTTGACGTAGCTCAGCATGAGCTCCTCGTCGCTGCGCATTCTCGCCCCGGACGATGCCACGGCTGCGTGCTGCCTGTAAAGTCGCGGGGATAGCCGCGGCGGTCCGCGCGCATCGTGCACTTTGCCCGATCCGGGAGCCCGCGTGGGTCCGGTATCCTGGGCGCACGCATGACGCTCGAGCACGCGTACGCGCGGCCCCTGCGCGCCGGCCTCGTCCTCGCCGCGCTGGGCGTCGTGTTCGGCGACATCGGCACGAGCCCGCTCTACACGCTGCAGGAGTGTCTCGCGTCCAAGCACGGCGTGCCGCCCGACCCCGCGAACGTCTTCGGCGTGGTGTCGCTCATCTGCTGGGCGGTGACGTTCGTCGTGACGGTCAAGTACCTCGGGTTCCTGATGCGCGCCGACAACCACGGCGAGGGCGGCATCATGGCGCTCCTGGCGCTGGTGCCGGAGAAGCTACGCCCCGACAAGCCTGGGCGCGTCGGGCTCGTCGCGCTGCTCGTCATCGTCGGCGCGGCGCTCTTGTTCGGCGACGGGATCATCACGCCGGCGATCTCGGTCCTGTCGGCGGTCGAGGGGCTGGGCATCGCCACCAAGAGCCTCGAGCCGTTCATCGTCCCCCTGACGGTCGTCATCCTCGTGGCCCTGTTCCTGGCGCAGCGGCGCGGCACCGGCAGCCTCGGCACGTATTTCGGCCCGATCATGACGGTGTGGTTCCTCGCCATCGCCGCGCTCGGCGCGAGCCACATCCTCCAGCGCCCGGCGATCCTCGGCGCGCTGTCGCCGCACCACGGCGTCGCGTTCTTCCTCCAGCACGGCTGGGTGGGTCTGAAGGTCCTCGGCGGCGTGGTCCTGGCGGTGACCGGCGGCGAGGCGCTCTACGCCGACATGGGTCACTTCGGCCGCCCGCCGATCCGCATCGCCTGGCTCGGTCTCATCTACCCCGCCCTGATGCTGTGCTACCTCGGCCAGGGCGCGACTCTGCTCGATCATCCCGACGGCGCGGCGCAGCCGTTCTACGCCATGGTGGGCAGTGGCCCGCTCATCTACCCGTTCGTGGCCATCGCCACCGTCGCCACGGTGATCGCCTCGCAGGCGCTCATCTCCGGCGTGTTCTCGATGACGCACCAGGCGATCCGCCTGGGCTACTTCCCGCGGCTGACGGTGCTGCACACATCGGGCGAGGCCGAGGGGCAGATTTACCTGCCGCTCATGAACTGGGGGCTCGCCGTCGCGTGCATCGCCCTGGTGTTGATCTTCCGCGAATCGAGCCGCCTCGCCGCGGCGTTCGGCCTGGCCGTGTCCGGCACCATGCTCATCACGTCGTTCGTCTACTACACCGTCGTCCGCCACGCCTGGGGCTGGTCGTTCGCCAAGGCGGCCGGCATCCTCGCGTTCTTCCTGTGCTTCGACATCCCGTTCGTCGTGGCCAACGCGCTCAAGTTCTTCGACGGCGGATATCTGCCCTTCTTCGTGGGCGCATTCTTCGTCGTGGTCATGGTCATCTGGCGCATCGGCCGCAATCTGGTGAAGGAGTACTTCGCCGAGCACTCCCGGCCGGTCGGCGAGTTTCTGACCGAGATCGCCTACGAGTGCCTGTCGCGCGCCCCCGGCACGGCCGTGTACCTGTCGTCGCAGTCGACCGGCATCCCCGCCACGCTCGCGCGCATCGTCGAGCGCTTCCGCACCGTGCAGGAGCACGCGGTGATCGTGAACGTGAGCACCGAGCACGTCCCCCACGTGGCCGAGCCGGACCGCGTCGTCGTGTCCAGCCTGGCCGACGGGCTGCACCGCGTCGTCCTGCGGTTCGGATTCATGGACCGGCCCGACGTCCCCGGCGGCATCGGCGAGGCGCTCGTGCGCATCGGCGCGGGCGCCCCGAACGAGGCCCTGTACATCATCGGGCGCGAGACGTACGTCGCCACGTCGCGCAACAAGATGGGCGCGGTCAGCGAGGGCATCTTCGACCTCATGTCGCGGAACGCGCGCAAGCCCACCGACGAGTTTCACATCCCGCCCGAGCAGGTGATGGAGATCGGGACCCACATCGATCTATAGGTGTGGGCATGCGCTCTCCCCTCGTGCGCTCGTGGCTCGCGCTCGCCGTCTGCGGCTCCGCCCTCGCCGAAGAGCCGCCCGTCGCCCCGCCGCCGCCCCGCCTGGCGATCCACGGCTTCGTCGACATTTACTACGGGCTGAACTTCAATCGACCCGCCGACGGCGCGAGCTTCGCCCCGGGCAGCGGCACGACCGGCAAGCGCGCCGAGGAGCTGAGCCTCAACATCGCCTCGGTGGCGCTGTCGTACGCGCCCGCGCCGTTCGGCGTCGAGCTCCAGCTCATCTACGGCACCGGCGCCGAGGTGCTCCACGCCGCCGAGCCGGCGCGCACGGCCACCGGCGCCGACGTGTGGCGCTTCGTCGGGCGCGCGTCGATTCTCTACCACCAGGGCGACGTCACCGTCGAGGCCGGCATCTACCCCAGCCACGTCGGCTACGAGACCGCCTGGTCGAAGGACAACTGGCTGTACACGCGCGGCTGGCTGGGCGAAAACTCGCCCTACTACCAGACGGGGATCAAGGTCGCCTACGCGTTCACCCCCAACCTGTCGGCGCAGCTTCACGTCGTGAACGGCTGGCAGCTCATCGGCGACAACAACGAGGCCAAGACGATCGGCACCGCGATCATCTGGACGTCGGACGCGGTCACCCTGTCGTTCAACACGCTCATCGGCCCGGAGACCCCGGGGGACAACCGCCACTGGCGCTTCTACGGCGACGCCATCGCCGCGGTGCAGGTGACGCCGGCGTTCGGCCTTGCGGCGGAGCTCGACGCCGGCGTGCAGCAGCGCGCGGTCGGCGACGCCACCGGCTGGCAGGGCGTCGGTCTGTTCGCCCGCTATGCCCTATCCGACGCCGTCGCGCTGGCCGCGCGCGGCGAGATCTACCACGATCCCGACGGGACGATCACCGGCGTCGGCGAGACCGCGGGCGAGGCCTCGCTCGCCGTGGAGGTCAAGCCCGCCGATGGCGTCAGTCTCAAGCTCGAGGGCCGCTACGATCGCTCAGACGCGCCCGTGTTCGCCACGCACGATGCCGACGCGGCGGGGAAGCCCATCCCCACCACCGACGAGTGGCTGGTGATCGCTGGCGCCGTGGCCAGCTTCTGATCACAGCTTGACGAGGAGCGCGGCGGTGAGGCGGTTCTCGTTCTGGACGAGATCCGGCGCCCATCCGTCTATCATCGATCCCGGCGCGCCCTGGTTGCCGCCCGGCGGCGTGATCCCGTCGGGGCCGCTCCAGTAGGGTACGCTGGCCCACCGGTGGTTGAACTCGAGCCGGAACGTGATGTACGGGCTGGGCATGAAGTCGCCGGTGAGCTGCATGTCCCAGGCCTTGAACTCGTCGCCGGCGCCCTGGGTGAAATACGGCGTCCCGGAAAATGCGGTGGCGCCGTTGATCGGCGGCAGGAGGACGAGGTAGCGCCCCGGATTGGTGATCGCGCCCCCGCCGAACGTGAAGCCGAAAAGATCGTGGAGGAACCACAGGCGGTTGTACGCCATGAAGCCGAGGAAGTACTGGTCGCCGCAGCCGACGCCGCCGCCCCACTCGCAGCCGGCGTCGAGGGTCAGCGACGCCGCGGCCTTGTCGAGCCACGCGCCGGGGTCGTCGTGGTATTTCACCATGATGCTGTCGTCGGTGTGGACGCGCTTGCGGTCGGCGACGCCCAGCGTGTCGGTGCCGACGTACTGGTTGCCGAGGATCGACAGCCAGCCGATCGGCCGCCACAGGACCTGCAGACCGACGCCCGGCGCCTGGTTGAACTTGCCGTACGACTGCCAGCCATTGACGAGCCATGGCTCGATCTTGAGCTTGTCGCTCGTGAAGATCTGGACACGGAGGCCATTGAAGAACCACGGCGTGTTCGACGACACGAACGACGGCTGGTACGTCCAGTTGTCGAAGTTGTAGTAGCTCCACAGCCCGATGTACGACATGAAGATGCCGGCCTGGATGTTGATGCCCGACGCGACGTCGATGTGGTAGCCGCCGTAGGCCTCGGACACGTAGCGGTACGCGGTGTTGAGGTCCCACTGGCCGCGCCCCGGGCTCGCGTCGTTGCGCGGCGTCGTCTGGGCGTACATGCCGAGCTGCGTCATGAGGCGCGCCATCACGCCCTTGTAATAGAAGTCGCCGCCGATCCCGAGCTGGATGAGCTGGAACTCGTTGTGGCGGAACACCTCGCTCGACCCGCCGATGGTGTTGTCCGACGGGTGGTTGAAGCTGAAGTGGTACGCGGTGTCGACGCGAAGCTCGCCGGTGAACGGCCCGAATCGCAGCGGCCGCTCGGACGCGCCGGCGTTGCCGGGTATCCACGAGAAGTCGGCGAAGGCGAACGGCTCGTCGGCGCGAGCGAGGGCTGACCCGGCGAGCGCCGAAACCACGGCGAGGAGAATCGTGGGAACGCGCATGGGCGGGGGGCAAAAGCATTGGGCGTGCCACGATCATTTCGCCGTGGTTTCGTGGCGCGGGGTGCGGCCGCGCCTTGCACCTTGCACCGCGGCCGGGGGGGTCCATCGTGCAAGATGCACGGCGTGGCGAGTGGGCGCCTGCGGATTCCCGGGGGTTTCGCTGGCACGGGCGATGCTTCGAGGTCGGCGCGATCCATGGACATTCTGTTCATCGTGTTGACCGTCGCGTTCTTCGCCCTGTCGTGGGCCTACGCGGTCGCCTGCGAGCGGATCTGAGAGGTGCGCCCGTGAGCTTCGACAACCTCCTCGGCCTCGTCCTTTCGGTGCTCCTCTGCGGGTACCTCGTCTACGCCCTCGTCCGCGCGGAGCGTTTCTAGCGTGACGAGCGGAGGCGCGGACGAGCGCGACCCTGGAGCGAGGCGCAGCCGAGCGACCTGGAGCGCCCGCGCCGACGGCGAGCCACGCGGAACATGAAGGAGATCGCCATGACCGGCATCGGCTGGCTCCAGATCGTCGTCTTTCTCGCGATCATCCTCGCGCTGGTGAAACCGTTCGGCATCTACATGCACCGCGTATTCGAGGGCGACCGGCAGCCGCTGCCGCGCGTGCTCGGCCCCGTCGAGCGCGGGCTGAACCGGCTCACGGGGGTCGATCCCACGAAAGAGCACACGTGGAAGCAGTACGCGCTGGCGGTGATGGCCTTCAGTCTGTTCGGCGTCCTCGTGACGTACCTCCTGCAGCGGCTGCAGCACGTGCTGCCGCTCAACCCGCAGGGGTTCGGTCCGGTCGAGCCGACGTCGGCGTTCAACACCGCCGTCAGCTTCACCACCAACACCAACTGGCAGGGGTACTCCGGCGAGTCGACGATGAGCTACCTGACCCAGATGGCCGGGCTGGCGTGGCACAACTTCACGTCGGCGGCCGTCGGCATCGGCGTGGCGATCGCCGTGGCGCGCGGCCTGACGCGCCGGGGCGGACCGGACGGCCCGAAGACCATCGGCAACTTCTGGGTCGATCTCAACCGCTGCATCGTCTACGTGCTGCTTCCGATCAGCCTCGCGGTGACGCTGGTCCTCGTGTCGCAGGGCGTGATCCAGAACCTCGCGCCGTACAAGGAGGTCACCACGCTCGAGGGGGCCAAGAAGATCATCGCGTTGGGGCCGGTCGCGTCGCAGGAGGTCATCAAGGAGCTCGGCACCAACGGCGGCGGCTTCTTCAACGCCAACAGCGCCCACCCGTTCGAGAACCCGACGCCGTTCACCAACTTCGTCGAGCTGGTGCTCATCTTCTGCATCCCGGCCGCGATCACCTACACGTTCGGCCGCATGGCCAAGGACCAGAAGCAGGGCTGGGCCCTGCTCGGCGCGATGGTGGTGCTGTTCGTCGCCGGCGTCGCGACCGCCTACCCGGCGGAGACGACGCCCAACACGGCCCTCTCCGGCCTGCGCGTCGACCAGACGGTGGGCAACATGGAGGGCAAGGAGGTCCGGTTCGGCATCGCCAACTCCGCGCTGTGGGCCGTGGTCACCACCGACACGTCGTGCGGCGCGGTGAACTCCATGCACGACAGCTTCAATCCCATCGGCGGCCTGGTTCCGCTCGCGAACATCCAGCTCGGCGAGGTCGTGTTCGGCGGCGTCGGCTCGGGGCTCTACGGCATGCTCATCTTCGCCATGCTCAGCGTGTTCATCGCCGGGCTCATGGTCGGCCGTACGCCCGAGTACCTGGGCAAGAAGATCGAGGCCAAGGAGATGAAGCTGGCGATGCTCTACGTCCTCATCTTCCCGCTGATCATCCTCGGGTTCGCCGCCTGGGGCGCAGTGGCGAGTTATGGCGTGTCGTCGCTCAACAACGCGGGCCCGCATGGGCTGTCGGAGATCCTCTATGCATTCTCGAGCGGCGCCGGCAACAACGGCTCGGCCTTCGCCGGCCTGAACGCCAACACGCCGTTCTGGAACGTGGTGCTCGCCATCGACATGCTGTTCGGGCGGTTCTTCATGATGATCCCCGCCCTGGCCATCGCCGGCGTCATGGTCGCCAAGAAGACCGTGCCGCCCGGGCCGGGCACGTTCCCCACGAACGGCGTGCTGTTCACGGTGCTGCTGGTGAGCGTGATCATCATCGTCGGCGCGCTCACGTTCTTCCCCGCGCTGTGCCTCGGTCCCGTGATCGAGCACTTCTCGGCCATCCACGGACAGGTGTTCTGATGAGCAAGGCCAAACAGCTGTCGCTGTTCGACAGGCAAATCCTCCGGCAGGCGGCCAAGGACAGCGTGCGGAAGCTCGCCCCGCGACACATGGTCAAGAACCCGGTCATGTTCGTGGTGGAGATCGGAAGCGTCCTCACCACGTTCCTGTGGCTCCGCGACGTCATCTCGGCGCCCGCGGGCGCGCCGCCCACGTGGTTCACCGGCGCGGTGTCGCTGTGGCTGTGGTTCACGGTCGTGTTCGCCAACTTCGCCGAGGCGGTGGCCGAGGGGCGCGGCAAGGCCCAGGCCGACACGCTCCGCAAGATGCGCACGCAGACGGTGGCGCGCCGGCTGCTCCTCGCCGCGGGGGAGCCGTACCGGGCCGGCGCCAAGGAGGAGCGGGTCTCCGCCGCGGGGTTGCGCAAGGGGGATCTCGTGGTCGTCGAGGCGGGCGAGCTCATCCCCGGCGACGGCGAGATCACGGAAGGCATCGCCTCGGTCGACGAATCGGCGATCACCGGCGAGTCGGCCCCCGTCATCCGCGAGAGCGGCGGCGATCGCTCGGCGGTGACCGGCGGCACCAAGGTGCTGTCCGACCGCATCGTCGTGCGCATCCTGTCCAACCCGGGCGAGACGTTCCTCGACCGGATGATCGCGCTCGTCGAGGGCGCGTCGCGGCAGAAGACGCCCAACGAGATCGCGCTGCACATCCTGCTCGTCGGACTGACGGCGGTGTTCCTGTTCGCGTGCGTGACCCTGGTGCCGCTCGCGCTGTACTCGCAGATCGTCCTTTCGCCCACCGTGATCGTGGCGCTCCTGGTGTGCCTCATCCCCACGACGATCGGGGGACTCCTGTCGGCGATCGGCATCGCCGGAATGGACCGCCTGATCCAGAAGAACGTGATCGCGATGAGCGGCCGTGCCGTCGAGGCGGCGGGCGACGTGGACACGCTGCTCCTCGACAAGACCGGCACGATCACGCTGGGGAACCGCATGGCCACCGAATTCATCCCCGTCGGGGGCGTGCGCGTGGAGGAGCTGGCCGACGCGGCGCAGCTCGCGAGCCTCGCCGACGAGACGCCCGAGGGGCGGTCCGTCGTCGTCCTCGCCAAGGAGAAGTTCAAGCTCCGCGGGCGCGACGTCACCGAGGGGAAGATGCGCTTCATCCCGTTCACCGCCCAGACGCGCATGAGCGGCTGCGACGTGGGCGATCGCCAGATCCGCAAGGGCGCCGTCGACGCGGTGATCGCGCACGTGAAGGCGCTGGGCGGGGCGATCCCCACCGAGCTCGAGGGGATCGCCCACGGGATCAGCGACTCGGGCGCGACGCCGCTCGCCGTGTCCGACGGCGCGCGCCTGCTCGGCGTCATTCACCTGAAGGACATCGTCAAGGGAGGCATCAAGGAGCGCTTCGACCGCTTCCGCGCCATGGGCATCCGCACGGTCATGATTACCGGCGACAACCCGCGCACCGCGGCGGCGATCGCGCGCGAGGCGGGGGTCGACGACTTCCTCGCCGAGGCCACGCCCGAGGCCAAGATGCGCCTGATCAGGGCCGAGCAGGCCAAGGGCAAGCTCGTGGCCATGACCGGCGACGGCACGAACGACGCGCCCGCGCTGGCCCAGGCCGACGTGGGCGTGGCCATGAACAGCGGCACGCAGGCGGCCAAGGAAGCCGGCAACATGGTCGACCTCGACTCCAACCCCACCAAGCTCCTCGAGGTGGTCGAGGTGGGCAAGCAGCTGCTCATGACGCGCGGCAACCTCACCACGTTCTCCATCGCCAACGACGTGGCCAAGTACTTCGCGATCCTGCCGGCGATGTTCATGGCCGCGTTCCCCCAGATCGCCCCGCTCAACGTGATGGCGCTGGCGTCGCCGCAGAGCGCCATCCTGTCGGCGGTGATCTTCAACGCCATCATCATCATCCTGCTCATCCCGCTGGCGCTCCGCGGCGTGCAGTACCGGCCGCTGGGGGCGGCGGCGCTGTTCCGCCGGTCGATGCTCATCTACGGGGTGGGCGGCATCATCGCGCCGTTCGCCGGCATCAAGCTCGTCGATCTCGTCCTCGACGCCCTCCATCTGGTGTGACCATGAAGACTCTCGTCGTCATTCTGGCTACTGCGTTGCGCGCCACGCTCGTCACCCTCGTCGTGACGGGCATCGCCTACCCGCTCGTCGCCACCGGGCTGGCGCAGGCGATCTTCCCCGGCCGCGCCAACGGCAGCATCGTCAGGGACGAGCGCGGCCGCGAAGTCGGCTCGGAGCTCATCGGGCAGGCGTTCTCCAACGCCGCCTACTTCCAGCCGCGGCCCTCGGCCGCCGGCGACAAGGGCTATGACGCCACCGCGTCGACCGGCTCCAACTTCGGCACGACCTCGGCCAAGCTGCGCGACCGGGCCGCGCAGGACGTGGCGCGGCTGGAGAAGGACAACCCCGGCGCGCCCGGCCCCATCCCCGCCGAGCTGGTGACCGCGTCGGCGAGCGGGCTCGATCCGCACCTATCCCCCGAGGCCGCGCTGTGGCAGGTTCCGCGCGTGGCCAAGGCGCGCGGCGTCGCGCCCGACCGGGTGAGGACGCTCGTGATGGATCGCATCGAAGGCCGGGACCTCGGCTTCCTCGGCGAGCCGCGCGTCAACGTCCTCATGCTCAACCTGGCGCTCGACCGCCAGTTCGGCGCGCCGGCGGGAGGTGCCTTACACTGATGTCGGGATGACCAAGGCCGTCCGCCCCGAGGACTTCCTCGAGCTCGTCCGCCGCGCCAAGCGCGGCCGGCTGAAGCTGTATCTCGGCTTCGCCGCGGGCGTGGGCAAGACGTACCGGATGCTCGAGGAGGCCCACGCGCTCAGGGAGCGCGGCGTGGACTGCGTCATCGCCTACGTCGAGACCCACGGGCGCGCCGAGGTGGGGGAGCTGGTCGACGGCCTCGAGGTGATCCCGCGCAAGCGCATCGACTACCGCGGGGTGTTCGTCGAGGAGATGGACCTCGACGCGGCGCTGGCCCGCCGGCCGGACGTCGCGATCGTCGACGAGATCGCCCATACCAACGCCCCTGGCAGCCGCAACCGCAAGCGCTACCAGGACGTGCTGGAGCTCCTCGCCGCCGGCATCAACGTCATCGGCGCGTTCAACGTGCAGCACCTGGAGAGCCTGAACGACATCGTCGAGCGCGTGACCAAGGTGTCGGTGCGCGAGACGATCCCCGACAGCTTCCTCAAGCAGGCCGACCAGATCGTCAACCTCGACCTCGCCATCGAGGACCTGGTGGAGCGCCTCAAGTCGGGCAAGATCTACGCTCGCGACAAGGTCCCGTCGGCGCTGGCGCACTTCTTCACCACGCAGAACCTCGCCACGCTGCGCGAGCTGGCGCTGCGCGAGGTCGCCGAGAGCCTCGAGCGCGCCGGCGAGGCGCAGGCCGTCGCCGGGCGGGAGGCGGGGCAGAGCGCCGCGCACCGGCGGGTCATGGTGTGCATGTCGTCGTACTCGCCGCGCGCCAACATGCTCCTCCGGCGCGGCTCGCGCCTGGCCGGCCGGCTCAACACCGACTGGTTCGTGGTCTACGTGGAGACGCCCGGCGAATCCCCCACCATGATCGACGCCGAGGCGCAGCGGCACCTCCTCGCCAACATCGAGAAGGCGCGCGAGCTCGGCGCCGAGGTGGTCCGGCTCAAGGCGAGGGATCCGGTGGCGGCCATCATGGACTTCGCGCGCTCGCACGGCGTCGGGCAGATCATCATCGGCCGCTCCAAGCAGCCCTGGTGGCGCCAGATCATCGGGCGCTCGATCCCCATCCGCCTGGTGAAGGAGGCGATCGAGTTCGACCTCTACATCATGGCGCTGGAGGACATGGAGGAGTCATGACCCTGCGCACCAAGCTCCTCCTGGCGCAGGCGCCGCCGGCGCTGGCCATCGTGCTCCTCGGCGCCGTGGCCGGGTCGTCCATCTCCGGGCTGGCGACCAAGACCGACCTCGTCCTGCGCGACAACTTCCGCAGCGTGCTCGCCGCGCAGCGCATGAAGGAGTCGGTGGAGCGGCTCGACAGCGCCACGGCCGCGTGGGTCCTGGGGCGGCACGCCGAGGCGCTGCAGATGATCGCCGACAACCAGACGCGCTTCGAGACCGAGCTCAAGGTCGAGGAGGGCAACATCACCGAGCCGGGCGAGGAGGACGCGGCGCGTCGCCTGCGCGCGGCGTGGGGCGCGTACCTCGACAAGCTGCGCGCGTTCGGGACGCGCCCCGACGCCGAGCTCGTGCCGGTGTACTTCGACGAGCTCGGGCCGGCGTTCCGCTCGGTCAAGGACGGCGCCGACGAGATCCTGGCCATCAACCAGGACGCGATGGTGCGCAAGAGCGATCAGGCGAGGGAGTCGGCGGCGCGGGCGCGCATCGCCATCCTCCTCGTCGCCGGCGCGGCGCTGCTGGCGGCGCTGATCGCGTCGATGACGCTGACCGCGCGCCTCCTGCGCCCACTGTCCGTGCTGAGTCAGGCGGTGCGTCGCGTCGGCGAGGGCGATCTGGTCGCGCGCGCGCAGCTCGCCGGGAAGGACGAGATCGCCAAGCTCGCCCAGGACTTCAACACCATGGCCGGCCACCTCGAGCAGTACCGCAAGAGCTCGCTGGGCGAGCTGCTCATGGCGCAGTCGGCGTCGCAGGCGGTCATCGACAGCCTGCCCGATCCGGTCGTCGTCGTGGGCCTGAAGGGGCAGCTTCTCAACGTGAACCGCGCCGCGGAGGACATGCTCGGGCTGGGCGTCGAGGCCGGCCGCGGCGTGACCGCCGCCGATCCCGCGGTGCGCGACGTCGTCGAGCGTCTTACCGCCCACGTTCTCGGCGGCCACGGGCCGTACGTGCCCCGCGGCCTGGACGAGGCCATCCGCTTGAAGACGACGGTGGGGGACGTGCGGCTGCTCCCGCGGGCGACGCCGGTGTACACCGAGGAGGGGGTGATCGACGGGACCACCGTCGTGCTCCAGGACGTGACGCGCCTGCTCCGCTTCGACGAGCTCAAGACCAACCTGGTGGCCACCGTCGCGCACGAGTTCCGCACGCCGCTCACGTCCCTGCGTATGGCCGTCCACATGTGCCTCGAGGGCGCCGCGGGCGAGCTGACCGCCAAGCAGTCGGAGCTGCTTTACCTCGCGCGCGAGGACTGCGACCGCCTGCAGTCGATCGTCGACGAGCTCCTCGACATGTCGCGCATCCAGTCGGGCCGGATCGACATCACGCTCCGGCGGGTCGCGGCGGACGCGCTTGTCCACCAGGCCGTGGACACCCACCAGTCGTCCGCGCGCCAGCAGAACATCACCCTCCGCAGCGAGACCATGCCGGGGCTGGGCGGGGTGGAGGCCGACGCCGATCGCGTCCAGCTCGTGTTCGACAACCTCATCACCAACGCGCTGCGCCACACGCGCGAGGGTGAGATCGTCGTGCGCGCCGTGCCCGCCGACGAGTTCGTGCGCTTCGAGGTGAGCGACACCGGCGCGGGCATCCCCCCCGAGCACCAGGCGTCGATCTTCGACAAGTTCTACCGCGTGCCGGGCGCGCCCGAGGGCGGCGCGGGGCTGGGGCTGTACATCGCCAAGGAGATCGTCGAGGCCCACGGCGGCAAGATCGGCTTCACCAGCGAGGTCGGCAAGGGCACGACGTTCTGGTTCACGCTGGTCGCGGCCAGCGACGCCGAGGCCGCGCCCGCGGCGTGAGCCGTGAGCGCACCAGCAACTCGCCCCCCCACCGCCTTCGGCTTGCCTGACCATTCATCGCAAAAGTCCCTGCTCGCGAAGCTTTCTGAAGAGCTCGGCCGCGAAGAGCACTTTCTCGAGGCCGCGGGAAATTGTCGTTGCACCCGGATGAGGGTTTCGTCGGCCGCCGACATAACCAC
>DATFWE010000182.1:0-11548 GCA_035259575.1 Haliangiales bacterium
CGCGCGACAGGGCGAGCAGCGACACCATCAGTCCCACGTCCTGGGGGAACTCGCGCGCCCCGACGCTGAACACGTCGAGCCGCTCGCCGAAGATCGAATCGGGCACGACCGCCACGTGGACGAACTGCCGCCGCCCTCCGAGCGTGGGCACGAGGTAGCTCCGCCGCCGGGGATCGCCGCCCTCGTCCGGGTGGACCGCGACGTTCTTCGAGGGAGCCTGGGCGTCGAGGTTGGCGAGCGCGGCCGAGAAGGGATCGAAGCTCGACATGGTTACACGACCCTACACCGACTCCCCGGCGCCCGCAAACGCGCTACCGTAGCCGCCATGGAGATCCTGCGCACCCCTGACGAGCGCTTCGCCGATCTTCCCGCGTTCCCCTGGGCGCCCGAGCGCGTCGACGTCGGCGGGCTCGAGATGGCCTACATCGACGAGGGGCCGGCCGGCGCCCCGCCCGTGCTCCTCCTCCACGGTGAGCCGTCGTGGAGCTTCCTCTACCGCAAGATGATCCCTACGATCGTCGGCGCCGGGCTGCGCGCGGTCGCGCCCGACCTCATCGGCTTCGGGCGCTCGGACAAGCCCGCCGAGCGTGCGGCCTACACCTACGCGCGCCACGTCGAATGGGTGGGCGCGTTCCTGGCCGCGCTCGATCTTCGCGGCATCACGCTTTTCGGCCAGGACTGGGGCGGGCTCATCGGCCTGCGCCTGGCCGCCGAGGACGCAGACCGGTTCGCGCGCATCGTCGCGTCCAACACGTTCCTGCCGACGGGGCGCGAGCCGGTGAGCGAGGCGTTCCTGCGCTGGCGCAAGCATTCGCAGGAGGCGCCCGTGCTCAACGTGGGCAAGATCATCGCCCGTTCGTGCGTCTCGCCGGTCGCGCCCGAGGTCATCGCCGGCTACGAGGCGCCGTTCCCTGACGAGCGGTACAAGGCGGGCGCGCGTCAGTTCCCGCTGCTCGTGCCGATCGCGCCCGACGATCCGGCGGCGGAGGCGAACCGGGCGGCGTGGGCGGTGCTGTCGCGCGGCGGCAAACCGTTCCTCACCGCGTTCTCCGACGGAGATCCCATCACGCGCGGCGGCGACGTCCTCCTGCGCATGGCCATCCCCGGCGCGCGCGGCGTCACCGTCACCGGCGCCGGCCACTTCCTCCAGGAGGACAAGGGCGAGGAGCTCGCCGCGATCGTCGTCGATTTCATCCGTTCGACTTGAGTATGCTCCGCGCCATGCTCGCCCGGAGAGCGCCGCACCTCGGCGCGGCGGCCTTCGGTTTCGCCGTCTTCCTTGTGTGCGGGGGCGCGGGCATCCTTCCGCCGGGCAACGTCGCCTGGATCCCGCCGGGGACCGACTGGGGCTACCAGTGGGTGGCGTGGCTGTACTTCCGCCACGCGCCGTGGGGCTTGCCGCTGGGGGCGATTCCGGGGCTGTTCCACCCCGCCGGGCTCACGCTCGCGAACGCCGACGGGATCCCCTGGCTGGCCGCGGCGGCCAAGCTCGCTTCGCCGATCCTGCCCGAGCCGAGCCAGTACATCGGCCCCTGGCTGGCGCTGTGCTTCGTGCTCCAGGGTTGGCTCGGCGCGCGCATCGCCGAGTGCTTCACGCGATCGCGCGTCGGCATCGCTGCCGGCGGCGCGCTGTTCGCGCTCGCGCCGGTCCTCCTCAACCGTCTCAAGCACCCGGCGCTGTGCGCGCACTTCCTCGTCCTCTACGGCATCCTCCTGTGCATCCGGCGCGAGGAGCGCGCGCCGCGCGCCGCGCCGGTCCTGTTCCCGGCGTTCGTGATGGGGATCCATCCGTATTTGGCGCTGATGGCGCTCGGTCTGGTGGCGGCGTCGCTCGTGCGCCACTGGTGGGAGGGGCTCCTCGACTGGAAGGGCTTCGCCGCCCGCCTCGTCGGCGCGCTCGCGTGCCTTTGCGCGGTCGCTGCGCTGCTCGGCTACTTCATGCTGCCGTCGGCGGACGTCATCGGCGAGGGATTCGGCCGCTACAACGCCGAGATCTTCACGCTGAGCAATCCGCAGGGGAGCTCGCGCCTGCTCCCCGATCTGCGCATCCGCGGCGGCCAGCCCGAGGGCTTCGGCTTCCTCGGGCTCGGCGTGCTCCTCCTCGGCGTCTCGGCGCTGGCGGTCGAGATCGCCGCGCGGGCGCGCAAGGCCCCTCCCCTGCCCTGGCGGCGCGTCGTGCCGCTCCTCGTCGTCGCGGCGGCCTTCGCGGCGTTCGCGATGGCCACGAAGGTGAGCGTCCTCGGCCGCGACGTCGTCGACCTGTCGTTCCTGTATCGGCCGTTCGGGCGCCTCGCCGGATCGCTCCGCTCGTCGGGGCGCTTCATCTGGGTCCTCGTGTACGTCCTCACGACCGGGGCGATCGCGATCTGGCTGGTACGCCGGCCGCGCCTCGGCCCGTGGGTCGTGGTCGCCGCGCTCGCCGTGCAGATCGCCGACCACAGGGGGGTGCTGTTCACGGCGCGCTTCGGCGAGCCGCACCCGTGGCCGCAGCAGTCGCCCGACTGGGAGCTCGCCCGCGGCGCGTTCGCCCACCTCGCGCTCTACCCGCCGCGCTGCGGCGACGGCAGCTGGGTGTGCTGCCAGGGGTTCACGCCGCCGCCGCGGCGCGAGGACATGTACCTCGCCGCGCTCGCGGAGCGGCTCGGGCTCACCTACAACGGGTTTGGCGCGGGACGCATCGCGCGCACGCGCCTGCGCCAGTACTGCGCGGACCTCCAGGCCGACGTGGCGGCGGGCCGCCTCGACTCCGCCACGATCTACCTGGTGGCGAAGGACCGCGAGGCCGAGTTCCGCGCGAAGAACCCGGCGGCGCCGTGCGGCCGCCTCGACGGGGAGCTGGCGTGCGTGTCGCCCGACGCGCGCGGGCCGTTCGTCGATCGGCTCAGCGCCGCGCCGCCGCCCCCGCCAGCACCAGGTCGATGACCTTGGCGGCGAATTCGAGGTCCATCGGCTCGCCCCGGTGCATCCGCCCGAACACCGTGCCGAACACCGTCTCGATGACCGTGTCCACGTCCACGTCGGCCGGCAGCTCGCCCCGCTCGATCGCCCGCGCGACCATCTTGCGGCGCGTCGCCCACTGATCGTCGCGGAGGGCCTTCATCACCGGCTCGAACTCGGGGTCGGCGCGCTCGGCCTGGAGCATGCGCATGAGCCCGGCGCCGAGCGGCGTCGCCTTCCATGCGAACGCACGGCGAAACGCCTCCAGAAAATCCTCGCGCAGAGACCCCGTGTCCGGCGGGGCCTCGTCGGCCACGAGGTGGAGCATCGTCGCCGTGACGAGGTCGCTCTTCTTCGGCCAGCGACGGTAGATCGTCGTCTTGTTCACGCCCGAGCGCGCGGCGACCTCCTCGATGCGCAGCCCCGCGTAGCCCGAGGTCCCGAGCTCCTCCGCGGTCGCGCGCAGGATCTCGTCCACGACCCGGCGCGACCGTCCGCCGGGCCGGATCCCCAGGGTCCGGCGCTTCGAGATCTCGATGCGTTTCAGATGCTTATCCATGAATGGCAACTACAAGTTGCATTATGAGACTCCAGGGATTATTATGGCAACTAATCGTTGCACATGCCAGCCATGAAAATAGCAGAAAAGAGTGATCCGATTCCCCTGACCGCCGAGACGGCGCCCCGCCGCGTCTCGCGGCGAAACCTCATCATCGGGGCCGCGCTGGCCCTCGCCGCCACGGCGGCGTCGGCCTGGTGGGTCCTGCATCGGGGCCTGGAGAGCACCGACGACGCGCAGGTCGACGCCGACATCATCAGCGTGCCGGTGCGCACGGGCGGCACGATCGCCCAGGTCCTGTTCGCCGACAACCAGACGGTGAAAGCCGGCGACGTGCTCGCGGTCCTCGACGACGCCGAGGCCCGCGCCCGCGCGGCGCAGGCCGAGGCGAACGTGGCGCAGGCGCGCGCCGCGGCCGAGGCCGCCGAGGCCGACGCCAAGGTGGCGGCGACCAACGCGACCGGGGCGAAGTCGATCGCCGAGGCGGCGCTGCGAACCGCGTCGGTCGGCGCGTCGGCGGCGCGCGACCAGATCTCCGAGGCCGAGGCCGAGGTCCGCGCCGCCGAGGCGAGCTACCGGCTCGCGCAGGCAGACCACGACCGGACCGCGGCCCTCCATCGCGAGAACGCCATCTCGCAGGCCCAGCTCGACCAGGCCGATGCGGCGTTCCGGCTCGCGGCGTCGAACCAGGAAGCCGCCCGCGCTCGCCTGTCGGCGCTGCGCGCCGGCGCCAGCCAGGCCGACAGCCGCATCTCCGAGGCCGACGCGCGGCTCAAGCAGTCGAGCGACGTGGCGACGATGGTGCGGCAGGCCGAGGCCCGGGCCGACGCGGCGCGCGCGCAGGTCGCGACGGCGGAGGCGGCCCTGGACCTGGCGCGGCTCCAGCTCCAGTGGACGCGCGTCGTGGCGCCCGCCGACGGCGTCGTGTCCAAGCGGACGATCGCGGTCGGCCAGTCGGTCGCGACCGGCCAGACGATCGTGCAGCTCGTGCCGCCCGGCCGCTGGGTGACGGCGAACTTCAAGGAGACCCAGATCGCCCGCATGCGCCCCGGCCAGAAGGTGCGCGTCGACGCCGACGCGTTCCCCGGCGTGGAGCTGCGCGGCGAGGTGGAGAGCTTCTCCGGCGCGACCGGCTCCCGCTTCACGCTGCTTCCGCCCGACAACGCCAGCGGAAACTTCACCAAGGTGGTGCAGCGGCTGCCGGTGCGCGTGCGCCTCCTCGACCTGCCGCCGGGCATCGTCCTCCGTCCGGGCATGAGCGTCGACGTCACCGTGGACACGCGGTCATGACGACGGCGGTCGCCACCTTCGGATCCGAGGCGCGCGTCAACAAGTGGTTCGTGGCCACGGCGGTGGCCCTGGGCGCGCTCCTCGAGATCATCGACACCAGCATCGTGAACGTCGCGCTCGCCGACATGCAGGCCGAGCTGGGCGCGACGCTCAACCAGGTGTCGTGGGTGGTGTCGAGCTACGCGGTGGCGAACGTCATCATCCTGCCGCTCAGCGCGTGGCTCGGCATGCGCTTCGGCAAGAAGAAGTACTTCCTGTTCTCGCTGGTGGGCTTCACCGCCGCCTCGGTCCTGTGCGGCCTGGCGACGACCCTGCCCATGCTCATCGCCGCCCGCGTGCTCCAGGGGCTCATGGGCGGCGGCCTCCTCGCCAAGGCGCAAGCGATCCTGTTCGAGACGTTTCCGCGCGAGGAGCAGGCGGCCGCGCAGGGGTTCTTCGGCGCCATCGTCATCGCCGGCCCGGTCATCGGCCCGACGCTGGGCGGCTACATCGTGACGAACATCGGCTGGCGCTGGATCTTCTTCATCAACGTGCCGGTCGGCATCGTCGCGGTGATCCTGACGATCATGGCGCTGCCGCAGGATGCGCCCAGCCGCGACCGCTCGCGCGTGGACTGGCTGGCGATCCTGCTGCTGGCGGTGGGGCTGGGGGCGCTGCAGACGATGCTGGAGGAGGGAAACGCCGACGACTGGTTCCAGTCGCAGTTCATCGTCGCCATGGGGGTCGCGGCCGTCGCCGGGCTGGCCGCGTTCATCTGGCGCGAGCTGCGCTCCGACCGGCCGGTCGTCGATCTCAAGGTGCTGCGCTACCGATCGCTGTGGGCGGGGAGCCTGTTGTCGCTCGTCGTGGGCATGGCGCTCTACGGCGCGCTGTTCGCCATACCCATCTTCGCCCAGAGCATCCTGGGCATGTCGTCGCAGCAGACGGGCCTTCTCCTGTTGCCGGGCGCGCTGGTGTCGGCGGCGTGCATGCCGCTCGCCGCGAACCTCACGCGGCGGTTCGATCCGCGCCTGCTCCTCGCCGTCGGCGGGGTCGTGCTGGTGGTGGCGCTGGTGATGCTCGCCCGCTTGTCGCCGCAGACCGGGGAGGTCGACCTTTTCTGGCCGCTCATCGTCCGGGCGTTCGGCACGGTGTTCATGTTCCTGCCGCTCAGCCTCGCCACGATCGCGCCGATCCCCAAGCAGGACATGGCCGCGGCGACCGGCTTCTACAACCTGACGCGGCAGCTCGGCGGCAGCATCGGCGTCGCCGTGCTGGCGACGCTCCTCAGCGACCGGACGGCGTTCCACCGGGCGGTGCTGGCGGAGAAGCTCGTGCCCAGCGACCCGCACGTGATCGAGCGCATCTCATCGATGACGGCGGCGTTCGCGGCGCGCGGGATGTCGCCCCAGGCCGCGCACCAGATGGCGCTTGGACTCCTCGACCGCACCGTCCAGGCGCAGTCGGCGGTGATGTCGTTCGGCGACACGTTCCTCGCCACCGCGGCGCTGGTGCTGTGCTTCCTGCCGCTGGTGCTCGTCCTCGGGCGGGCGGCCAAGGGCGCGGCGGTGGCGGGCGGGCACTAGGCGTCAGGGTACCGGTCGTGGTGCCGGATCCACCCCTGGGTCCGGTCTCCCTCCTCCTGCCTGCCGAGCGGGGACAGGTCGAGGAAGTTGTAGGTGTTGAGCAGCAGGTCGAGACCCCGCTGGTAGGTCGAGTAGGTGTGGAACACGTCGTCGCCGTCGCGAAGGAAGAAGCTCAGCCCGGGCAGCTCGCCCCTGGCCGACCAGAGCTTCCTCTCCTGCACGAGCGCCGCCGCCTTCGCGTAGTTGTACTCGTCGCTGCCGGCGGCCTCGTCGAGCGTCACGTGGAAGTCGTAGTTGAAGTCGCTGCCGAACGAGGAGAGCCAGGGGAAGCTCCATCCCATGCGCTTCTCGAACGCCTCGATCTTCGCCAGGGGCGCGCGCGAGACGACCGCGAAGGACGTATCGCGCGCGGCGAGATGGACGATGCCGCCGGCGATATTGTCCATGAAGTGGGAGCAGCTCTTGCAGCCCTCCTCCCAGTCGGGATCGAACATGAAGTGGTAGAGGGCGAGCTGGCGCCGCCCCGCGAACAGGTCGCGCAGGCGCGTTCGGCCGCGTGGGCCGTTGAAGACATACTCCTTCTCGATCTTCACCATCGGCAGCCGGCGCCGCTCTGCGCTGAGGGCGTCTCGTTGGCGAGTGAATTCCTTCTCTTTCCTGAGGAGCTCCTTGCGAGCGACCAGCCACTCGGCTTCGGACACGACTCTCGGGCGATCCATCTTGGGCCTCCGTTGGCTTTGGGTTTGTTCATCTCATCGCGATCGAGTCGAACGGGGCGGCCACGGATCGACACCCGAGCCCTTGTACGGTGTAGGGGAGTTCCCCACTGTGCCTACCGCTCCGCAACCCTCGCGTGGCAGTAGACGCAGCCGCGATCCTTGATCGTGATCGGGGGATCGTTGCTCGGATCCGCGTCGGCGAAGAGGGCCGCGCGCGCGGCGAGATCGGACGCGACGATCGCCTCGAGCTCGGCTCGGTAGGGCCACGTGTCGTAGTCGGGCGGAAGCTTGGCGTTCGCGTAGGCGATGCGCGCGGCGTCGATCTGACCCGCCTTCACGAGACCGTTGCCGAGGTTGAGCATGATGCCTTCCCAGGCGTAGGGGGCGAGATCGTTCCCCCACCAGCAAACCCTCTTGCGCCCCACCGAGATCTGCAACGACACATAGGGCGTCAGGTCGGGGTGCGAGCGATCGATGGAGGCACCGACGCACGCGTCGACGAGCTGCCACAGCGAGTCGAGGGCGGCGCGATAGCTGGGGCTGTCCTTGGGATCGTGGTTGTGGGCCGCCCAGCGATTGAAGTTGTTGAACTCGGGGAACCGATACACCGACCGATCGAGGATCCGGTCGCCGAGCGCGATGAGCGTCGGGTCGTTCGCCAGCTGGCCGGCGTGGACGGTCGTGACGCCCACGAATCCGGGAAGGTGATCCTCGTTGGGGTCGAGGTCCGACGCCTTCTGAAACAGCTGGGCGGCCATCGGCATGTCCTGCTGCAGCACCGCCGGATCCGGGTGCGGATCGCGCTTGTATTCGCCGATGTGCCAGAAGTGCGTCGCGGCGAGATAGGCGTACAGCTCGGCGTCGTTCGGGTCCCTGTCGATGGCTGCCTGCAGCGCCGCCTGCACGTCGGGAATGCGCGCGTAGTCGTTCCCGTGATACGTCGCCCAGAAGAGGTCGATCGCGGCCCGCGTACCGCCGCCCGGCGGGACCCCGGCGTCCGCCGGCGGCGGCACGGCGCTGTCGTCGGACGAGCTGCACGCCGGCGCGGCCGGCAGGACTATGATCAAGAGCGCGGTGCGAAGGATCGATTGCGTGTTCATCCTGTGCTCCTTTCGCCGAGACATTGCGGTCGCGCGCCCGCGCCGGCGGGGCGTTTCCGACGGGTCGCGCCGCCCGCCGGACGAGGCGCCGGTTTCGCGCAACGCGGCGCCGCCGGCCCGCCCGGTGGCCCGAATCGACGGGTTCGTCGCCGCGGCGGATGGATTCGTCGAATGCCCCGCCGCGGCCGCGCGCGCGGCGCTAGGCTTGCGAGGATGAACGGCGACGTCGCCTACGCGGTACGCCCCCGCCGGGGAGACCGTCGTGCCCCGGTCATCGTGCTCCTCATCGTCGCCATCGTCGTGGCGCTCGCCGTCATGCGCGAGCTCGCGGCTCCGGCGATCCCCTTCGGCGACGGCGGGGAGCTGCTCGGCCAGGCCGAATCGCAACCGAACTTCATCCGGCCCATCGGCCTCTTGCTCGACATCCTCCTCGAGCTCGTCGCACTCACCGCCCTCGCCCGCGTCCTCGATCGGCGAGGCTGGCGACCGGTGCCGTTCATCGTCGCGACCGGCCTCCTCAGCATCGTCCTCGCGACGGTCTACGCGATCATCCTCAAGCTCGCGATTCACGCCGGCGAGCCGGTGACCCGAGCGTTCCTGTCCGGCCCCATCGGCGGCCTGCAGATCTACGCGCTGTGGGTGCTCGCCTACCGCTACCCCCGCCTCGCCGACGACGCCCGGGTGCGCGCCCTGGAGGCCGAGCAGCTGCGCCAGGCGGCGGAGCTGTCGCGACTGCGCGAGCACCTCCAGCCGCACTTCCTGCGCAACACGCTCAACGCCATCGCCGCGTCCGTCGTCGACGAGCCCGGCGAGGCGCGCAACCTCCTCGCCGCGCTCGGCGACCTGCTTACCGAATCGATCGAGAACGAGGGGCCGACGCAGACGCTCGGCGACGAGATCGCCTGGCTCCGCCGCTACGGCGAGATCTTCGAGGCGCGCCACCGCGGGGCGCTGCGGTTCGTGTGGGACACCGACCCGCGGGCCGACGCGGCCGTCGTGCCCCGCCTGCTGCTGCAGCCGCTCGTCGAGAACGCGGTCCGGCACGGCGCGCTCGCGCGCGACGGCGGCGGCGAGGTCGTCGTCCGCACCCGCCGCACGGACGAGGGGATCGAGGTCGTCGTGGCCGACGACGGCCCCGGCTTCGACCCGCGCCGGGAGAGCAAGGGCCTGGGCCTGCGGCTCGTTCGCCGTCGCCTCGCCCTGGAGTGCAAGGGATCGACGTTCCGCATCGACTCGTCGCCCGCGGGGACGCGCGCGATCGTGGCGCTGCCATGACCCTGCGGGTGCTCGTCGTCGAGGACGAATGGCCGGCGCGGAGCTATCTCGTCGAGCTCCTGCAGCAGACCGGCGCCGCGGACGTGGTCGCCGCGGTGGCCACGCTCGCCGAGGCGAGACAGGCGCTGGCGCCGGAGGCGGGGGCGGCGATCGACGTCGCTTTCGTCGACGTCCAGCTGACGACCCGGCGGGACGACGACAGCGGCCTCGCGTGGATCCGGGGGGAGGCGCGCCGGCCGGGCGCCCCCCTGTTCGTCTTGGCCACGGCGTACAAGCAGCACGCGCTCGAGGCGTTCGAGCTCGGCGTCGCGGACTACCTCGTCAAGCCGTTCACGCAGCGGCGCGTCGACGAGTGCGTGCAGCGCCTGCTCGCGCGGACCGCGGGGCTGGGCCGCGAGGGGGCGAGTCTGCCCCTGCGCATCGCGGCGCGCCGCCAGCGGGTGATCGTGTTCCTCGACATGGACGAGGTGTGGGCGTGTGAAGCCGCGGACCGCCTGACCTACGTCCATTCGGGGCGGGGCCGGTTCGATCTCGATCTGACCCTGTCCGCCATCGGCAAGTCGTTTGGTCGGGCGCTCGTGCGCATCGACCGCAACTGGCTCGTCAACCCCGCGAAGGTCATCGAGATGGAACGCGACGCCGGCGAGATGAGCCTGTTCGTCGGATCGGTGACCGGCGCGGAGACGGCCGGCGTGCGCGTGCCGGTCGCCAGGGAGCGTGCATCCGCAGTGCGCGACCTCCTGCTCGCTCGGGCGCGGGGAGTTCGTCGCTGACCGGCGACGGATCGTTCCCCCAATCGACCGGCCGGTCGGATGTGCGTGGCGACGCGCGGGCGCGCGCACCACGAAGACGGCGGAGGATCCGGGCATGGTGCATCGATTCGCAATCGCGCTCACGATCGCGATCTCGTCGGCGGCGTGGGCGCAAGCGCGTTGCGACGGAGACCTGATCATGACGCAGGCCGCGTTCGCCCAGGCCAACCCCGGGGCGATCGGGGTGGCGGCGCAGGCGCGATGGTGTCGGCCGCTCTACGAGACGGAGGGCCCCCTGGCCGCGGGCAACGGCGTCGCCGTCCATGCCGAGCTGGCGTTCGGGCTCAAGGCGGGTCGAACCACGCTCGGCGTGGAGCTGCAACCGCTGTCGATTCTGTCCCTGGGCGTCGCGTACCGGGCAACGCTGTATCCGGGGATCCTGGGCCTGCCGCAGTCCTATCCGTCCCCCGGCGCCGACTATCGAAGCACGCTGTTCTCGCCGCCCGAGGAGGGGCCGGGGGGAAGTTACGCGCTCGTCGTGCACCAGCTGGTCCTGGACGGCACCTTGCAGGCAAAGCTCGGCCCGATCCTGATGCGCTCGTCGACGCGCGCGTCGCTGTTTCACGCCGACCTGCACGGCGACGATCGCGTCTTTTACGAGCCGGGGCTGGACATCGTCGTGTACAGGAACGGATGGGCGCTGCAAAACGACAGCGATGTCGCGTACGCCGTCGGCGACCACCTGATCGTCGGCGTCCGCCACACGCTCGTGGAAGCCTGGTATCCGACGGGGGCGTATCCGCCGCTCGAGCCGCGCGACAACCCCAATACGCCGACGAGCCGCATCGGGCCCATCGTCCGCTGGACGTTCTTCGATCGCGGATCGGGATGGCTCGAATCCGCGAGCGTCGGCGCGGTGGTGCAATGGTACGTCACCCATCGGTTCCGCACGGGGGAGGCCGTCGGCGGCGCGGTTCCGCTCGTGGGGATCGGCCTCACGCTCACGACCCGGGTGAGCCTCACGGCGCCTGGTACACCACCCGGCCGCCGATGATCGTCATCACGACCCGCGCCTCGCGCAGCCGCTCCGGCGCGACCGCGGTGAGGTCGCGGTCGATCACGACCAGGTCGGCGAGCGTGCACGCCTTTTCTGCCGGCGAGCGTCGGGCGATCGGCGACTTCGTCGTCACCCACGTCTGGCGCTGACTTCCGTGTAACGCTCCGTCGTCCTCCGGCACTGCTTGTCCCCAAGGAGACTCACCCTCCACGCGAGTGACGCTGGCGAGCGCCGGTGGCGCCGGCGATTGCGCGTAACGCCCGCGCTCCGACGAGCAGTGCTTGGTAGAGAGGT
>DATFWE010000183.1:0-2122 GCA_035259575.1 Haliangiales bacterium
CGACTCCGCCACCATGGTGGCGAAGGCGGCAAAGGAAGCGCGCGCCAGCGCTCGGGCCTCTGCCTGGTTCGCACCGACGCCGGCGAGGCGAATGTTCTCGGCGGCGATCCGGCGCCGTCGCGGCCACAAAAGGTACGCGACGGCCGCCGTGAGGCGCGCCGCACTCAGGACGGCGCCGAGCGGGGCGCTGCCCACCAGGGAGAGGACGCCTCGCGCGGCGGCGGCCTGCATTCGAGACCAGGCGCGGCGAAGTGCGCTCACGTGGAGCGTTTGGCGTCGACATAGCCGACGAGATCGGTCACGCGGTCCAGGGCGACCAGATCCGCGATCTCGATCTGGATCTGGAACCGATCCTCGACGTCGTAGATGAAGTCCAGGACGGCGAGGGAGTCGAGCCCGATCTCGTCGATCCGTGTCGCACCCGTGATGGCAGCCACGTCGATCTTGGGCATGACGCCTTGTTGGGGGCGGCCGAGCAACCCCTTGAGGATGTCGAGCGTATCGGAATCCGTCACGACCGTTTAGAGGCTACCAGGATGGTAAAGCGCTGGGCAAGACAGCCAGTTGGCTGAGAGACATAGGCCGATGGACCGATGTCTGTCCCTACGTCACCAATATTCCCGTATGAACGACGCGCACCTCCACCTCGACGCCGTCAGCGACCGCAAGCATGCGCAGCGCGATGGGCGCGAGCTCAGCCGCAGGGACACTCCCGCCAACCGAAGCGGCGACCCCGTCGATCCAGGCCCGCAACGGAGCCCCGCGCGGGTTGATGAATTCGACGACGGCGCCGGGCGCGGTGCCGAGTCGGGCGATGGCTGCGGTGCTCAAGCGGACTGCCCGGCCACGCTGGATGTCGAGGCCTGCACCCGCCACGACGCGGACTCGCAGCCGGGCGCGGCGCAGCTCGAGACGCCGCGCCGCGGTGGCGGCCTCGTCCGGGGCGCCATCGCGGAGTACGACCCCGTAGACGACCTCGGAGGCCCTTGGTGTGATGTACCCCTCGCCCACGTCGGCCGCGACGCGCGCGGCGTCTCGCTCGAGCGGATCGCCAAATCCGCCGCCGCCGCTCGACTCCATCAGCAGCACGTCGTGGAGCTCGAGCGGGAATCCGCTCACCTTGCCCGGCAGGGGCGACGGCTGAACGCGCTCGCCGCGGCGCCGCACCCAGAAGCGATTCGTCGCGCCTGCCGCACCGCCGCAGACGCCAAACGGCGGAAGGACCGCCTTCTCGGCGAGCACGGATAGCTGACTGCCCGACGTCAGGATCCGGACCTCGCGCGTGAGCCCGAGCCCACCGCGCCAGCGCCCGGGCCCGCCGGAGTCTTCGCGCAGCCCCGTGCGCTCGATGCGCATGGGGTACAGCTGCTCGACAGCCTCGATCGGCTGGAGCGTCGTCATGTCGCTCTCGGTCCACGTGCGCACGGTGTTGTTGCCATCGCCGCCGTCGAAGCCACCGGTGCCGCCGGCCGGGTACTCGTAGAAGATGAACGTCTCGCCCGTGCCTGGGTGCGGGCCACCGACATAGCAGTGATTGCCGCCGCCCTTGAGATCGCCGGCGATCTTGCCGTCGAGCGCCTGCGCCAAGGCACCCATCACCGCCGACTCCACGCAGTACTTCACCTCGACCATGCCGCCGCACGGCGCGGGCGGCTTGGCGTTCACGATCGTCCCGGGCGGCGTGATCACCGTGAGCGGACGGAACGCGCCCGAGTTCACGTCGGCGCCCGGGTCCAGGAACGACTTGATGATCGTGAAGGCACCGGTGGGCGCCATCGCCGGGCCCACGTTGGTCGGGCCGAGCGTCTGCGGCGAGGTGCCGGCCAGATCGACCGTGATCGTGTCGCCGGCGACGGTGACCGTGGCGCGCACGGTGAGCGGCTCCAGGCGCTCGGTGCCCGCTTCCAGATGCGCCTCGTACACGTATTCGCCGGGCCGCAGCGCGCGGATCGCGCGGCGCATGCGGCCCTCGGCGCGGTCTATCAGCTCGGCGACCGCGTCGCGGATCGTCGCGGCGCCGTAGCGCGCGGTCAGCTCCTCGATCCGCTCGGCGGCCTTGCGGCAGGTGCCGAGCATCGCCTGGAAATCGCCGCGGCGCTCGCGAGGTCCGCGCATGTTGCTG
>DATFWE010000184.1:0-4835 GCA_035259575.1 Haliangiales bacterium
GGCGATCCGATCTTCACCGTGCACGCCTTTTCTGCCGGCGAGCGTCGGGCGATCGGCGACTTCGTCGTCACCCACGTCTGGCGCTGACTTCCGTGTAACGCTCCGTCGTCCTCCGGCACTGCTTGTCCCCAAGGAGACTCATCCTCCACGCGAGCGACGCCGGCGAGCGCCGGTGGCGCCGGCGATTGCCCGTAACGCCCGCGCTCCGACGAGCAGTGCTTGGTAGAGAGGTAACGATGTCGGACATGTCGAATGGAGTGAAAGTCGCGCTGCTCGAAGGGCAATTGCTGGAGAAACGGATCGACCGCGCGACCTTCATCGAGCGCGCGTCGCAGCTCGGCCCCGCGACGCCGGAGGCGAGCGCGCTGGCCGAGAAATTCATCGCCATCGCAGCCGACCAGTCCGCGCGTCGCGGGAAGCGTCCTGCACCGGTCTTGGCAGCTTCCCTCGACGACAAACCGCGCCGCCCGCGCGCCAAAGTGCTCCTCGCCGTCGCCGCCGCCGCCGCCGCCTCGGCGGGCGCCGTCGCGTGGTACCTGGGGCGAGGCACCGAATCGACCGACGATGCCTTCGTCGAGGCGCACGTCGCCAACCTGGCCTCGCGCATCCAGGGCCAGGTCGCGCGCGTCCTGGTGAAGGACAACCAGGTCGTGGACGCCGGCGACGTCCTCGTCGAGCTCGATGACCGCGACGCGCGCGTGCGCGTGGACACGGCCGCGGCCGACCTGGCATCCGCGGAGGCGAACCTCGCCGCCGCCGAGACGCAGCTCGCCCTCACCGAGAAGACCGTCGTCGCGGCCCTCCGGCAGGCCCGCGGCGGCCTGGTGCAGGCGTCCGCCGTCACCGGGACATCGCGCGCCGCGGTGGACCGCGCGCGCGCCGACGTGGCCGCGGCGGAGTCGCGGCGGACGCTGGCCGACATCGAGCTCCGGCGGGCCGAGGCGCTCCTCGGCGAGACCGCGATCTCCCAGGCCGACTACGACGCGCGCAAGGCGACGTACGACCAGGCGGCGGCCGCCGTCGAGGTCGCGCGCGCCGGCGCCGCCGGGGCCCGCGTGGGGCTCGACGACGCCGGCGGCGCGGTCATGGCCGCGCGGGGGCGGCTCGACGCCGCCCAGGCCGGCCCCGAGCAGATCGCGGCCGCGCGCGCCGCCGTCGGCGTCGCCCGCGCGCGCGTGGCGCAGGCGCAGGCGGCCCGGGAGCAAGCGGAGCTCAACCTGTCCTACACGCGGCTGCGCGCGCCCATCGCGGGCGTGGTGTCGCGCCGCACCGTCGAGCCCGGCCAGACCGTCGACCCGGCGCGCCCGCTCCTCGCCGTCACCGCGCTCGACGACGTGTGGGTCGTGGCCAACTTCAAGGAGGACCAGGTCGCCGAGATTCGCCCCGGCCAGCGCGCCAACGTCAAGGTCGACACCTACGGCGGCGTCCCCGTCGTCGGTCACGTGGACAGCCTCGCCGCGGGGTCGGGCTCGCGCTTCTCGCTGCTTCCGCCCGACAACGCCTCCGGCAACTTCACCAAGGTGGTGCAGCGCATCCCCGTGCTGGTGCGGCTCGATCGCGTGCCGCGCGGCATGGCCCTCCGCCCCGGGATGAGCACCCGCGTCACGGTCGTCCAGTAACATGGAGCGCGGCACCATCGTCGGCCACAAGGCCGGCATCACGGTCGTCGTCATGGGCGCCGCCCTCATGGCGCTCATCGACATCACCATCGTCAACGTCGCGCTGAACGACATCCGCGCCAGCTTCGGCACCCCCCTCGACCAGATCGGATGGGTGTCGACGGGCTACATGATGGCGAACATCGTCGTCATCCCCATGACCGGATGGTTCCAGCGCAAGTTCGGGTTCCGGCGCTATTTCGCCGCGTCGGTGCTCCTGTTCACCGCCGCCAGCGCGCTGTGCGGCCTGGCGTGGAGCCTGCCGACGCTGGTCCTGTTCCGCGTGCTCCAGGGGCTGGGCGGCGGGGCGATCATCCCCACCGCGCAGACGATCCTGTTCGCGCGCTACCCGCGCGAGGAGCACGGCATGGCGGGGGCGCTGTTCATGCTCGGCGCGGTCACCGGACCGCTCCTCGGCCCGACGATCGGCGGCTACCTCATCGACTGGGCCAGCTGGCACTGGGTGTTCCTCGTCAACGTGCCTCTCGGCGCGCTCGTCGCCGTGCTGGGGCTGCGGTTCATCGAGGAGCCCGGCTTCGAGCCCTCGCGCGAGCCGATGGACTGGTTCGGCCTCGGTCTCCTCGCCGTGGGCATGGCGTCGCTGCAGTACGTCCTCGAGGAAGGCAACCGCGACGGCTGGTTCGACAGCCGGACGATCGTCCTCCTCGCGGTGGTGGCGGGGACCGCGCTCGTCACGTTCGTGGTGCACGAGCTCGAGACGAAGCATCCGCTCGTCGATCTGCGCGTGTTCAAGAACCGCACCTACACCGCGGCGACGGGGATCAACCTGCTCATGGGGCTCGCCCTGTTCTCCGGCAGCTTCCTGTTCTCGCTGTACTGCGGCACGATCCTCCACTACGAGGCGCTGGACATCGGCCGCGTGTTCCTCGTGTCGGGGCTGGCGCAGATCGTGCTCATGCCGATCGTGGGACGCCTGACCGGGCGCATCGACGGCCGCGCGCTCCTGTTCGTCGGCATCGTCGGCATCTCCATCAGCCTGTGGCTGAACGCTCACCTCACCAACGAGGCCGGCTTCCGCGACCTGGTGAGCGCCATGACCGTGCGCGCGGTGTCGCTGGCGTTCGTGTTCATCCCCATCAGCGTCCTGGCGCTGTCCGGCGTGTCGCCGGCGCAGCGCGGGAACGCGAGCGGCCTTTTCAACCTGACGCGCGAGCTGGGCGGATCGATCGGCACCGCGTGGATGGGGTTCCTCGTCGAGCGCGGCAGCCACATCCACGGCGCGTACCTCGCCGAGGCGGTGTCGCCGCAGAACCCGATCGTGCAGGAGCAGCTGGCGCAGGTCGCCCGTACGATCGGCGGCCAGGCGTTCACGCCCGAGCTCGTGCCGGAGACCGTCCTCGCCCTGCGCGTCAAGTCGCAGGCGCTGGTGCTTTCGTTCAACGACGGCTTCTACAGCGCAGCCGCCGCGTTCCTGTTCGCGTTCGTGCTCCTCGCGCTGCTCCGGCGTCCCAAGGTCGACGGCGGCGGCGCGGAGGTCGCACACTGACCCAGCACAGCACCATCGTTCAAGCCCGAGGCCCCATCAAGAAAAGACCCTGCACACGATGCTGACCTGGTGGTCGCCTGGGGCGGCGCGCTGAAACGGCTGCGCTGACAGCTTCCGGCTTGACAAAGTGTGTTTGGTACACTAAACAAAGTGTGTGCCGTACACATATGAGCATCCGCGGCCCGCGCTGACCGTCGATTGCGTCGTGTTCGCCCACGATCCGGGTGAAGGGGAGCTGCGGCTCCTCCTCATCCGCCGGGCGCTGGCGCCGTTCCAGGGGCGGTGGGCGCTCCCGGGCGGATTCGTGCGCGTGGGCGAGTCGGTGGACGACGCGGCGCGGCGCGAGCTCCGCGAGGAGGCCGGCCTCGACGAGCCGTATCTGGAGCAGCTCTACACGTTCGGCGAGCCGGACCGCGACCCGCGCGAGCGCGTCGTCACCATCGCCTACTACGCGCTGGTGCGCCTCGGCGGGCACGAGGTGCACGGCGCCACCGACGCCAGCGACGCCGCCTGGTTCGGCGTGTCCGACCTGCCGCCGCTCGCGTTCGACCACGAGCGCATCGTCGAGACCGCGCGGAAGCGCCTGCGCGCCAAGGTGCGCTACGAGCCGATCGGGTTCGAGCTCCTGCCGCCCGAGTTCACCCTGTCCCAGCTCCAGCGCCTGTACGAGACGATCCTCGAGGAGCCGCTCGACAAGCGGAACTTCCGCAAGAAGATCCTCGCGAGCGAGGTCCTCGCGGACACCGGCGAGGTGCAAAAGGACGTGGCGCACCGCGCGGCGCGCCTTTACCGCTTCGACGAGCGCGCCTACAGGCGCCTGCAGAAGCGCGGCTTCCACTTCGAGGTATGACGATGCCCTGGGACGTCGCCGGGGGCTCGACGATCGGACGCGATCACGCCCGCGCCGGCCGCAACAACCAGGACGCGTTCGCGACGTGGGCGCGCGCGGACGCGGCCGCGGCGGTCGTGTGCGACGGCTGCGGCGGCGCCCTGCGCAGCGAGTGGGGCGCCGTCCTGGGCGCGCGCCTCACGGCGGCGGCGCTGGCGCGGCGGGCCGACGCCCCCTGGGACCGCCTGTGGCCGGAGGTGCAGGGCGAGGTGCTGGCCGGGCTGCGCGCCGCCGCGGCGCTGGTGGGCGACGCGCACGATCATCTTCTGTTCACCATCGTGGCGGCGCTGGCGCGCGGCGACGAGGCGTCGGCCGCGGCCATCGGCGACGGCACGGTCGTGTGGGACGGCGCGCCGCTGCTCGACCGGGACGCCGCGGACGCGCCCGCCTACCTGGCGTACGGCCTCGACGGCGAGGCGCCGGCGTTCCGCGTGCTCGGCCGCGGGCCGTGCCGCGCGCTGGCGCTCGGCAGCGACGGCGCGTTCGGGCTGGCGCTCGCTCCCCTCTTCGACGACGAGCTCGTGTGGCGGAACCCCGACGGGCTGCGCCGCCGCCTGGTCGCGGCCGCGCGCGCAGGCGCGTGCGCCGACGACGCGACCGTCGCCCTCCTTCGGTGGACTGCATGACAGTCGCAGTGGGCAAGAATCGGGTGCGGCCGCGGCCGGCGGCGCTCCTCGGCTCGGGCGGCGAGGCCGACGTGTACGACCTCGGCGACGGGCGGGCGCTCAAGCTGTGGAAGCCGCCCGAGCACCCCGACTGCGCCGGCGACCCCGCCGCCGAG
>DATFWE010000185.1:0-31554 GCA_035259575.1 Haliangiales bacterium
AGCGTCTGCGCCTCGACGCCCTGGGCGGCGTCGACGACGAGGAGCGCGCCCTCGCAGGCGGCGAGCGACCGCGACACCTCGTAGTGGAAGTCGACGTGGCCCGGGGTGTCGATGAGGTTGAGCTCGTAGGCCTGGCCGTCGTCGGCCTGGTAGCTCAGGCGGACGGCCTGGGCCTTGATGGTGATGCCGCGCTCGCGCTCGAGGTCCATGTTGTCCAGGAACTGGTCGATTTTCTCGCGCTCCGTGATGGCCCCGGTGTACTCGAGCAGCCGATCCGCCAGCGTCGATTTGCCGTGATCGATGTGCGCGATGATGGAGAAGTTGCGGATGCGACTGGGGTCCTGCGGCATCGGAGGGGTGAACCCTACTTCCGCTCCCGGAAGAGATCAACCTGACCCGGCAGCTCGTCCTTGTAACGGTCGAGGATGAGGTCGATCCCCTGCCTTATGTACTCTGCGACGGGAACCTTGGTCTTTTGATGCAGCTGCTTGAGCCGCTCGTCCTGCTCGGGCGTGATGTAGATCGTCGTCGAGATCTTGCGGCGCAAGGTACGATTACCATACGTGACAATACATGAAAAGCCAAGCGTGCCCGGGCTCTTGCGCGGGGAAACGCGGCGGACTACGGTTAGGCATGCGTTTGGCTTTGTTGGGGTTCTTGGTCATCGAGGTTGGAGCGGGGGTGGCGTGCGGCGGCGCCAAGAAGGATGTCGAGACGCCGAGGACGGTGACCGGGGGCGGCGCGACGGAGGATCTGCGCGTGCCGGCGGTGGACACGGGCGCGTGCGACGAGGCGGGGAAGAAGGTCGCCGTGTTCGACCTCAACCAGGACGGAAAGCCCGACGTGTGGAAGTACATCGCCGAGAAGGACGAGAAGGGCACCAAGGTCGAGGCGATGGTGTGCAAGAAGGTGGACCTCAACCACGACGGCAAGGTCGACTACATCGTGCAGTACGACGACGCCGGGAACATCAAGTACGAGGAGTACGACTTCGACTTCGACGGCAAGTTCGACGCGCGGTTCCACTACGACCCCAAGACCAAGCGCAAGACGGTGGTGGAGCGGGTGTCGGGGTTCACCGGCAAGGTGGACATCTGGGAGAAGTACGGCCCCGACGACAAGCTCGAGAGCGTGCGGCGCGACCGCAACGGCGACGGCAAGCCCGACTACTGGGAGAACTACGTGGGAGGCGTGCTCGTGCAGATCCTCTACGACGACGATTTCGATGGGCGGGTCGATCGCAAGGACGAGCTCAAGGCGGGGGTCCCCGTGGGGACGCCGGGTGCGGAGTCGCCGCCGTCGGAGGCCCCGACCGAGGAGGCCAAGCCCACGCCGGCCGAGGAGAAGCCCGCGGAAAAGACGGCCCCGGCGAAGCCGGCGCCGAAGAAGAAGCCGAAGTGAAAGGCCTCAGGCCTCGGGCCTCAGGCTAGGCTGATCTGTGTCCCGAATCGTGCCGAACCGACGAGCGGAGTATCTGCCGAATCATCTCGTCGGGCGGAGGGCGGGGACGTCGGCGGGTTTGCGCGTCGCCGGCGGGCGGGATCCGACCTGAGGCCTGAAGCCTGAGGCCCGAGGCCTCAGGTCGGAGGTTACTCCTCCGCCGGCGCGCCGCCCGCGCTGGCGGCCAGGTCGCTCGCCTTGATCTTGCCGACGTCGAACTTCTTCGCCGACTCGAGCATCTTGCCGATGGTCGCGTCGAATTGCGCGCGCGGCGCCTTCTGGCCCGGCTTGGCCGCGCGCTGGAACCTCAGCGGATTGATGCGCGCGATGACGAACGGCTTGAGATACGGGCTCACGAAGCCCGCGTCCTTGAGCCGCTGGACGACCGCCGCGACCTGCTCGTCGAGCTCGAGCAGGAGCTGGGCGCGCTCGGCGCGCGCCTCGAGGCTGTCCGCGATGCTCTCGTCGGAGAATTCCTCGCACCGCTTGACCACCGGCAGGTAGGCGCCGCCGGCGAAGCGGCCGTTTTTCTCGTAACACTGCCCGATCGTGAGGTACGCCGGCTCCTCGAACTCGAACGCCCAGTCCTTCTCGGGCCGCTTCTTCATGAGCGCGTCGGCGGCCAGGCCGCGCGCCATGCGGACGACCTCGAGCGATTTGTCCTTGAGGTTGTGCGCCTTCTCGGTGTTGAGCGCGAGGATGCGGAACGCGATCTCCGGCTCGGGCGACAGGAGGCCGATGATCGACCGCGCGCCCAGGCGCCGCATCGCCATGAGGCGGTGCATGCCGTTGGGCGTCCAGTAGCCGCCGTCGTGGCGCGTGAGGATGATCGGATCGAGAAAGCGGCCGACCTTGGGGATCACGCCGGCGAGGCGGTCGGCGTGCGTCTCGGACAGCTCGCGCTGGTACGGCGTGGGCTCGACCTTGTCGATGGGGAGCGCGCACAGCATCAGCCATCCGCCCCCGTACGGATCGCGGTAGGTCGCCAGCACCGCGCCCCCGTCGCCCGCGACGTGCTCGCTCAGCGCCGCCACCTCCTTCGGCGCTTTTCCGTCGGAGATCTCGACGACCGTGAGCCCCGTGGCGGCGGCGGCTTTTTTGCGGGATTTGCGCGGCGGCATGGGACCTTACAATACTGCCATGGCCGAGAAGGTCGCAAGGACGGCGGCGATCCAAGAGGTGGCGCCGGACGTGCTCGTCGTCGACGCGCTGCCGATCGTGCCGCCGGAGCTGCGCTGGCGGCCGGGCCAGTTCCTGTCCCTGCGCACCGGCGACCGCCGCACCGGCGACGCCAACGCCCGGCGCTCGTACTCCATCGCGTCGCTGCCCAACGGCGCGGTCGAGCTGCTCGTCAAGCTCATCCCCGACGGCGTGGGCTCCGAGTTCTTCCGCGCGCTGCGCGAGGGCGACGAGATCCATTTCACCGGCCCGATGGGCTTCTTCGTGAACGACCTCGCCCACGCCGGCGACGCGGTGTTCTGCGCCACCGGCACCGGCATCGCCGCGGCGCTGCCGATGATCCGCGAGACCCTGGCGCGGCCGAACGAGCGCGGGCGCGTCGTCCTTTACTGGGGCATGCGCAACCAGTCCGAGCTCTACTGGGTCGACCGGGTCGACGCGCTCGCCGCGGGCTCGCCGCGCTTCCACTACGACATCTGCCTGTCGCGCCCGGAGCCGGGGTGGACCGGAACGGTCGGCCGCATCAACGCCCACGTGCTCGCGGCGACGTTCGATCGTCCCGTCTACTATCTCGTCGGAAACGGGAACATGGTGCGCGACATGAAGGCGGCGCTCCTCGCCCGCGGCGTGGACCGGAAGAAACAGATCCGCACCGAGATTTTCTACCCGGCCACCGAGTCGTAGAGCCGCCGGCTCACGTGGCTGCGAGCCGCAGCAGCTCGCGCGGATGGTACAGGGTGGCGAGCGGGCCGGCGTCGCCGGCGAGCGCGCCGAGCACGCGCTCGCGCCAGCTCGCCGGGATCCCATCCGCGCCGTGGCGGGCGCCCAGGAGCGCGCCGGCGATCGCGCCGTTCGTGTCGGCGTCGCCGCCGCGATTCACGGCGTCGATCAGCCCGGCGCGGAGATCCGGCGCGTGCAACAGCTCCCAGAACGCGAGACGGAACGCGACCCGCACGTACCCCTCGTGACGGTGGAGGTGAACCTCGCCGTACAGATCGGGGTCGTCGGCGCGCGCCAGGCGCAGGTCGTCGCGCAGCGCCCGCACCGCGGCGGCGACGGCATCGCGCGGCGTGCCGTCGTCCGCGCAGTGCTCGGCGGCGGCGTCGAGCTCCTCCCACGCCGCCTCCGCCATCGCCGCGGCCGTGCCGCCGCGCACCCCCTCGGCGACGGCGGCATCGAACGCCGCGCAGGCCATGCGGCAACGCGGATCGAAGTGGGTCAACGCCGAGTCGGCGAGCGCGGCGGCGCGCCGCGACGCCGCGTCGGCGGCGAAGAACACGCCGATCGGCGCCGTGCGCATCAGCGATCCGTTCGCCGCCGCCCGTCCCCCGGAGCGGTCCCACACCGCACGTCCCGCGTCGAGGCGCCCCGCGGCGAGAAGCTCGATCGCCTCCAGGGTGGTTCGGCCGATGTCAAACGCGTGCGGCCGCCAGGCCACGTAGCGCCGCGCGGCGTCGGCCGCGTCGAAGCCGCCGCGCTCGCGCAGGCTCGTCGCCAGGCAGGCCGCGAGCTGGGTGTCGTCGGTGACCTGGCCGGGCGCGACGCGGAACGGCCCGCCGCCGACGATGTCGTCGTGGGGGCCGCGCGCGAGCGCCGGGAACGGCGGCGCCGCCGGGGCCGAGAATTCGAGGGTCGTCCCCAGCGCGTCGCCCACCGCGAGTCCGAGGAGCGCGCCTTCCGCCCGCGTCATGCACCGCCCTCCTTCCGCCGGATCGGCAGCCACACGGTGAACGCCGAGCCCACGCCCTTCTCGGTCTCGACGGTGATGCGCCCGCCGTGCTGCTCGACGATGCCGTAGCTGATCGACAGCCCCAGGCCGGTCCCTTGCCCCACCGGTTTGGTGGTGAAGAAGGGATCGAAGATCCGCTCGCGCACCTCGGGCGTCATGCCCTGGCCCGTGTCGCGCACGGTGCAGCGCGCCTGACCGTCCTCCTCCCCCAGCTCGACGGTGATCTCGCCCTCGCCCGGGATGGACTGGATGGCGTTGAGCAGCAGGTTCACGAACACTTGCGACAGGCGCGACCCATCGGCGAGCATCGGCGCCACCGGCGCGAACGCCTTGTGCACCCGGATGCGATCGCGAAGCTCGTGCCGGAGGATCGTCATCGCCAGCTCCAGAACGTCGACGAGCCGCACCTCCTCGACCTCCATGCTCGCGCCCGCCCGCGCGAACGCCCGCAGCCCCTTCACGATCTCGGCCGCCCGCTCGGCGCCGATCTTCACCCCCTCGAGCAGCTTGCCCACGTCGCCGCGCACGAAATCGATGTCGCTCTCCTGCTTCACCCGGCCGAGGTACGCCCGCTGCGCCTCGGTCAGCGCCGGCATGGACTCGACGCGCTCGAGCAGCGTCAGCAACGCGCGCACGTACTCGGACAGGAACTCGACGTTGCCGTAGATGTAGTTGAGCGGGTTGTTGAGCTCGTGCGCGATCCCGGCCACGAGCTGGCCGAGGGATGCCAGCTTCTCCGAGCGGATGAGCTCCGACTGCGCCTTCTGCAGGTCGATGGTCGCGCGCCGCAGCCGGAGGAGCGAGCTCACCCGCGCCGCCAGCTCGCGCGCGCGGATCGGCTTGGTCAGGTAATCGTCGGCGCCGATCTCGAGGCCGGTGATGCGCGAGTCGTCGCCCGACTTCGAGGTGAGCAGGATCACCGGCACGTTGGCGAGCGCCGGCTCGGCGCGCACGCGGCGGCACAGCTCGTAGCCGTCGAGGCCCGGCATGATGAGGTCGGAGATGATGAGGTCGGGCCCGAACGGCACCATGTGGGGCAGCGCCTCCTCCGCGCTCCCGGCCTGCAGGAACTCGTAGCCCGGCCCGAGCATGGACTGGATGACGCGTCGGTAGGCCGGCGAGTCGTCGACGAGAAGGATGCGTGGCTTGGGGTCCCGGTCCATCGACCGGCGTCAGTGTACCGCCGCGGCGGTCAGGCGGGGGTCACGTCGGCGCAGCAGAACTTGCAGCGTTTGGCGGCCTTGGCGATCGGCTCGAGGCACATCGGGCACTCGCGCGTGTTCGGCGGGGGCGGCGGCGGCGCGGCCTCCATCTTGGCCATCGCCGTCTTGATCCCCTTCACGATGAGGAAGAGGACGAACGCGATGATGACGAGCTTGATGAGCACGGACAGGATATGCCCCACCTTGAAGTTGAGCGGGGTCACCGTCCACGCCTCCCACCCCGTCTGCGGCGTCACCGCGCCCACGATCGGCATGACGATGTCGTCCACGGCCGCCTTGACCACGTCGCCGAACAGCGCGCCGATGACCACGGCGACCGCCAGATCGATGACGTTGCCCTTGAGCGCGAACTCCTTGAACTCCTTCCACAGCGCCATGACTCACCTCATGGTTTCAGCGTGAACTCCACCCGCCGGTTGCGCGCGCGGGCCGCCCGCGACGTCCTGGGATCGATGGGGCGATCGGGGCCGTAGCCGATGGCGGTGAGCCGGTCCTCGGCGACGCCCTTCGACACGAGGTAGGCCTTCACCGCGTCGGCGCGCTTCTGGGAGAGCTCGATGTTGAAGTCGTGCTTGCCCACGTCGTCGGTGTGCCCCTCGATCTCGAACTTCGTCGACGGGTAGCGGATCATGACGCGCGCCGCCTCGTCGAGGATCTTGTTCGAGGTCTTGCGGATCGTCGCCTTGCCGGTGTCGAACGTGATGCCCTTGATCACGCCGGTGAACTTCTCCACCTCCTTCGGCACCTCGTCGGGGCAGCCGTCGTTGTCCTCGAAGCCGTTCTTGGTCTCCGGCTCGTTGGGGCACTTGTCCTTGTCGTCGGGGATGCCGTCGCCGTCGTTGTCGATGTCCGGGCAGCCGTCGGCGTCCTGATAGCCGTCCTTGTCCTCCGGATCGTTCGGGCACTTGTCCTGGGCGTCGGGGATGCCGTCGCCGTCGTTGTCGGTGTCCGGGCAGCCGTCGTCGTCCTTGAACCCGTCCTTGTCCTCGGGCTCGTTCGGGCACTGATCCTTGGCGTCGGGGATGCCGTCGTTGTCGTTGTCGTAGTCCGGGCAGCCGTCGGCGTCCTGGAAGCCGTCCTTGTCCTCCGGATCGTTCGGGCACTTGTCGACGTTGTCGGGGATGCCGTCGCCGTCCTTGTCGCCGATGGGCGCGGGCGGGGGCGGCCCGGCGCCGCCGAAGCTGCCCCACAGGCCGCCGAACGCCTCGAAGTCGATCGTCGACCCCGTGTCCTTGTTCGACGGCGGGAACAGGATGCGACCGTCGAAGCGGAGGCCCCAGTGGTCGGAGAAGCCGATCTTGAAGCCGAGCCCGGCGTGGGCGGCGAAGTCGACGTCCTGCTTGATCGGCGACTTGCCCGTGGGCTGCTGGTCCGACGGATTGATGAGCCAGCCCGCGCCCGCGAGCAGGAACGGCCGGAACCTCCCCTCGAGGATGTGGAACACCAGGTGGCCGCGCGCGCCGATGAGGAACAGGTTGGCGTCCCCGGCCTTGGACTTGGTCGGGTTCAGCATCCCCTCGGCCTCGATGGCCAGGCGCGGGATGATGTTCACCGCCAGGCGCAGGCCCCCGGCGACGCCGATGTCGGGGACGGTCGTCCCCGGGTCGTTGTCGTTGACGCCGAGCTCGTTGTCGTTGTTCCAGATATGCGTCCCGCCGAAGACCCCGATCTCCACGCGGTCGGGGCCGCCCTGGGCCTCCGGCGCTTCCTGCGCGGCCGTCGTGGCCTCCTGCGCGTGGGCGACCGTCCCGGCGACAACGAGGATGACCCCCACCCCCCATCCACGGACGAGCAAGCCAATGCGATTCATGCTCATACCCCACTCCTTATAGGAAATTGACTATCAACGCCAATTCACCCACGAAGTCGACCTTTTCCGCCGATGGAACGAAACCGGTTGCAAACGGAATGGGCAAAGCAATCCCCAGAGCCAGACTGCGCGCTCCACCCATCGTGGCTCCTTCATATCACGCCGGGTAGGCCGCCGAAAGATGATGATAAACTTCATGCGGAGGGCCGCGCGTGACGTTCCCCCGCATCGTCTTTTCCACGCCGCGAACGCTGCCGCCGGCGCGCAGCCTCGAGGGGCGCGTGGTGGTCCTCGACCTCGCGTTCGCGGCGGACGGGCTGGGGACTCCGTTCGAGGAAGTGACCGGGCGCTTCCTCAGCGAGCTCGGCGATCGCCTCGCCGCCTGGGTCGATCATCACGATCACGAATTTCACGCGCGCTACCGCGACGACCCGCGCTTCGTCCTGGCCACGAAGGCGGAGCACGGCGCGTGCCCCGAGATGGTCACGCCGGAGCTGTGCGCGCGCGTCGGCCCGGTCGACACCATCCTCACCCATCTCGATCTCGACGGGATCTACGCCGCCGCCAAGTGGGTGCTCGACGGGCGCGAGCCCTACCCCGGCGCCGACGACGACGCGCGCGCGGTGGACACGCGCATCGGCGAGCCGGGGCCGATCGGACGCCTGGTCGACTTCGCCCTGCGCGCGCGCCACCGCGACGAGGCGCTCAAGCACCGCATCGTCCGCTGGCTGGTGGGTGGGCTCAAGGACAAGCAGCACCGCGCCGTCATCGCCGAGGCGGCGGCCGAGTTCCAGAAGATGGACGAGGAGACGCGCCGGCTGGCGGCGCGCCACCAGCGGCGCGGCAAGATCGCCTACGTGAACGCCGCCGAGGCCCGCGGTCCGTACGACAAGACGGACCTCCTTCTCCATCTGCAGAAGCTCGCGCCGGTCGCCGCGGTGCGCGATTCGGGCATGCTCACGCTGGCCGCGCCGTTCGACTCGGGGTGGGACTTCGTGGCGCTCCTCGGCCTGGGCGGCGGCATGCCCACCCGCGTGTCGCTCCCCGAGTCCCGCCTCGACGAGGCGATGGCCAAGGTCAATGCATTTGACCCGGGCGGGAAGGCACGTTAGACACTGGGTGATGGGCGCCGCACCCAAGGTCGAAGCGCAGGAACCGGACCTGGTCGAGCAGCTGCTGGCGAGCTACGAGACCGGCCCGCGCTCGATGTCCCACCTGGGCGCGTACGAGCTGCCGCAGACGGTCGAGGTCGCGCGCTGCGTCGAGGACGCGCGCGCGCTGCTGTTCCCGGGGTTCGTGGGGACCGATCTCGTCGCCGTCAGCCGCGACGAGACCCGCGACTGGGTGCGCGCCCGCCTCGCCGACCTCGAGCGCCGCCTCAACCGGCAGGTCTACCGCGGGCTCCACCACCGGTGTCAGCTCCTGAAAGGCAGCTTCGACCGCGACTGCGCGCAGTGCGCCGAGACGGCCCGCGGGATCGTGGGCCGCACCCTCGCCGCGCTCCCGAGCCTGCGTGCGGCCCTGGCCGTGGACGTCGACGCCGCCTACGAGGGGGATCCGGCCGCCAAGGGCACGGACGAGGTCGTGTTCTGCTACCCCGGGCTGTATGCGATCACCCTGTACCGGCTGGCGCACACGCTCCTCGGCGAGGGCGCGCAGATCATCCCGCGCATGATCACCGAGCACGCCCACGAGAAAACCGGCATCGACATCCACCCGGGCGCGACGATCGGGCGGGCGTTCTTCATCGACCACGGGACCGGCATCGTGGTCGGCGAGACCACGATCATCGGCGACCGGGTGCGCATCTATCAGGGAGTCACCCTAGGCGCGCTGTCCCTACCCAAGGGGCGGGCGCGCGCCCAGGAGTCCAAGAAGCGCCACCCCACGATCGAGGACGACGTCATCATCTACGCCAACGCGACGATCCTCGGCGGCGACACGACCATCGGCCGCGCCGCCGTCATCGGCGGCAACTGCTGGGTGACCCGCTCGGTCGTGCCCGGCGCGCGCGTCACGGTGGACGGGACGACGGTCGGCGGCTCGTGATACTGTCCTCGAATGGCCTCGCCTGACCCCGCGGGCACGCGATCGCGCACGAAATCGCGGCTCCGCGGCGTGGTGCCCGGCGTCAAGATCGAGGCCTCCCCTCCGCCCCGCACGATCGGTCGCTACGAGATCCTGGCCGTCATCGGCCGGGGCGCGATGGGCGTCGTGTACAAGGCGCGCGACCCGCTGCTCGACCGCACCGTCGCGCTGAAGACGATCCACGCGCCCGCGACCCTGGGGGAGCGCGTGCGGCGCGCCTACCTCGAGCGGTTCGAGCGCGAGGCCAAGGCGGCGGCGCGCATCTCGCACCCGGCGATCGTGACCATCTTCGACGTGGGCCTCGACGTCGAGCAGCCGTTCCTGGTCATGGAATACCTGCCCGGCGAGACGCTCGCCGACCGGCTCGACCGCGAGCGCATGGGGCTCCCCCAGGCGTACGAGTCCGCGCGCGAGCTGGCGAGCGCCCTCGGCTGCGCGCACCGCGAGCGGATCGTCCACCGCGACGTCAAGCCGGCCAACGTCCTGTACGCCGGCGACCAGCGGTGGAAGCTCGCCGACTTCGGCATCGCGCGCATGCCCGACAGCGACCTCACCGTCCTCGGCACGTTCATGGGGACGCCCGGCTACTCGCCCCCGGAGGCCGTCCGCGAGGGGCGCTATACCGTGCAGGCGGACGTGTTCGCCTGGGGCGCGCTGTTCTACGAGCTCCTGTCCGGCGTCATCCCCTACGAGGGGCCGGACACCGAGACGACGAACAAGAAGGTCCTCGCCGCCGAGCCGGCGTCGCCGCGCGCGCACGACCCGCGCATCCCGGAGCCGCTCGCCGAGGTGTGCCTGCGCGCGCTCGCCCACGACCCGGCGCGGCGATACCCCGAGGGCACGGCGGTGGCCCAGGCGCTCGTCGACGCGTGGCACCGGGCGCTGCGCAGCGGCGCCATCCCGGTGTCGGCGTTCGCGGGCGTGGCCTCGCCCACGCCGCCGCCGCCGTCGCGCAACTCCGCGCCGCCCCCGACCCGCCCCGCGCCCGCGCCGACGAAGCCGGCGGCGCCGGCGAAGGCGCCGAAGGGCGAGGACCAGACGCTCATCGACCTCAGCCCGCCGGCGGGGATGGCGATGGAGGCGGTGCTCGCCGCCGCGCCGGCCCCGATGGTGCGCGAGGAGCGCTCGGCCGCGCGCGAGGCGGCGCAGGTGGTGCGACCGTCGGCGGTGCCGGCGGCGATCCCCGCGCCGAGGCCCCGCGGCAGCGCGCTGCGCTGGATCGCGCTCGTGGCCGCGGCGCTGGCCGCGCTGGCGGCGATCTGGCTCGCCCTCGGACATTGAAGAACATCCTCGCCCACCCCGCTGCCGTGGCGCGGTTCGCGCGGTCCAACGTGCTGCTCGGGTTCGACTACGACGGCACGCTGGCTCCCATCGTCGCCGCGCCCGCCGCGGCGGACATGGGGGAGCGCACCGGCGCGTTGCTCGCGGAGGTGGCGCGGCGGTACCCGTGCGTCGTGATCTCCGGGCGGGCGCGCGCCGACGTGCGCGGGCGCCTCTACCGGGCGCGCGTGCGCGCGACGATCGGCAACCACGGGGTCGAACGGCGGGCCACCGACGCGGTCGCGGCGGAGATCCGGCGATGGCGGCCGCTCCTGGAGGAGCGCCTGGCCGCGTTCCGCGGCGTCGTCGTCGAGGACAAACGCCTGTCGCTGGCGGTGCACTACCGCAACGGGGCGGCCAAGGCGCGCGCGCGGGCGGCGATCCTCGCCGCGGCCGCGGCGCTCGGCGACGCGCGCGTGTTCGGCGGCAAGCAGGTCGTGAACCTGGTGCCCCGGTGGGCCCCGCACAAGGGCGCCGCGCTCGAGCGCGAGCGCGAGCGGCTCGGCTGCGACACCGCCGTGTACATCGGGGACGACGTCACCGACGAGGACGTGTTCGCCCTGGAGCATCCCGACCGCCTGCTCGCGATCCGCGTGGGGGCGAGCGTGCGCTCGCGCGCTCCCTACTACCTGCCGCGCCAGGCCGACATCGACGAGCTGCTGCGCCGGCTCATCGCGCTGCGCGGGGCCGGATAGGCGCGGCTCGGACCACGCGGATGCGCAGCCGCCCGCCCGCGGGCGCGCGCAGGAGCACGCGCGTGGCGCCCTCGCGGTAGCCGCGGAGGTCGTCGAGCACGTCGACGACGTCGTCGACGATGCCGGCGACCTCGACGACGTCGTCGGGCAGGATGCACGCCTCGGAGGCGCGCAGGCCGATGCCCACCTCCTCGGTGCGCAGCGCGCCGGCGGCGACCTCGGCGCCCTCGGGAAACACCAGCGCGCGGCCGGTCCCGTCCTCCAGGTAGAACTCGGCGATCGCCTCGTCCTCCTGGGTCACGTTCCACGTGCCGCCCCCGCCGGGGAAGCGGAGCGTGGGGTCGCGCCATTGCTCGTGGACGCAGCGGTAGTAGACGCAGCGCTCGCCGCGCAGCGGGCTGTCGAGGAGGTCGCGCGGCACGACGCGGCCCCGGACCGTGGCGGCGCGCCCGGCGCGGAGCGCGCCGATCGCCGCCGGCCGCCGCCGGCGAAGGCACGGGAATACACGGGCGAGGAAGCTTGTCATTTGTTGCTCCGGTCGCTCGCGCCGGCGCGGGGCTCCAAGTCGCTCGGCTGCGCCTCGCTCCCAGGTCGCCCACTCCCGCGCCGGCGCTCGCTCCCTTTCACCGGTGGCACAGCCCGATCTCCCGCCCGCCGAACATCGGATGGACCGAGAACGCGATGCAGCCGGTGCCGGGGAGATCGGCGCACGAGCCCGCCGTCGCCACCTCGCACAGGCGCGCGCAGCCGGAGTCGACGCAGGTGAAGCCGGCCGCGCAGTCGGCGTCGCCGGCGCACGGGTCCCCCTGGACCGAGCGCCCCGCCGTCTGGCAGAACGTGTACGGGATCGCATCGCGCACGACGCGGCACGCCCAGCCGGGCGGGCACCCGCGCGCGTTCAGCGGGTCGCACGCCTGCGAGCACACCGTCCCGCCGGGGACCGGCGCCATCGGGTTCGTGCCGTCGTCGAACGTCACCTGGAGCGTGCAGCGCGAGCCGTCGCCCGAGCAGTCCCTGTCGACCCGGCAGAACGCCACGCACGAGAAACCCTGACCGCCGTTCATGCAGGTGTAGCCGAGGGCGCAGTCGTTGCCGCGGCACTCGTCGGCGTTCATCCCGGCCCCGAACGGGCGGCAGCGCGTGCCGCCGCGCAGGTACTGCTGCGGGTCGAGGTCGCACGTGGCGGCCGGCCCGCACCCGGCGTTGGGCACGAGCGTGCACTGCGGCGCGTCCGCCGCCCGGGCGTCGACCGGCCCGGCGTCATGGAGGCGGGCGGTCGGGCCGCACGCCCACACGAGGAGGACCAGCAGGAGGCCGCGCATCACTCGTCGAACAGGGCCTCGTCGGAGAGGTCTTCCGCCTTCTCGGCCAGGCGCGCCCCGGACAGGTCGGCCGTGGTCTTGCGCAGCCGCTCGGCCAGGACCTGGACGAAGCTCCACAGGAGCTTCACCGACAGGCCCGGCTCCTTGCGCATGATCTCGTAGAAGTCGGATCGCTTGATCGCCAGGAAGCGCGTCTTGTCGATCGCCGTGGCGGACAGCGACCGCGGGCTCCGATCGACGAGCGCCATCTCGCCGAAGTGCGCGCCCTTGCCCAGCGTGACGATCGTCGTGTCGCCGCGCGACAGGCGCACCGAGCCGCCCAGGATCACGAACATCTCGTCGCCCGACTCCTCCTCGCGGATGATGGGCTGCTCCGCCTCGGCCTCGCGCATCTCGGTGATGTTCATGACGCGCACCAGCTCGGTGTAGGTGAGGTAGCGGAACAGCGGCATGCCCTTCAGGACCTCCAGCTTGAGCTGGAACTCCTCGGCGCGCGCGTCCTTGGCGACGGTGGCCTCGTCGGGGACGCGCACGACGACGGCGGTGATGTTGTCGTGCCCGCCGCCGACGTTGGCGATCTCGATGAGCGCCTTGGGGATCTCGTTGATGCTGTCGGCGGACAGGAGCAGCGGCAGGTCCTTGTCGCCGAGGTAGGCGTACAGCCCGTCGGTGCACAGGAGGAAGTTGTCGCCGGGGAGGACGTCGAGGTCGAACGTCTCCACCTCGACCGACTCGTACACGCCGACGGCGCGGGTGACGGCGTTCTTGTACTGCTTGTAGGGCGAGGTGTCGATGTCCTCGCGCTTGAGCTTGCCGCGGCGGACGAGCTCGTTGACCAGCGAATGGTCCTCGGTGAGCTGGTGGGTCGCCGCCTGGCGCACGAGGTAGATGCGCGAATCGCCGACGTGGGCGATGAATCCGCGCAGGCCGCCGGGCGGCCCGGCGAGGAGGAGGAGCGAGCAGGTCGTGCCCATGCCGCGCTTCTCCGGCTCGGACTGCGCGCGCTTGTGGATGATGCTGCAGGCGTGCTGCACGGCGTGCTCGAGGACCTGAAGGATCTCCATCGCCTGCACGCCCGGGTCGCCGGCCTCGAACCGTTCCACGAGATCGCGGTTCTGGTGCAGGCTGTCGCGGACCTCGTGAACGGTCAGCGACGAGGCCACCTCGCCGGCGGCATGCCCCCCCATGCCGTCGGCCACGATGAACAGCCGGAGCTTCTTGTCGATGAGGAAGTTGTCCTCATTATGGTCGCGCTGGCGCCCGACGTCGGTCGCGGCCCAGTACCTGAGCTCCATCTCGCCTCCCGGCTTACCACATTTCAGTTCAGCGGCGTCGGCGTCTCGAAATACGTCGCGTCGTCGCCGATCTGCCCCACGTCGTCCGCGCCCCAGCCGAGCGGCGTCCCCGTCTTGGCGATCGCCAGGGACATGGTCCAGCCGAGCGTCACCTGCCCCCAGTCGGTGCGGCTCCCCACCGGGGTCGGGGTGGCGGCGACGGGGTTGTCGCCGATCGTCCCCAGCCCGAGGAGCCCGTTCGGCCCGTTGTACCCCCAGCAGTTGAGCACGCCGTCCTGGCGCACGGCGCAGGTGCGGAGGTAGCCGGCGCCGACGAAGCTCCACGACGCGCTGCCCAGGCTCCCCGGCGCGCGCAGGATCGCCGCGCCGCCGGAGGTGCCGTTGCCGAGCTGGCCGTAGAACCCATCGCCCCAGCAGTACAGGCGACGCGCCCCGGAGGCGCCGCGCAGCCCGCAGGTGTGGCTCTCGCCGCCGGTCACCACCGCCCAGTCGGCATCGGCGCCGATGCGCTGCGGCGCGCGGACGGGCGCGCCGAGGACGTCGCCGTTCCCCACCGCGCCGGCGCCGTTGTAGCCCCAGCACCACAGTTCGCCGCCCCGCCTCCCGCAGGTGTGAAAGCCTCCGCAGGAGACGGCGTCCCAGCCCGTCGACACCGGCGCGGGCGCGGCCTGCGATCCGACGCCCGGGCCGAGGCCGAGCTGCCCGTAGGTATTGTCGCCCCAGCACAGAAGGCTCGCCCCGGCGAGCCCGCAGGCGTGGGTGTCGCCGAGCGCGACGGCGGCGTAGGCGTCGCCGATGTGGAGCGGCACGTTCTGGGTCCCACCCGGCGTCCCGCCGCCGACCTGGCCGTTCGCGTTCTCGCCCCAGCAGTAGAGCGCGCCGCCCATGGCGACGGCGCAGGTGTTGCGCACCGAGGCCGCCACCGCGACGAAGGCGGTGCCCGGAAGGATCGGCTGGGGCGCGTCGCGCGCGCCGCCGGTCGCGCCGACGCCGAGCTGCCCGCGCTCGTTGCTCCCCCAGCACCACAGCGAGTCGTCGGCGCGGATGCCGCAGGCGTGCGTCGCCCCGGCGGCGAGCGACTTCCACATGCCGTTGCCGATGTCCGCCGGCGCCTCGCGCGGGCCGCCCCGCCCCACGCCGAGCGCCGCCTGCCCGTTCCACCCCCAGCAGTAGAGGTGGCCGTCGCCGGCGAGCCCGCAGCTTACGTCGCTGCCGGCGGCGAGCTCGGTGAGGTCGACCGTCGCCGACACCGTCGACGGCGCGTCGCGCTCGGCGAAGCTGCCGTCGCCCACCTCGCCCGAACGGTTGCGCCCCCAGCAGGCCACGCCCCCGGCGATGCGCCGGCCGCAGGTGTGGTACGCGCCGGCGACGACGGTGGAAAATGTGCCCGCGAGGGGGATCGGTGCGGTCTGGGGTCCGGGCGGCGCGCCGGCGCCGACCTGGCCGAACGTGTCGTCGCCCCAGCAGTAGAGCGTGTGGTCGCCCAGGACCGCGCAGGTGTGCGACTGTCCCGCGGCGACGGCGAGCCAGCTCGACGCGCCGCCGATCTGCTTGGGGCTCGCCGCGTACGGGACGGCGACGCCGCCGTCGCCGAGCTGGCCCAGCGCGTTGGCGCCGAAGCAGTTGAGCTTGCCCGCGCGCAGGCCGCAGGTGTGCGCGCCGCCGGTGGACACGGCCGACCAGTCGTTCGCCGCGCCGACGCGCGTGGGCACGTTCGGCGACGGGAGCGCGTCGCCGAGCCCGAGACGGCCGGACGCGTTCTGCCCCCAGCACCACAGCGAGCCGTCGAGGGCGATCGCGCAGGCGAACTGGGGCGAGGTGGACACCTGCTTCCACGTCGCGCCGGGCGCCACCACCGGAACCGGCTGGGCGGCCATGAGCGCGGCGCGGCACCCGCCGCCGGCGCCGTTGCCGAGCTGGCCGCAGCTGCCGTCCCCCCAGCACCACAGCGTGTCGTCGGACTTGATCGCGCAGGTGAAGCCGAGGGAGGCCGAGACCTGCTTCCACGCGCCGCCGACGCGCGCGGGCGCGAGGGCGCGCGAGACGCCCGGGCCCAAGCCGAGCTGGCCGAGGGCGTTCGACCCCCAGCAGAAGAGCGCCGCGTCGGAGCGCACCGCGCAGCCGTGGTCGCCGTCGACGCTGACCTGCACGTAGTCGGTGTGGCAGGTCCGGCCGTCGCCGGCGAACCCGGGGTTGCAGGCGCACGCGTAGTTTCCCGGGCCGTTGGTGCAGGTGGCGTCGGGGGAGCAGTTGGCCGTCCCGGACGCGCACTCGTCGATGTCGGCGCACGTCTTGCCGTCGCCGGTCCAGCCGGCGCGGCAGACGCACTGGTAGCCGCCCGGGACGTTGCGGCAGTCGGCGTGGACGTCGCAGGTCGCAGTGCCCGCGGCGCACTCGTCGATGTCGGTGCAGACGCCGCGGACCCGATGGTAGCCCGCATCGCACGGCGGCGGCATCGTCCCGTCCTGCCAGCACTTGCCGTCGTCGGCGCAGTAAAACCCGTCGGGGCAGGTGCTCTGCGGGCACGGGATCGCGCCGTTCGGCAGGTCGGGCGAGAAACAGCCGGCGAGCAGCAGCAGGGGGACGAGTCTCATGGCTCCGTCAGATCCGACAGCCATCCCGGCGAGAGCTCTTCCCCGACGATCGCGCGCAGCTCGGCGAAGCTGCGCATCCCCGTGATCTTGAGGCCGTTGACGAGCAGCGTCGGCGTGGCCTCGATGCCGATCGTGCGTCCCTCGTCGACGTCGGCCTGGACGCGCGCGCCGCAGGCGCCGCCGCCCATGTCCGCCCACAGGCGCGCGGTGTCGAGGCCGACCTCGCCGGCGAGGCGGTCGATCGTCTCGCGCGTGAGCGGCAGCGTCGACCGGAAGAACGCGTCGTGCAGCGCCCAGAACTTGGCCTGCCCCTGCCGGTGCGCGCAGGCGGCGGCCTGGGCGGCGAGGCGCGCGTTGGGGTGGAACGGCAGCGGGAAGTGCTTGAATGCGGTGCGGATGCGTCCGGGGAACGACGCCTCGAGCTTGCGCAGGACGTCGTTCTGCCGGCGGCAGAACGGGCACTCGAAGTCGGCGAACACGACGAGCGTCACGTCGGCGCCCTCGCCGCGGATGGGCGCGCTCTCGAGGGCGACGGACAGGCGGCGCCCGCTGAGGTCGAGCGACGTCCGGCTGCTGCCGCCGCGGTCGCGGCGGCGGCGCTCGCGGTCGGCCTCGCGGCCGAGCGCCGCCTGCAGCTTGTCCTGCGGCACGCCCGAGGCGAGCACCGACTTGGCGCGCGCGTAGGCGTCGTCGTAGGCGCGCTCGAACGCGTCGAGGCGGTACGCGGGGACGAGCGGGGTGCCGTTCCACAGGAGCGCCGACGTCTGCAGCAGCCCGAACGCGTCGCGGCGGGCGACGTCGCGCTCGACGCGGCGGGCGTGGCGGCGCTCGTCGAGCGCGGCGCGCAGCGAGGCGACGTCGAGCCCGGCGCGCCCGGCCGCGCCCTCGGCCTCGCGCGCGCCGCGGCCCAGCGCCTCGAGGAACGGGAAGAATCGGCCCTGGCGGTGGGCCTCCATGGCGGCCTCGGCGAGAAGCTGCCCATCGCGGCCGGGGAGCGGTATGGTGCGCACCACCACGCGCAGGCGGGTCGGATGCCGGCGCCCCAGCTGCCGCAGGAGCTCGTACGAGGCGCGGCAGCCGTGGTCGCCGAGGGCGCAGAACAGCTCGACCTCGACGGTGGCGTCGGCGGGGCCGAACGCCGGCGCGTCGTCGTCGCCGGCGACGACCACGGTCGCTGGCGCCGCGGTGTCGATGCGGTCGGCGCGCGCGGCGACGGAGGCCAGGACGAGAACGAGCGGGGCCCGTCTCATTGTTGCCTCGCTCGCTCGCGCCGCCGCGGCGCTCCACGTCGCTCGGCTGCGCCTCGCTCCAGGGTCGCGTGTGTCCGCGCCGGCGCTCGCTCGCTCACGGCTTCCTCCGCAAACGCGCGCGCGCGTCCATCACCATGGCGCCGCCGCCGCGCGAGGCGACGACGACACGCTCGAGATCGAGCAGCTCGAGATCGTGCTCGACTGCGGCGAACGACGCGCGGATGAGGAGCTCGGCGAGCGCGGCGCGATCGGGCGGGGCGTCGCCGGCGCGCGAGGCGATCAGCGTGGCCGCGATCTCGTCGGCGTCGGGGCGGCGGAGCGGCGCCGGGGCGGCGAGCGGGCGCGGCGCGCCGGCGATGTCGGCGAGGAGCGTCGGGCCGAGCTCGGGGAGCCGCTCGACGCGCCCGCGCACCGCGCGGCCGGGGGCCGCCGGCGCGCGCACGATCACCGGGACGCCCACCGCCAGCCCGGCCGCGGTGGCGACGGCGGCGAAGCCGCGCCGCACCTCGGGCGGATTGCGCGCGGCGACCGGCTCGGCGGCGCCGGCGAGCGTCGGCTCCCACGGGACGAGCTCGACGGGGAAGCCGATCTGCTGGGCGTAGCGCACCGCCGCCGACGGGGTCTGCGCGACCGCCTGGCGGTTCACGCTTGCGCCGTAGGCGCTGAGCAGGAGCTTGGTCTCGTGGTCGCCGAGGCGATCGCCGGCGTGGGCGAGCGCCTTGTCGGCGCGGGCGCGGTCGACGCGCAGGCGGCGCACGTCCGCGATCGGCGCCGGGCCGAGGCCGGCGGCGAGGCGCTCGGCGTGGCGTCCGGCGGCCGCCGCGGCGGCGAGGCTGGCGCGCAGGCCGCACAGGACCGGCCGGCCGTCGTCGGGGGCCATCTCCGCGCGCGCGACGATCGGCACGACCAGCGCGCGCCCGGCGTGGGCGGGGGCGTCGAGCCCGGCGTCGACGAGGACGATGTCCGCGGGGGGCGCGGCGGCGTCGGCGACGGGGAGGCGGGCCCCGCCGCGCGCCTCCTCCTCGAGCGACAGCGCCGTGGCCGCGAGGGCGAGCCAGCCGCCGGGGGGCGCGACCACCGCCACCCGCGGGCCGAGCGGGACGCCGTGCGCGGCGACGAGGACGGCCGTCTCGAACCAGGCGTCGGGATCGTCGACCGGGATGGCGCCGTGGGCGGCGAGGAACGCGAGCGCGGCGGCGCGCTCGTCGCCGAGGCGGCCGCGGGCGCGCTCGAACGCCGCCAGCAGGACGAGCGGCCGGCGTCGTTCGGCCGCGGCCTGCGCGAGCGGCGCGAGCCTGGCGGCGGCGGCGGCGGCCGGCGGGGCGGCCGGGGCGTAGAGGATGGCGCCGACCGGGGCATCGATGGCGGCCTCGAGCCCGAGGCGCTCGACCGGGAGCCCGCGCGCGGCGGCGACGCGCGCCGTCTCCGCGCCCGTGCGCTCGTCCTCGGCGGCGAGCGCCATGCGCGGCAGCGGCGCGACCCGCGCGCGCGTCACCACTTCTGCCTCCGGGTCCGGACCTGCCCAAGAATACCTGCCCGAATCGTTCCCCACCGGCGCGGCACCGTCCCCGGGCTCCGCGCGTCCGCCGCCGCGCCAAGCCCCGCGGCCCCATCTCGGATATCTGCCCGAATCATTCCTCGCCGCTCTGCCGGGGGGTGGGCGCAACAGCAACCTGTGGGCGGTGTGAGCAAACCGCGGCTGTGCGCCGCACGCGTCCGATCCGGAGTCGCGTGGTGGGCGGCCGCGCCCCATCGGCACTGCCCGTCGCACGCGGTCGCCTCCGGCTCGGCCGTCGACGGGCGCGGCGGCGTCCACAGGCACGGCGCCCACCCCGCCGCGCCCACCTTCGCGGCCCCATCTCGAATATCTGCCCGAATCTCCACCTCATCTGCGAGGCGGACGATCGCAAGGCGCTGTCGCGCGGCATCCAGGGCCTCACGATCCGAATGGCCAAACGGCTCAACCGCGCAGTTGGACGGCGCGGCTCCGTGTTCGCCGACCGATACCACGCGCGAAGGCTTACGACGCCGCGGGAGACCCGTCTCGCCATCCGCTACGTGCTGCTCAACCACCGCCATCACGCTCCGGGCGCCGCAGGCCCAGATCCTCATTCGAGCGGCCCGTCCTTCGGCGGTTGGAAGCACCAAATCCGCGACATGGTACTTCTCGCCACCGCGGACCCGCGCACGATCGCGCGCCCCAAATCCTGGCTGCTCCACGTGGGCTGGCGCCGCGACGGTCCGATCTCGTGGACCGATGGACCGTGACCTCACAGCAACCCCTCCGCCCGCAGCCGCGCCACCAGCTCGGCCGGCTCGCGCAGCATCGTCGTCTTCCCGTGGAGTCGCACCGGGCTCGGCCGACCGAGGCAGCGGTCGCGATGCTTGAGCTCGCGCGTTTCGATGCCCAGCGCCGCCAGGTCCCATACCTCGACGTCGGGCACGCCGTCGGCCGGCGGCGGCAGGGGCGCGGCGGTCGCGCGCACGGTGACCACCGCCGGCAGCGGCAGTTTGAGCGTTCGCACCATGCCGCGCTCGCGGCGCGTCGCGATCACCGACGGCGCCTCGACGGCGACGCCCACCGCCGACGTCAAGTGCGGCACGCCCAGCACCTCGGCGACCGCGGGTCCGACCGCGCCTTGCCCCTCGTCCTGCGAGCTGTCCCCGGTCAGGATGAGCTGCGCGTCCAGGCGCCGGGCCGCCGCGGCCAGGACCCGCGCCACGCCATGGTAGTCGACGCCCGCGAGCCCGTCGCCCCACACGCGCGCGGCCCGGCCGGCGCCGCGGCGCAGCGCGAAGCGCAACGCCTCGTCCTCGCGCTCGGGTCCCGCCGCCACCACCGCCACCTCGCCGCCCAGCGCGACCGCCGCCGCCAGCGCCGCCGCGTCGCAGCTGCCGACGACGTCCGGCGCCGGGCTGCCGTCGGGATGCGCGCGCAGGCGCCGGAGGAGCACGACTGTGGTCACGACGCCGTCTCCCGCAGGATCGCGCTCAGGCGCGGCACCAGCTCGGCGACCTCGCCCACCAGGCCGTAGGTCGCCACGCGAAAAATGGGCGCGTGCGGATCGTTGTTGATGGCGACGATGTGCGCGTCGGCGGAGACGCCCGACAGGTGCTCGGGCGAGCCCGACGCGGCGCAGGCGACGTACAGGCGGGGCGCGACGCGCCGGCCGCCGGCGCCGACCTCGCGCTCGGGCGAGCCCAGGCCGCGGCGCGCGGCGGCGCGGGTCACCCCGACCTCCCCGCCGAGCGCGCTCGCCAGCTCCTCGATCAGCGCGAACTCCTCGGGCGCGACCCCGGCCCCCGCGACGACGACCACGCGCGCATCGTCCAGCGCGGCGCCCGCGTCGCGCGCGCGCGCCGTCTCCTCGACGAGCGGCGGCTGCGGCTTGGCGTCGAGGACGATCACCTCGGCCTCCTCGTCGCCGCGCGCGGGCGCGTACGATCCGGGCGTGAGCGTCACCACGATCGGCCGCTCGCACTCGTCGGCGGCGAGCCGCCGCCGGTGCGCCCACCCGTACACGCTGCGCGTGAGCACCAGATCGCCGCGCGGTCCGTACTCCACCGACGGCTCGGGGACGTACGCGGCGCCCAGGCGCGCCGCCGCGCGCGGGGCCAGGTCGCGGCCGCCCGGCGTCGCCGCGAGGATCAACAGCGCCGGGGGCATCCGGTCCGTCGCGGCCGCGAGCGTGTGTCCGTGCGTGGCGTGCAGCGTCGGTAGCCCCAGGTCGGGACCGGGCGACAGGACGACCTTGTCCGCGCCGTGGCGGCTGAGCACCGCGATGGCGTCGTCCTCGTGATACCGCGGCGGCGTCGCGCACGGCAGCACCGCGCCGAGCGTCGCCCCCAGGTACGAAGCGATCCGGCGCCCCTCGCCCAGCGCCTCCAGCGACGGGACCGACGGCCGATCGCCATCCATCTCGATATATACGAGGATGTTGGCCACCTCCGGTGGAGCGTATCGTGCCCCGTCGAAGGTCGCAAGTTGCCGAAACTACTTCAATCCGTGCTTTTGCTTGATCTGATCCATCACGCGGCTGTACTCGAGCTCCCAGCTCGCCGTCCCCTCCTCGAGGTTCTTGATGCGCTGCCGCACCTCGGCGTCGAGCTCCTCGTCCACCCCCATGTGCTTCTTCAGGACGTCCTTGATCAGGCGGCGCAGCGTCGGGTCATCGGCGAAGACCTCGTCGACGTTCGCGGAGTGCATGAACATCTCGAGGAGCTGGTTGCAGATCCAGGTGAGACCTTCCTCGCCGAGCCCGAAGTCCTTCTCCTCGGCGAGCGAGCGTTTGATCTTCGAGAACTGCCCGTACGCCAGCCCGCGCTTCTCCATCACGTCCTTGGCCTTGTCGCTGAGCTCGCGGTCGACCCGAACGTACTCCTTCAGGATGGCGGCGACGTCGAGCTCGACCTCGCCGGCGTTCTCCACCTCGATCGCTTGCTCGGCGATCAAGGTGCGCACAATCTCGGCCGCGAGCGCCGGGACCTTCGTGGAATAAAGACGCATCGCGTTGAAGGTAGGCGTATCTTCCACCCCGTGCAAGAACGAAAGCGGATCTTGGTCGTCGCCGCGCTGGCGAAGAACGACGCGGGCGAGATCCTGTTGACGCAGCGGCGCGACGATCAGGACCTGCCGCTCTACTGGGAGCTGCCCGGCGGCAAGATCGAGCCCGGCGAGGCGCCGGAAGCGGCGCTCGCGCGCGAGCTCGCCGAGGAGCTCGGCACCGCGGCGGAGGTCGGCCGCGTCTGGGACGTCCTGTTCCACGCGTACCCGAGCTACGACGTTTACATGCTCGTCTACCATTGCCGCCTGCTCGGCGCGCCCCGCGCGATCGACGTCAGGGACTTCGCCTGGGTGGCGCCGGCGCGGCTCGGCGACTACCGGGTCCTGCCCGCCGACGCGCCGCTCACGGCGCGCCTTCGATCTCCCGGATGACCTTGCCCACCTCGGCCTTGACGCCGAGCTTGGCGAACAGCGACTGCGCCTCCTCGAGCAGCCCGCGCCCGCCGGGCGTGTCGCCGCGCTCGAGCTTGTGCCGGCCGAACCGCTCCAGCCCGCGCGCCAGCTCGGTGTGGTTGCCGAGCTGGCGGAAGATCTCCACCCCGCGGCGGAAATAGTCCTCGGCGAGGCCGGCGTCGCCCTTCGCCTCGTCGAACAACGTGGCGGCGTGGACCTCGCCCAGCGCGAGCAGCGCCCGCCCGACTTGGTCGCGCAGCCCCGCCATCTCGGCGATCTCCAGCGCCTTGGCGCACAGCTCGCGCGCGCGCGGCGCGTTCCCCAGCTCGAGCTCGAGCAGGCCCAGGCTGCGCGCGGACTCGGACAGGAGGCGGCGGTCGTCGAGCTCGCGCGCGAGCGTGCTCGCCTCCTCCAGGCGGCGCCGCGCCTCCTCGGTCTTGCCCTGCGACAGCGCCACCTCGCCCAGCTTGGCGAGGACGAGCGCCTGCAGCGGAAGCGCGCCGATGCGCTCGGCGTCGGCGAGCGCCTCCTCCCAGCCGCGCCGCGCCGCCGCCAGATCGCCCTTCTCCAGTGAGATCGACGCCAGGTGGTGCTGCGAGGTGATCGCGCCCGCGCGGTCGCGCGCCTCCCGCCGCAGCTCGAGCGCGTTGCGGTGGCACGCCTCCGCCTCGGACAGGCGCCCGCGGTCCTTGGCCAGGCTGCCCAGCGTCGACAGCGACTGGGCGATCGAGCGCTTCTCCCCCGCCTGCTCGCGCAGGCGCAGCGCCTGGCGGATCTTGGCCTCCGCCTCGTCGTAGCGGCCGGCGAGATAGAGGACCTGGCCGATGTCGTCGAGCGCGCCGGCGAAGCCCCGCTGGTCGGACGCCTTCTCGAACAGGTCGTGCGCGCGCCCGAGGTACTCGAGCGCCAGGCGGAGGTCGCCTTTCTTGCGCCACACCCGGCCCATCTTGGACAGCGCCACCGCCGCCTTGGAGCGCGACGACACGACCCACGTGAGGCGCAGCATGCGCTCGAACGCCCCCAGCGCCTCCTCGAAGTCGCCCTTGAGCTCGAACACCGAGCCGAGGTCGTGCCACAGGTGGATGCGCGCCGCGAGGCTTCCCTCGCGCAGGCAGGCGAGCGCGCGCGCGTACAGGCGGATCGCCTTCTCGTTCATGAAGCGGGCGCGCGCGGCGTCGCCGGCGCGGCGGTAGCACGCGGCCGCCGCGTCGCGGTCGCCGGCCTGCTCCAGGTGGCGGCCGATCTCCTCCTGCTCCTCCTCCTGCCGCCCCTCGGGGCGGAGCTCGAGCCACTGTGCGACGACGCGGTGCCAGGCGCGGCGCGCGCGCTCGTCGACGCCGCCGGCCACCGCCTCCCACAGGTGCGGGTAGGCGAAGCGGTACTCGGTCTCGCCCGGGATCGACGACTCGCCAAGGCGCACGACCCACTCGCGCCCGGCGAGGCGGCCGAGCACCTGCGACACCTCGGCGCGGGTGCGATCGCCGGCCGTGGCGATGTCCCCGAGCGGCGGCCCGTCGGGGTCGGTCTGCGACGGCGCGCGCAGCAGCGCCACCACCGCGTCCAGCCAGAACGTCTCGCCGCACACCGACGCCTTCTCCAGGATGTCGCGCTCGCCGGCGGGCATGAGGGCGAGCCGCTCGGCGGTGACGTCGCCGGGGAGCGGGATCGCGCCGAGGCGCGCGTCGTCGATGCGCCACGTCCCGTCGGCGGGAACGACCGCGCGCGCCTCGACGAGGAAGCGCGTCAGCTCGAACAGGTGGAGCGGGCTCTGCGCCAGCGCGCGAACGTGGAGGGACAGGCGCGCCGGCACATCGCCGCCGCCGAGGATCGCGCCCAGCAGCGCCTCGGCGTCGGCGGGCGACAGAGGGCCGAGATCGATGCGGGTGAGCGACGCCTCGCCATCGCCGAACGCCGGGTGTCCGTCGTAGAGCGCCGGCCGGCCGGCGCACAGGAGGAGGACCGGCGCGGCGGCCAGCCCCGCGGCCAGGTAGTGGACGAGGTTGACCGTCTCGGCGCCGGCCTGGTCGAGATCGTCGAGGACGAGCACCATCGGGCCGCCGGCGGCATCGGCGCCGAAGAAGCGCTTGAGCGCGATGAACGTGCGCGCCTCGACGTGCTGGTCGGACAGCGGCTCGGCGACCTGGCACAGCTGGGCGATGAGCTCGGCGACCTCGGCCCGTCCGGGGAGGACGGCGGCGACGCCGGCGGCGATCTTCGCGCGCGCGGCGTCGATGTCGTCGCCAGCGCCGATGCCGAAGCGGGCGCGCAGGAGGCGGACGAACCCGACGTAGGGGAGCGAGCCGGCGGCGCTGGCGACGAAGCAGCGCTCGCCGGCGCGCCGGACGAGCTCCCCCATGAGGCGCGTCTTGCCCGTGCCGGGGTCGCCGATGATCGCGACGAAGCCGCCCTCGCCGCCGCGCGCGCGCTCCCACGCCTCGACGAGCGTCTGGAGCTGCGCCTCGCGGCCGATGAAGCGCGGGCGCAGCTCGACGGGGGCGTCGCCCATGACGTCCGCGGCGAGCGACGCCAGCGTGGCCGCGGGGATGCGCTCGGTCGTGCAGGTGGCGCAGAGCTCGACTCCCTCCGGGACGGGCTGCCCGCACGAGACGCAGCGCATGGGTGTCGGTTCGCAGAGTCTTGGATCATTGTCAAGCGTGGTAGATTCACCGCGTGGCCAAGGTGGTCGCGACCAGCGCGTTTCCCATCGACCTTCGGCCGCTCCTGGGCGCAGGGATCGAGCTCGTCGAGGGCTCGCTCGCCGACGCGACGGACGCCGAGGGGCTGATCTGCCTCCTGCGCGACCGCATCGATGACGCGTTCCTCGCCCGCGCGCCGCGCCTGCGCGTCGTCGCCAACTACGCGGTGGGCGTGGACAACGTGGACGTCGCCGCGTGCGCGCGCCGCGGGGTCGCGGTCACCAACACGCCGGACGTCCTGACCGACGCCACCGCCGACCTCACGTTCGCGCTGATCCTCGCGGTCGCGCGGCGGCTGCGCGAGGCGGAGGCGCTGCTGCGATCGGGCCGGTGGGGGAGCTTCGAGCCCGGGCTCCTCCTCGGGGTCGAGCTCTCCGGCGCGACGCTCGGTCTCGTCGGCGCCGGCCGCATCGCGCGCGCGGTGGCCCGTCGCGCCGACGGGTTCGGCATGTCGGTCGTCTACACCAGCCGGCGCAGCGAGCTCCCCGGCGCGCGGCGGCGGTCGCTCGACGAGCTCCTCGGCGAGGCCGACTTCGTGTCGCTCCACTGCCCGCTCACGCCCGAGACGCGCGGTCTCATCGGCGCGGCGCAGCTCCGCCGCATGAAGCCGACGGCGTTCCTCATCAACACCGCCCGCGGGGCCATCTGCGACGAGGAGGCCGTGGCCGCGGCGCTGGCGGCAGGGACGATCGCCGGCGCCGGGCTCGACGCCTTCGTCGACGAACCGCGCGTCGTGCCCGCGCTCCTCGCCGCCCCCAACGCCGTGCTCCTGCCGCACATCGGCTCCGCCACGCGCAAGACGAGATCGCGCATGGCCGAGCTGTGCGCGCTCGGCGTGCGCGAGGTCCTCGCCGGGCGGCGCCCGCCCAACCTGGTCGTGCCCGGTGAGCGAGCCGTGGCGAGGGAGGGCGCGACTTCGAGCGAGGCGCAGCCGAGCGAGGTGGAGCGCCCGAGCCACGGCGAGCGAACCAAATGATGATGAAGGTCCTTCTCGCCGCCAGCCACGCCGCGCCCCCCGAGGTCGTGCGCCCGGTCGTCGCGGCGCTGGGGGCGCTCGACGCCGAGGTGTCGACGGTCGATCTCGGCCGGGTGGGCGACACGTCGTCGCGCCTGGGGCGGGTGGTCAAGGCGTTCATCGGCGAGGCCGAGGCGACGCGCCTGGTGCGCGAGCTGTCGGCGCGCCGTCCCGACGTCGCGCTGGCGTTCGACTCGGGCGCGGCCGCGGCGCTCGTCCTCGCGCGCGACCGGCGCGTGTCGGAGACCGCCGTGGTCGCGGTCGTGCCGGGGTTCGCCGCCGACAAGGCGTGGGCCGTCGCCGCGGACCGCTTCGCCGTCGTCGACGACGAGGTCGCGGTGGCGCTCGCCGACCTCGGCGTCGATGGGGCGCGCGTCCTCACGCTGGGGCCGATCGTCCCGCAGGCGATTCACGAGGCGGCCGGGCTGCGCCGCGCCGACGTGCGCGGCGAGTACAAGATGCCGGACCTGCCGGTGGTGCTGGTCGACTCGCGCGAGATGCCCGACGAGATGCTGCAGCAGGTGGCGCTGCAGCTGTCGCTCGTGTCCGAGCCGATCTATGTCCTGTTCGACGCGGCGGGGAGCGCTAGCGCGGCGGGCTGGCTGCGGCGCAACGTGCCGGCCCTGGGGATCAAGGGCAAGCTGTTCGGCGACACGCCCAACGCCGCCAAGCTGTGGCGGGCGGCGGACGCGATCGTCGCGCGGCCGTCGGCGCGCGCGATGCTGGCCGCGCGCGCGCTGGGTGCCGCGTTCGTCGGGCTCGAGCCGCGCACCCCGGGCGAGGAGGCCGAGCTGCGGGCGCTCGCCGAGCGAGGGGTCGGCGCCCCCGCCAAGGCGCTGCTCGTCGCCGCCGCGCTGGGGCCGCTCCTGCGGCGGCGCGGGCACGAGCAGGCGGGCGACGGGGCGAGCGGCGTCGCCGAGCTCGTCGCACGGGTGGCGGCGCACAAGGCGGAGGTGCTGGCCGAGACGGCCGCGATCGAGGCGGAGCCCGCGGCCGCGCCGGCGGCGAACGCGGGCGAGCCCGAGGAGCTCGAGGGTTTCGGCGACGGGGTCGCCCCCGACCCGCGTGCGAAGAAGATGGCCGCCGACCTCGACGCGGCGGAGGCGCGCGCCCGGCGCGAGCTCGAGGACAGCCGGAACGAGGCCGAGCGGTGGGACGAGCGACGGGCGATGGCGGAGCGCCGCGGCGACGCGCGCCTGGCCGCCGAGGCGGCGCGCGAGGCCGATCGCAAGCGCGCGCGCATGCACGAGGCGCTGGAGAAGCTGGCGCGCCTCGGCCGCGAGCGCGCGGCGGCCAAGCAGGCGCCGCCGCCGCGCCCGAGCGAGGACGACCTCCTCGCGTCGTTCAAGGAGAAGGTGCGCGGCCGCCCCGAGGCGCGCTCGGTCGATGACGAGCTCGCCGCGCTCAAGCAACGCATGCGCGACAAGAAGCCGTAGTTACGGACCGGAAACATGCCCCCGGCATCCAAGCCACATGGCATCCGCGCGACGCTTCGACGCCTCGTACCGTGAGGCGGTCACGCTGGGCGACGGAACGCAGGCGCAGCTGCGGCTCCTGCGCGCGGAGGACAAGCCCCTCATCGTCGACGGTTTCGCGCGGCTGTCGACGGAATCGCGCTACATGCGGTTCTTCGGCGCCAAGGACCATCTCAGCGATGACGAGCTGCGCTACCTGACCGAGATCGACGGGGAGAACCACTTCGCGCTGGGAGCGGTCGCCGTGGGCGCCGACGGCGTCGAGCGGGGCCTCGGCGTGGCGCGCTTCGTCCGGCTCGCGGACGAGCCCGAGGTCGCCGAGCTCGCCGTGACCGTGATCGACGCGGCGCAACGGAAAGGCCTCGGTCGCATCCTGTGCGAGCGCCTCATGGCGGCGGCGCACGAACGCGGCGTGCGGCGCTTCCGGGCCGAGATCCTCGCATCGAACGCGGCGATGCTGGCGCTGGTCCGCGGGCAGGTGGCCGCGACGGTGCGCCGGGACGAGGGCACAACGCTGGTGATCGACTTCCAGGTCGAGGAGGGCGCGCCCGCGGGCGAAGCTCCGCGGCCTGCGCTCGGCGGGCTCATCGCCCACCTCCTCTCGCTCGCGGCCAAGCGCCTGGTGTCGTTCCGGCGCGTGTACGATCGCCGGTCGTCGGGTTGAGCCGCTTCGCGACGCGCGCCTACGGCGCGCGAGAGCTCCCCCCGTTCGCCCCCCATCTTGGAGCGACGCGGCCCGCGACTCCGCGTATCCCTCGCGCTGCAAAATGTTTCACAAACTCTCAGCCCACGAGCGCGAGCACGTCCGTCAGCTCGAGGGCGCCGGGGGCGTCGCCGACGACGACATCGATGCGTGGCCGCGCGCCGGGCGTCCACGACACGCGGGGCGACACGCGGGCGAGGAGCGCCTGCGGCGGCCGCGCCAGCGTGAGCCGGATCTCGCGCACCGCGGCGGGACGGGCGTGGACGAGCAGCTCGGGCGCGGGCGCGCGGTTCCGGGGCAGAAATCGCGCGACGACTTCCGGCGGCGCCTCCATCACGAAGACGAACGGCTGGTCCGGGCCGTCCTCGTTGCTGCGATGGATCCAGATGCACGCGTCCGGCGCGTAGGGCGGCCGGTAGGCCCACATCTCGGCGCGCTCTCCGTCGGTGAGCTGGCCGCGCAGCCCGATGCCGATGGGACATGCGCCCGTCGCGCGCCAGTCGGCGCGCCGATCCAGCCGGAGCGGATTCGCCTCGGCGTCCGCGCGCGACGACAGCCACACGAGCTCGACGTACTGGTCGTCGAGCCACAGCCGCCGGTTGCGCGTGCCCTGCCCCGCGTGCTCGATGCCCTCGTCGACCGTCCAGCCCGCCGCGAGGACGCGATCGATCGCGCCGTCGCCGGGAGTCACGAAGCAGAAGACATGATCGATCTCGAGCGGCACGGGGACATCATGCCGCGCGCCGGGAAGAACGTCACCGCGCGCCGGCGCGACGGGGGGCCCGCGCGGCGCTCGGCGGCCGCGCCGGCCGCCCCTTCGCGGGCTCGTCCTTGGAGGCGGCCGACGGCGCGGACGTGCGCGCCGGCAGCGCCGCGACCTCGCGGTGCGCGATCTGCCAGGCGCACCGCAGGAGCCAGTAGTACGGGCGCTCGAGGCGCTGCGACTCCTGCTCCATCTCCTGGATCATGTCCGCCGGGAAGTAGAGGCTCACTTTTCTTTTGCGCTCGCTCATGTTCCCTCACCGAAGAGCAGGCGGAGCCGATGCAGGCCCTGTGCCACTTATGCCTACAGCCCTTTAGCCGTCGGTGAGCCTCCCGCCGATGAAAGAGTTCTTTCAGTCGATGAAAGTTGTTTTCATGCGGGGAGGATGCGCTCGAGGTAGACCACGTCGAGCCAGCGGCCGAACTTGAAGCCGATCTCGCGGAGGCGCGCCACCGGCTCGAAGCCGAGCGACCGGTGCAGCGCGATGCTGGCGTCCTGGTCGGCGGTGATGCTCGCAAGGATGGCGTGGTGACCGGCGCGCGCCGCGCGCTCGATGAGGTCCACGAGCAGCGCCCGGCCGATGCCGCGGCGGTGGCGATCGGCGCGGACGTAGACCGAGTTCTCGACGGTGAAGCGATACGCCGCGCGCGGGTGGAAGCGCGACAGGGAGCCCCAGCCCACCACGTCGCCCCCGCCGACGGCGACGGTCACCGGATGCGCGCCGCCGTGGGCGGCGAACCAGGCGGCGCGCTCCTGGGGCGTGCCGGGCTCGACCTGGAAGGTGCAGGTCGAAGAGAGGACATAGTGATGGTAGATGTCGTCGATCGCCGCGAGGTCGGCGACGGTGGCCGGGCGGATGTCCATGCGACCGTCATACGTGCCGCAGGTTTCGCCGGGGTTTCGGCGGCGTTTCGCGGGCGGATCAACCGAGCGAGGCTTCGCCGCCGGCGCGCCGCTGGAGATAGGCCGGGTTGAGCTTCGCGAGCTCCTCGGCGAGAGCGTCGGCGCAGGTGCGCAGCTGGTCGGGCGTGTGGCGCGCGGTGATGAAAAAGCGCAGCCGCGCCAGGTGCTCCTCGACGGCGGGGTAGAGAATGGGCTGCACGTTGATGCCGCGGCGATGGAGCGCCCCGGCGAGCTGCAGGCAATCCCACGAGCTCCCGACGATGGCCGGGACGACCGCCGTCCCCTCGCTCATCCCGGTGTTGATGCCGCGCTCGCGGCAGAGCTCGAGGAAGAAACGCGCCCGCTTCTGCAGGGTGTGCACGATCTCGGGGTGGACCTCGAGCTTCCGCAGCGCCGCCAGTGACGCCGCGGCGTTCGGCGGCGAGATGCCCACCGAGTACACGAACGCGCCGCAGGTGTACTTGAGCCACTGCACGAGCGACTTCGACCCGGCGATGTAGCCGCCGCAGCTCGCCAGCGTCTTGGACAGCGTGCCCATCCACAGCTCGACGTCCGCGGGCCGGACCTCGAAATGCTCGCCGATGCCGCGCCCGGTCGCGCCGAGGACGCCGAACGAATGCGCCTCGTCGACCAGCATCAGCGCTTTGTGGCGCTTCTTCACCTCGATGAACTTGTCGAGGCGCGGGACGTCGCCGTCCATGCTGTAGGTGCCCTCGATGGCGATGAGCACCTTCTTGTACTGGTGGCGGATCTCGCCCAGCATGCGGTCGAGCGCCTCCCAGTCGTTGTGGGGGAACGGCCGCCGCTTGGCGCCGGACAGCTTCGCCCCGCCCATGATGCTGTCGTGGGCGAGCGCGTCGTGGATGATGAGGTCGCCCGGGCCGAGGAGGTGGCCGATCACGCCGACGTTGGTGCCGTGGCCGCCCACCATCACGATCGCGTCCTCGACGCCGAGGAAGCGGGCGATCTCGCCCTCGAGCTCGCCGTGGAGCGGCTTCTCGCCCGAGGCGACGCGGCTGGCGGACACCGACGTGCCGTAGCGCGCGATCGCCGCCTCGACGGCGCGGTTGACGTCCTCGTCGCCCGAGAAGCCGAGG
>DATFWE010000186.1:0-15286 GCA_035259575.1 Haliangiales bacterium
TCGGGTTTGCGTTCGTGGCGTGTCACGGCGGCGGTGCGGATCCCAACCACAACGGCGCCAAGCTGGCCGCCCGCGTGGTGTGCGAGGACGTGGCCATGGCGACGTGCGACAAGGCGGAGGCCTGCGGCGCCGCGCAGCCTCCGGGCGGCGGCAACTGCTTCGACACGTTCATGGCGGCCTGCTGCACCGGCGCCGCGTGCGATCAGCAGACGCCGGACACGCAGCAGCAGGTCGACGCGTGCACGAACGACATCGCCCACGGGTCCTGCGCCGACCTGGCGAACAACTTCCCCAAGAGCTGCACCAGCCTGTGAGCCGCCTCACTCGCGCATGAAATGGCAGGTATACCCGCCGGGGTGCTTCTCCAGGTAATCCTGGTGGTACGACTCGGCGGGGGTGAACGGGCCGGCCGGCACGATCTCGGTCACGATCGGCCGCCGCCACTTGCCGCCCTGCTCCACGCGCGCCTTCACCTCCTCGGCGACGCGCTTCTGCTCGTCGTTGGCGTAGAAGATCGCCGAGCGGTACTGCGTGCCCGCGTCGTTGCCCTGGCGGTTCCTCGTGGTGGGATCGTGCATGCGGAAGAACCACTTCTCGAGGAGGTCGGCGTAGGACAGCTGCGCCGGATCGAACGTGACGCGGATCGACTCGGCGTGGCCGGTGCCCCCGGTCTTCACCTGGTCGTAGGTCGGCGCCGGCGTCGCGCCGCCGGCGTAGCCCACCTCGGTGTCCACCACGCCGGGGACCTTGCGCAGGATGTCCTCCATCCCCCAGAAGCAGCCGCCGGCGAGGACCGCGGTCGCGAGCGTCGCCTCGGCGGGCGCCGGCCCGGGCTTGCCCCCGAACAGCGCGCGGTAGTCGCCGTACCCCTCGGCCTCGAGCCGGGCGGCGGGGACGAACCGCAGCGACGCCGAGTTGATGCAGAAGCGCATCCCCGTGGGCGCCGGCCCGTCCTCGAACACGTGCCCCAGGTGGGAGTCGCCGACGCGCGAGCGGACCTCGGTGCGCACCGTCCCGTGCGTCCGGTCGGCGCGCGCCACGACGCCGGCCTTGTCGATGGGCCGGGAGAAGCTCGGCCAGCCGGTGCCGGAGTCGAACTTGTCGCGCGAGCTGAACAACGGCTCCCCCGACACGACGTCGACGTAGAGCCCGTCCTCGTGGTTGTCCCAGAACTCGTTGTGGAACGGCGGCTCGGTGGCGTCCTTCTGGGTGACGCGATACTGGAGCGGCGTGAGCTTCTTGGCGATCTCTTCTTCTGTCGGTTTGGAGTACTTGGACATGGCACCCTAAGGATGACACATGCTGCTGTTCCAGAAGCGATTCCACGAGGGACTGGTGAGCGGCGCCGTCCGGCTCACGTTCCGCCGCTGGGACAAGCCCCACGTGCGTCCGGGCGGCCGGTACCGCTGCCATCCCATCGGGGTGCTCGAGGTCGACCGCGTCGATCGCGTCCGCGTGCGCGACATCACCGCGCGCGACGCGCGCCTCGCCGGGTTCGCCTCGCGCGACGAGCTGCGCGCGTACCTCGACGACCACCCGTCGGGGCCGGCGCGCGCGGACGCGCCGGTCTACCGCGTCGAGCTCCACCACGGCGGCGACGGCGACCGGGTGGAGATCGCGCTCGACGACCGGCTCACGCGCGAGGACGTCGACGCGATCCGCCGCCGGCTCGCGCGCCTCGACGCGCGCGGGCCGTGGACGCGCCGCACGCTCGCGCTCATCGCGCGCCGTCCGCGCGTCGCCGCGTCCCAGCTGGCCAAGAAGCTCGGCCGCGAGACCCTGCCGTTCAAGGTCGACGTGCGCAAGCTCAAGCGCCTGGGGCTGACGCAGAGCTTCGAGGTCGGCTACGAGATCTCCCCCCGGGGGAAGGCGTACCTCAGCGCCGCGGCGCGCCGAAGGTGACCTCGGCCTCCTGGGTCCGGCCGTCGCGCAGGAAGCGCACCTTGCCCTTGGCTCCCGGCTTGGACACCTGCAGGACGAACATCAGATCCTCGACGCTGCGCACGTCGTGGCCGTCGATCCACTGCACGATGTCGCCCCGGCGCAGCCCGCCCGCCTCGGCCGGTCCGCCCGGACGCACGCCCGCGAGCAGCACGCCCGGCGTCCCTTCCGGCGGCCCCACGTAATCGGGCACCGTCCCCAGCGACGCGCCGGTCACGCGCAGGTCCCCGACCGGCGGCGGCTCCTCGGCCGCGCGCACGGTGAGCCGGGGCGCGTGCGCCACCGCCTCGACCGTCGCCGCCACGACCGCCGCGACGCGCGCGCCGCCCGCGGCGTTGATCGCCTCGATGTCGTCGGTCGGCCGGTGGTAATCGCGGTGCGCCCCGGTGAAGAAGTGCAGCACCGGCACGCCGAGCGCGTAGAACGGCGTGTGGTCCGACGGACCGAAGCCGCCGCCGCCGACCACGCACTCCACGCCGGCGCGGGCGCACGGCTCCTTGAGCAGCGCCGGCCACTCGGCCGCGCTGTCCCCGCCGATGGCCTGGAGCTTGTTCCCGCGCAGGCGGCCGATCATGTCCATGTTGAGCATCGCCACGACCTGGTCCTTCACCGGGAACCAGCGGGTGAACATCGTCGACCCGACGACGCCGAGCTCCTCGACGGTGAACCCCACCAGAATGGCGTCGCGCTGGAGCTCGGCGCGCCGCGCCGCCAGCATGCGCGCGACCTCGAGCAGGCCGGCCACGCCCGAGGCGTTGTCGTCGGCGCCGTTGTGGATCGCGACGACGTCGGGCGCGAGCGACCCCGCGCCGCCCATGCCCAGGTGGTCGTAGTGCGCGCCCACGACGACCACGCCGGGGAGGCGGTCGGGCGCGCCGGCGCGGATGCGCGCCACGATGTTGGCAGTCTGCAACGGCGCCGGCACGAGCTCCACCGACAGCTCGACGCGCTTCGCGCGCAGGAGGCGCGCCGCCACCGCGCGCGTGACGTAGACGACCGGGATCTTGGCGCCGCCGAAGTGCTCCACCCTCAGCCGGGGGAACGGCTTCTCCTCGGCGTTGTCGAGATCGGCGAGGACGACCGCCTGGGCGCCGCGCCCCACGGCCTCCCACACCTTGTAGGCGACGTCGCTCCAGCGCCGCTCGTGCAGCGGGTCGAGATTCGCCTTCTCGGGGGCAAAGCGCTTGAGGACGACGATCTTGCCCCTCACGTCGAGCTTGGCGTAGTCGTCGTAGCCCGGCGCCTTGATCCCGTAGCCGGCCGCGATCGGCTTGCCCGCCGCCGACGCGCTGGCCGATATCGCGGCGGGGACGTACTCTCCGCCAAGCGCCGCTGCGCCGTCGATGCGCAGCTGCGTCTTGCGCCCGACCGACACGCGGGTGGCGAAGTTGAACGACTGCCGGTACCCGTCGGACCCGGCGGGCTCGAGCCCGATCTCCTTGAACCGACGCTCGAGCCAGGCGGCGGTGGCGTTCAGCCCGGACCCCTCGGGGCCGCGCCCCTCGCGCAAGTCGTCGGCGAGCCAGGCCACGTCGCGCTCGAACCGGTCGGCGGGCGCCTCCTCCGCCTGCACGGGCGCGTCCTTCCAGTCGGCGAGGAAGATGTTCGTCTCCCCCTTCACCTTGCCGTCGCGGTTCGACGCGAACACCAGCCGCGTGCCGTCCGGCGAGAACAGCGGGAACCCGTCGAATCCGGGCGCGTAGGTGATCCGCTCCAGCCCCGTCCCGTTGACGTTCACCGCCCACAGGTCGAACTCGCGCCCCTTGGGATCGCCGACGTTGGAGGAAAACAGGATGCGATTCCCCGACGGGAACCACGAGGGCGCGAAGCTCGCCGCGCCCAGGTACGTCACCTGCTGCGCCTCCGAGCCGTCGGCGTTCGCGGTCCAGATCTCGAGCTGCGTCGGCCGCACCAGCCCCTGGGCGAGCAGCTTCTGGTACGTCTCCAGGTCCTTTCCCTGGGGGCGCGACGCGCGCCAGACGATCTTCTTGCAATCGGGGGAGAAGAACGCGCCGCCGTCGTAGCCGGGCGCGCGCGTGAGCCTTACGACGTTCTTTCCGTCGGGATCCATGCGGTAGAGCTCGAGATCCCCGTCGCGGTCGGAGGTGAACAGGATCGTGCCGTCCTTGCCGCACACCGTCGCCTCGGCGTCGTAGCCGCGCCGCTGGGTGAGCGGCGTGAGCTCGGACCCGTCGGCCTTGGCCGTGTAGATGTTGTAGTCGTAGAGCGCCCACACGTAGCCCTGGGAGAAATCGGGCCGCGGCGGGCAGGCGTCGCCGTGCTCGTGCGTCGACGAGTAGAGGATGCGCCGATTGCCGGGGAAGAAGTAGGAGCAGGTGGTGCGACCCTTGCCGGTCGATACGCGGACGGGGTCGAGCGTCCCGAGATCGACCGCCATCCGGTAGATCTGATCGCACGCGAACGGCGGCCGCGTGGACTGGAAGATGAGCTGCGTGCCGTCCCACGACCAGTACGCCTCGGCGTTCTCGCCGCCGAACGTGAGCTGGCGCAGATTGGCGAGGTGCACCTCGCGCGGCTCGGGCGCGATCGGGACCGGCGCGGACGGTCGCGCGGCTGCGGCGGGCGGCGCCGCGGGCGCGGCCGCGGTGGCGCCGCAGCCCACGACGAGGAGGAAGACGGCGGAGCGCACCATCGTGGGCAGTGTAGTGCGAGGGCGTGTATAGTAAAGGGTGTGAAGGCCGAAACCGCCGGCCGCCAGACCGCGTACCCGCCGAGCCCCACCGGGCTCGCGATCTTCTGGCTGGAGGTGCTCGAGATGGCGTACGCCGGCGACGACGCCGGTGTCGCCGATCGCCTGGCGACGCTGCAGTGCCGTCGCGAGGATCTCGAGGAGCTGTTCGGGGGGGGCGCGGGGCAGCGCCTGTGGCCGGACTACGCCCGCGCGTTCGCGTCGTTCGCCGGCGAGGGCGCGGCCGAGATCGCCCGCAAGATCCGCGAGCGCCGCTACGACGACGTCGAGGTCGTGCCGCTCGGCGGCGCGCGCGAGCTGCCCCCCGCGGAGCGCAAGACCGCCGAGCCGCTGCGCACGAACGCGCCGGTCTACGCGGTGCGGCTGAAGCGCAGCGAGGAGGAGGGCGGAATCCGCATCGACACGTTCGTCTTCCTCGACGGGTGCTGGCGGACGGGGCTCAAGGTCGGCTGCTCGTGAGCTCATCCACGAGACGCCCGGCCCCGTAGATCTTGCCCAGCGCCTCGACGATCGCGCGCGCGTCCACGGCGACCGTCCGGTTCACCGTCGCGTCGAACCCGTACTCGCCTCCGAGCGACTGGATGTTGCCGTCGAACACCAGCCCGACGACGTCGCCGTCCGTTCCGACCACCGGCGAGCCGGAGTTGCCGCCGATGATGTCGGTGTCGGCTGTGAAGTCGAGCGGCGTGTCGAGCTTGAGCCGGCCCTTGGCGGCGAGCCAGGTCGGCGGCAGCGCGAACGGGTCGCGCCCGGTCGCGCGCTCGAACGCGCCGGCCATGTACGTGAACGGCTTCACCTCGCGCTCGCTGCCGGGCTCCGTCCAGCCCTTCACCGTGCCGTGCGACAGGCGCAGCGTGAACGTCGCGTCGGGATACTGGCCGGTGCCGTAGAGCTTGAAGCGCGCCTGGGCGAGCTGACCGCCGTACTTCTTGAGCGGGCCGTCGATGTCGCTGTCCCACCGCTTGCGCACCGCGCGCGCGTCGGCGTCGAACGAACGGACGAAGTCGAGGAGCGGGTCGCGGGTGGCGTCGACCTTGGCCTTGCCGCCGTCCCACAGCGCGCGGCGGACCTTCGGGTCCTTGAGCGCCGTCCCCTTGACCAGCGCCGCGGCCACCTCGGCGGGGCTCTTCGGTCCGAGGAGGCGCTTCACCACCGGATGGTCGGGCCCCAGCACCTGACGCATCTTGGTGAGCTGGAACGCGAGCAGCGCCGTCTCCAGCTCGTCGTGCACCGGCGCGGGCGAGAACAGCTTCTGCTTGAGCTCGGGCAGACGCGAGTCGGTGTACTCCTCGAGGCGCTCGCCGTTGGGCTTGGGCAGCTCGTCGGCGGCGCGCACGAGCGTGCGGGCGTAGCCGAAGAGATCGGACGTCTCGAGCTCGATCGCCCACGTCTCGTCGGCGTAGCGGCGCATCTTGTCGGTGACCTTCGCGATGGCGTCCCACGCACCGCCGTAGGCCGCCTTGAGCGCGGGATCGGCGTCGACCTTCTGCCGGAGGTCTTTCTCCGCCGCCGCCAGCGCGGCGAAGAAGCGCGGGTCGGCGAGGGTGCGGTGCCGTCCGGTGAGGCCCTTGACCGAGTTCTCGATGCCGAACAGCTTGTCGGTCGAGTGGCGCTTTTCTTCGGGGCCGCGCGTCTGGTACATCGCCACGTAGCCGCGGAGCTCGTTCAGGTACCCGAGCCGCGTCGGCAGGTAGACGTCGCGGTCGTACTCGAGCTGCGCCACGGTCTTGAGGCGGCTGGTCTTGCCCGGGTTCCCGGACACGAACACCGCATCGCCGGCCTTGACGCCGGCCTTGGTCCAGCGCAGCCAGTGGTCGGTCTTGAGCGGCTTGCCGTCCTTGTACACGCGCACGAACGTGACGTCGAGGTCCCAGCGCGGGAACATGAAGTTGTCGGGGTCGCCGCCGAAGAACGCTGTCGCGAACTCGGGCGCGAACACGAGGCGGACGTCCTGGTACCGGCGGTAGGTGTAGAGGTCGTAGCGCCCGCCGTGGTACAGGCTCACGACCTCGCAGCGGAAGTCGTCGCCGGTGGCGCACTCCTTCTCGATGCGGGCGATCTCGGCGCGGATGGCGTCGTGGAGCTTGTCGTCGGCGACGCCCTTCTTGGCCAGCTCCATGCGCGCCGTCACGTCGGCGATCGCGATGAGCTGGTTCATCTCCATCGTGGGGCAGGCGAGCTCGTCCTTCTCGGCGCGGGCGAAGAAGCCGTTCTTCACGTGGTCGTTCTTGCCCGTCGACAGCTGCTCGATGCACCGGTGGGCGCAGTGGTGGTTCGTCATGACGAGACCGTTCGGGGAGACGAAGCTCGCCGAGCAGCCGCCGGCGATGCGCAGCGACGACAGCCGCACGTGATCGAGCCAGTCCTGCGTCGGCGCCGAGCCGAGTCGCTTCTTGACGGCGTCGGTCGGGAAGTTGTCGTACGGCCACATGCCCTCGTCGGCGGAGGCTGCGATCGGGAGCAGCGCGAGGATGGCGAACGCGTGCAGGGAACGCATGGGGCGTGAAGTGTACATAAATCAAGGACTTTGCGTCACGGGTTGCTTTTCGGTTGACCCGCGGCATATTTGAAAGTGAAATTCAAATCCAAGAAGGCCTTCCGCACATGATCGTCTGCATCTGCCGCCGCATCACCGAACGCACCGTTCGCGCCGCGATCGCCGAGGGCGCGACGACCGCGGGGGACGTCGCCGCCGCGTGCGGCGCCGGCTCCGGCTGCGGCATGTGCTGCGAGCAGATCTGCGAGATGATCGCGGAGCACCGCGCCGGAGAGCGTTGCCCCCGCGGAGCTCTGAGGGTACTGTCGCCGTACCTTCAGCCCGCGGGAGAAACGGCATGAAAGGCCACGACAAGGTCCTCGACCTTTTGAACGAAGTTCTCACCGGCGAGCTCACCGCGATCAACCAGTACTTCATCCACGCGCGGATGTGCGAGAACTGGGGCTACCAGCGGTTGTGGAAGAGGGTGCGCGACGAGTCGATCGACGAGATGAAGCACGCCGACAAGCTGATCCATCGCGTGCTGTACCTCGACGGGCTCCCCAACGTGCAGCGGTACCACAAGATCAACATCGGCCAGACCGTGCCCGAGCAGTTCCAGCTCGACCTCGCGCTGGAGTCGGGGGCGATCAAGCTCCTCAACGACGGCATCGAGCTGTGCCGCAGCCTGGGGGACAACGGCAGCCGCGAGATGCTCGAGGAGATCCTCGAGGCCGAGGAAGCGCACGTCGACTGGCTGGAGGAGCAGCTCGAGCTCATCTCGCAGATCGGGACGGAGCACTACCTGGCGCAGCAGGTGAAGGACTAGCGGGCACCGCCCGCGAGCTCGCGATACCGGTCGAGCCGCTCGCGCACGCCGCGGCCGGGATCGTATTCGCCGAAGAGCAGGACGGCCCGTTCCTGGGCGTCGAGCGCCTCGGCGTGCCGCCCGAGCTCGTGGTAGAGGAGCGCCAGGGTGTCGAGGCAGGCGGCGCACGAGGGATTCAACGCGAGCGCGCGCTCGGAAAACCGGAGGCCGATGTCGGGCCTCTGGCTGACGGCGTAGTACCAGGCGACGTTGTTCAGCGCGGAGGCCGAATCGGCGACGCGCGCCAGCGCCTCCACATCGTCGATCATGCCCGCCAGACCGGCCGGAACCGAGCCGTCGAGCTCGAAGTCGTCTCCGGGAAGGTATCGCCGCAGACCGAGCGTGACGATGCCCGCCCGCGCTCGGGCGTCGCCGGGAACATGGTCGACGTAGGTCCGCAGCAGCGCCAGGGGGTCCTTATCGTCCGCGACCGCCTCGTACGGAAACCAGGTGTAGAAAACCGCCCGCCAGAAGGGTGCCTCCACCCACCCCGGATCGTCGCGCTCGGCCTCGGCAAGCTCCTGGCGCGCCGCGGTGAACTGCCCGGTCATGATGAAGAGGCTCGCGCGCACCGCGTGCGCCTCGGCCGCGCCGAGGCGATGCACCCGCAACGGCCGCGGCGGCGGCGCGCGGAACGCCACCGCGTAGAGGCGAAGGTCCTTGCGCAGGTGGTAGTCGATGTATTCCTGCTCCAGTCGCCCGTCGGGGAGATCGCCGAAGGCGCGGTTCCACGCGTCCACCCATGGCGTCCCGCCCGCGCCGAGACCGAGGAACATCTGAAAACGCCGATGGTAGTCGTCGGAGCCCCCGTTCAGCAGGTGAACGAGATTCAAGGCGCCGAAATACCAGAAGGCACGGGTCACCCCCGGGCCCGGCATACCCTGCCACAAGACGCCGAGCGCCGGTACGGGGACCGCCATGCGCCACAAGTCGGCCGCGCTGTCCGCGACCCGGCCGAGGAGGATCCGCCCGCCTTCCACGGCGACCGACTGGAAGTAGGTCGCGAGCCCCTCGTTGAGCCACGACGGGTGCGCGTGCAGATAATGCAGATTGAAGACGTGGGCGACCTCGTGCAAGACGGACGTCCGCGACCGTCCGACGAAGGCTCCGCACGTCACCGCCGTCGGATCGCTCAGAAAGTCCGCCGAGAGCTCCACGAAGCCGCCGGTCCCCGGCCGGAGCGCATGGACGTCGGCGCAGTCGTTCAGATGAACGATGCGCAGCTCGTGATCCGGCGGCGGACGGCCGGGGACGATGACCTGGTACACATGCGCCAGCGCCGACCACGACTCCTCGAGGCCGGACGCGACGGCTTCGGCGCGGTGACGGTCGAGGTCGGTGGCGAGGATGAAGTGTCCGCTGCGCAGCTCGAGCCACTCTCGCGCGCGCGGACCGACCGCCTGCGACGCGCACCCCGCAGCCAGCGCCGCCGCGACAACCGCCGAACCGAGTCCCACCATGACAGTTACTCCACCGGGCCGATGACCCCCAGCAGCCCGAGCGCGATGAGCACGATCGACATGATCGACGCGCCGGCGATGATCCCCGACGACGTCGACACGGTGTAGCGCTCGTCGGTGCGCGGCGAGATGCGGCCGATGCCGAAGGCGATGACCGAGCCGATGCCGATCGCCACCGAGTCCCAGCAGCCGATCACCCACGCCATGCCGAAGCCGGTCACGGAGGGCAGCCAGCGCCGCAGCCGCCGCGGGCCGTATACCTCGAGCAGCGTGATGAGGAGCGCGACCGCGATCGTCACGAACGTCACCTGCAGCGCGTAGGGCGGCAGGCCCATCTTGTGCACCTCGATCGCCGCGTCGCCGCGGGCGGCGAACGCGTGGTCGAGCATCGCGACGTCGCCGCGGACGCCCATGATCCGGTGCCACACGTCGACGCCGTCGACCCGCGCCATCACGTAGTCGCCGACCTGCGTGCCGTCCGGGCGCGACAGGAGCTCGATGCCCGCGCGCGCGACCGCGTCGCCGCGCACCGCGGTGGCGCCGCGCACCGTGCCGTCGGGCGCTACCACTTCGGCGCGGAACGCGCCGGGCCCTGCCCTGGCCTGGGGGACCGGGCGGTCGACGACGATCGTCGTGCGATCGATCATCGCGATGGCGTAGACGCCGGCGTTCGGCCCCTCGACGATGCGCAGCCGGTCGCCGACGGCGATGCCCGACGGGCGCCCGGTAAGCGCCAGCGCCTCCACCGGCACCGCGCGCGCCGTCCCCGCCCCGCGCGCCTCGAATCGGATGCCGTGCGCCAGGAGGTCCGCCACCGCCGCCCACTGCTGCGCCGCCGGCGTGGGCAGATCGGCGGAGGCGATCTTTTCCGGACGCACGAGCAGCAGGTAGGCGGGCCCGCAGAAGAACGCCCCGGCGACGATGCCGAACAGCTGGGCGAGGAACTGCCGCCGCGGCGACCCGCCGAGGAGGTAGCCGGTCTTGAGGTCGGTCAGCAGGTCCGACGAGTGCGCCGCGCTGCCGGCCGTCACCGACGCGGACATGAGGTTCGTGGGGTAGTGCCCGGGGTGGACGCCGGCGTAGATGAACTGGGCGATCTTCCCCAGCGGCCCGAGCGGCGCGATGTCGGTCTCCCCCATGGAACGACAGGCGACGATCGACAGGACGAAGCCGACCGCCGCGGCGAGCACGCCCATCCACAGCGGGATGCCGAACATGATCCGCGCGACCCCCGCGACGAGCGCGGTCGCGACGAGCAGGCCCCAGCCGAACCAGCTCGGCGGCACCTCGACCGGCGCCATCTTCGACGGGCGTGCATTCGGCGCGATGATCTTGCCGAGGGAGCCGAACGCCGACGCGATCGTGCGCCACTTGAGCGCGAAGTTCAAAAGCCCCGCCACGATGACCATCAGCACGCCCGGCCACACCGACCAGTTGGTCATCGAGCGGAAGATGCCCGCGCCCGGGCTGGTGATGCCGTGACCGGCGAGCCACGGCCCCATCCCCACCCACAGGAACACCGCGCCGACGAGCATGGAGGCGCCGACGCGCACGCCGATGATCGCGCCCGCGCCGTACATGAGGAGCGACGTGTTGAGCTGGAGGCCGAGCGAGCCGATCGTGTAGCCGCCGACGCTGCCCGGGACCATGAGGTGCTCGGGCCAGGTGATGGGGTTCCGCCAGCGCCCGAAGCTTCCCACCTGGTACGGGATCTCGAACAGCGCGGCGAGCAGCGCGCCGTAGAGGAGCGAGCGCGCCTTGGACAGCGCCTCGCCCGCGTGCTCGTGCATGGCCTTGATCGTCTCCGCGCCGGCGAGCCCCGACGGGAACGGCAGGCGATCGATGTCGATCATCTGCCGCCGCATCGGCACGGCGATGAGGATGCCAAGGAGCGAGATGACGCTCATCCAGATCGCCACCTCGATCGGCGTGAGCAGGCGGTCCTGCGTCAGGTACAGGGCGGGCACGGCGGACACCATGCCCGCCGACGAGAAGTACCCGGCGGCCGAGGCGCAGCTGGCGACGGTGTTGTTCTCGAGCTTGGTGAACTCGCTCCTGACGGCGCCGATCTTGCGCAGCACCGCGAACAGCGAGAACGCCAGGATGGTGGCGGTGATCGCCATCCCCAGGCTCCAGCCCACCTTGAGGCCGATGTACAGGTTCGACACCGACATGACGCCGCCGAGGAACATGCCGGCGACGATCGCCCGCACGGTCAGCTGCGGCGCGTCCGGCTTGTAGACGTGGCGCAGCCAGTGCTCGTCGATCTCGTCCTGGGTCGCGTCGTGCGGCAGCGGCGGGGGCTCGACGGGCGACACGGCGGGCGACACGGCGTGCTGCGACATCGCAGCCATTAGAAACCAGGATTCCCGGTCCTGGCCACAACATCCGCTGACGCGCATCCCCCATATGGGGCCGGCGACGCGAGGAGAGACCGAGTACATGATCGCCGACCGTCGCTCCGCGGGGCCCACCCAGCCCTCACGTGGGGCTGGCACTCACGGGCACGGGCACGGGCGACCGCGCGGGGCTACACCTCCGCCCCCGCCGCCTGCAGGCTCCGCCACAGCGCCTCGACGTGGCGCCGCTCGGTGCCCTCGGCCCCGATGCTGACCCGGATCGCCTGCTTGCCCTTGAGCATCGCCGAGATGAGGTACGCCTTGCCCCCGTCGTTGATCCGGCGCGCGATCGCGCGGTTGTGCTCGGCCAGCGCCGCCTCGTCGCCGCGCAGACGCGCCGGCGCGTGGCGCATGCACACCGTCTGCAGCGGCACCGGCGCCAGGCGCTCCCAATCCGGGGCGGCGTCGACCTCGGCCTTGAGCCAGGCGGCGTGGGCGAGGTCGCGGCGCACGCGCGCCTGCAGACCCTCGACGCCCACGTCGAGGAGGAGGAACCACAGCTTGAGCGCGCGGAAGCGCCGCCCGAGCTGGATGTGCCAGTCGCGGAAGTTCTTCACCGCGCCGTCCTGGTCGGTGCGGAGATAGGTCGGGTTCGTGCTCATCACCCGGACGAGCAGGTCCGGGTCGCGCACGTAGTAGGCGCTGAGGTCGAACCCCACTCCCATCCATTTGTGCGGGTTGAACACGACGCTGTCGGCGCGCTCGACCCCCTCCCACATCCAGCGGCACTCGGGCACGATCATCGCCGTCCCCGCCATGGCCGCGTCGACGTGCAGCCACATGCCGTGCTTCTCGGCGAGGGCGGCGATGCCGGCGACGGGATCGATCGCGGTGGTGCCGGTGGTGCCCACGGCCGCGACGACGGCGGCGGGGCGGCGCCCGGCCGCGACGTCGGCGGCGACGGCGTCGGCGAGCAGCGGCAGTCGCAGCGCATGGTCCTCGTCGGTGTCGATGAGGCGCAGGTGCGCGCGCCCGAACCCGGCCAGGAGCGCCGCCTTCTCGATCGAGCTGTGCCCCTCGCGCGAGGCGTACACGATGAGCGGCGGGCCGTCCGCCTGCAGGCCGCCCGCCTCCTGCGCGAAGCCCGAGGCCTTCTCGCGCGCGCACAACAGCGCGCACAGCGTCGCGGTGCTGGCGGTGTCGTGGATGACGCCGGTCCACGCCCCCGACAGCCCGACCATGCGCCGCAGCCAGTCCATGACGACCTCCTCGACCTCGGTGGCCGCGGGCGATGTCTGCCAGCTCATCCCCTGGACGCCGAGGCCGGAGGCCACGATGTCGGCGAGGATCGACGCGTAGGTGGTGTTCGACGGGAAGTACGCGAAGAACGACGGATGGTTCCAGTGGGTGATGCCGGGAAGGACGTCGCGCTCGAGCGCGTCGACGATGCCCGACAGGCCGGTGCCGCGGCGGGGCGGCTCGACGGGGAAGCGGGCCTTGATCGCTCCGGGGCGGACCGGGCTCATGACCGGCCGGGCCGCGAGCCCGGTGCGGTATTCAGCTACCCAGTCTACGAGGAGATGTCCGAGGCGGCGGAACTCTTCGGCGTCCATCGCGCCATTGTGATCTTGGCGGCGCCGCGCGACAACCTCGCCCCGCCCAGGTTCACGCCGACCACGCCGGCGACCACGAGCGCGCCGCCGGCGAGCGAGACCATCGCGGGCACCTCGCCGAGGAGCAGGAACGACAGCACCATCGTCACGACGGGAACGACGTACAGCGCCACGCCCGCCGACGCCGCGCTCGACCGCGCCGCGCCGTAGGACCACGCCGCGTACCCGATCACGGCGGGGACGAGGCCGAGGTAGACGACCGCCGCCGTCGCCGCCGCGGGCGCCGCGGCCACCGTGCCCGCCAGCCCCGGGGCCGCCGGCACGAGGGCCAGCGTCGCGCCCCACGCCGACACCATCGTCGCGGTCACCGCGCCGTAGCGCAGGCTGTAGGGGCGAAGGAAGATGGTGGAGAACGCGCCGACCAGGGCCGCGCCGAGGACGGCGAGCGCGTGGGTCCCGAGCCCGCCCACGCCCCCGCCGTGCGAGCCGGCGATGATCGCCGCGCCGAGGAAGCTCACCCCCATCGCCGCGATCGCGCCCGGCGACGGCCGCTCGCCCTTGAAGGCGGCGGCCAACCCCACCATGAACACCGGAGACGTCGACACCAGGAGGCTCGCGGCCCCCGCCGACACGCCGCGCTGCCCGTAGCCGAGAAGGACGAAGTAGACGGCCATGCCGAGGACGCCGAGGCCGGCCATGCGCGCGAGGTCGCCGAGCGGCGGCAGCCGGACGCGGGCGACGACCGCGTAGCCGGCGAACACGACCGACGCGACCAGGTAGCGGAACAGCGCCAGCTCGACGGGGGTGTAGCCGACGAGCGCGATCCGGATCATGGGGAAGGCCGACGCCCAGGTGACGACTGCGATAGCCAGCGCGGTGCGCGGAGAGAGGAATCGAAGCGACATGCCCTATAGGATGCAATGCGCATTTGCCTCGTAGCAGCGCTCTATCGCATACTATCTATGCACAATTGCATGCTGGACTGGACCGACCTCCGCTATCTCCTCGCCGTCGATCGCGCCCGCACCTACACCGGCGCCGCGCGCGCGCTCGGCGTCAACCAGTCGACGGTGACGCGCCGCATCGCTGCGCTCCACGCGGCGCTGGGGGCGCGCCTGATCGAACGGCGCGGCGGCGAGCACGTGCTCACGCCGCTGGGCGATCGCCTCCGCCCGATGCTCGCCGCCATGGAGGAGCAGGCGCTCGCGGTCGAGCACGCGGCGCTCGACGTCGATGCGCGCCCGGCCGGCACGGTGCGCCTGACGACGATCGAGACGCTCGCCGACCGGCTGATCGCGCCCGCGCTGGGGCGCTTCCGCCGGCAGGTCCCGGAGGTCGAGCTCGAGGTCGACGCCACCCCGCGCGCGCTGGATCTCGGCCGCCGCGAGGCCGACGTCGCCCTGCGCGTCGCGCGCCCGCGCCTGGGCACGCTGCTCGTGCGGCGCATCGGCATCCTGGGGTTCGCGATGTACGCGTCGCCCGAGTACCTGGCGGCGCGCGGGGTGCCGCGCCTGCGCACCGGCTTCGGCGGCCACGACCTCGTCGCCGACGACGAGACGAACTCCTGGTCGGCCGAGCTCAAGTGGATGGCGCAGGTGGCGCGCGGCGGGCGCGCGGTGATCCGCCTTTCGTCGTGGCAGGGGCGGCTCGCTGCCGTCGAGGCGGGGGCGGGCGCGTCGGTGCTGCCCTGTCTGCTCGGCGACGCGTCCCCCGCGGTCGTCCGCCTCGGCGGCCCCCGCGACGTCGTCGAGCGCGAGCTGTGGCTCGTCGTCTACCGCGACCTGCGCAACGTGGCGCGCATCCGCGCGGTGCTCGATTTCATCGCCGGCGAGGTGGCCGCGCGCGCGGCGGATCTCGGCGGGCGGGTCGCGGCGCGCTT
>DATFWE010000187.1:0-18373 GCA_035259575.1 Haliangiales bacterium
CGCGCGGGTGCTGCGCAAGCTGATGGTGCTCGACAAGCCGGTCACGGGCAGCGGCCTCACCGCCACCGAGGCGTTCGACATGTACACGATCACCACGCCGGTGCCGATCATCCGCAACGAGGAGCTCATCCTCCTCAAGGCGGAGGCCGAGATCCAGACGAACGACCTGACGAGCGCGCGCAACGACCTCAACTTCGTCCGCACCCACTCGGGCGAGCTCCCGATGTATTCCCCGTTCGCGACCAAGGACGAGGCGATCAACGCGCTCGTCTACGAGCGGCGCAACTCGCTCCTGTTCGAGGGCGGGCACCGCTGGATCGATTCGCGCCGTCTGGGCAAGCTCAACGACCTGCCCAAGGACGGCGGATCCATCCACATGGATATGCCGATCCCGACCGCCGAGACCCAACCGCGCTAGGCGTGGAGACGCGGCCGACGGTGCCGGGCGCGAGCATCCCTTCGATGCCGCGCCCGGCATCGGCCCAGGCATCGACGATGATCAGTATATGTGGGCCGCCGCCGTAACCCGCACGCGCGCGACCGCGCGCGGTGCCCGGTAGTAGACGTACGCGGCGGGGCGTTCGACGCGGCGAACGCTCAGCGGGACATAGCTCACCTGAACGCGAAGCGGAGCCTCGTACAGCGAGGCGCTGCGGTACCAGATACCGTCGGTGTAGCGCCAGTAGTTGTTGTTGCAGTAGAAGACCGGCTGCGGGTAATCCTCGACGACCCAGACGCCCCGGTTGAGCTCGACCATCGTCGGCGGTGGGCTCTCGACCGCCCTATCCCTCACGTAGACCGTACGGGTCGCGCACGCGCCGGCGAACATGGCCACGACGAGGCCGGCGACCGCAGCGAAACGACTCAAGGGCTTCATGGTTTCCTCCGTGACCGAAGGAAACGCAAGCCGCGCGCCAAGGCGCTAGATGTTGGAATTCCATTGCAGTGCGGCCGCCGGCCGGTGTGTCAATCTGCCTCGCTGTGACCGGCTGCCACAGGTCAGGCGCGCCGGAGCAGGCCCGCGGTCAGGAGCGCCGTCGCGATCGCCACGCCGGCACAGATGACCGCCGTCGCGGCCATCGCCTGGGTGAACGCCGCGCGCGCGGCGTCGAGGAGCTCGACGCCCAGGTCGCCGGGCAGCCCGGTCGCCACCGAGCGGGCGGCCCCGAGCGTCTCCCTGGCGGCGTCCGCCGCGGCGGATGGAACGCCCGCCGGCAGCTGGGCGTCGAGGGCGCGGCGATAGACCGCGGTCCCCAGGCTGCCCAGGATCGCGATGCCCAGCGCGCCGCCCAGCTCGGAGCCCGTCTCCGAGAGCGCCGCCGCCGCGCCGGCCTGCTCCGGCGGCGCGGCGCCGATCATCATGTCGGTTCCGAGGGTGAACGCGGGCGACAGGCCGAGGGAGAAGACGAAGGACGCGACGACGAGGACGGGAAGCGTCGCGGGTCCATCGACCCGGGTGATGGCGAGGAAACCGACCGCGGCGACGGCGAGACCGCCCGTCACCACCGCGCGCGCGGGGAACCGGCGCGCGATCAGCGGCGACACGTTGGAGCCGATGATGAAGGCGAGCATGAACGGCAAGGTCCACACGCCCGCGTGCAGCGGCGACAGCCCGAGCACGAGCTGGAGGTACTGCGCGATGAACACGTAGGATCCGAACGCCACGAACGTCGCCAGCAGGTACGCCGCCAGGGCCGCGGTGAACGCGCGGCCGCGGAACAGCGTGAGGTCGATGAGCGGCGCCGCGAGCCGGCGTTGCCGGCGCACGAACGCCAGCCCGGCGAGGAGGCCCAGCGCGAGTGAGGCCGGCGACAGCCAGCTCACGCCGTGCGCGGCGATCTGCTTGAGGCCGTAGATCACCGCGAGGATGGCGACCAGCGACAGGGCGGCGCTGGGGATGTCGAGCTGCCCGGCCTGCGGGTCGCGGTACTCGGGAAGGAGGATCGGCGCGGCAAGAAGGATGAGCACCATGATCGGCACGCTCGCGAGGAACACGGAGCCCCACCAGAAATGCTCGAGGAGGACGCCGCCGACGAAGGGACCGACGGCGCCGCCGATCGAGTAACTCGTGATCCAGATTCCGACCGCCGTGGCGCGCTGCTTTGGATCGAGGAACATGTTGCGGATCAACGACAGGGTCGAGGGCGCCACGGTGGCGCCGGCGAGCCCGAGCAGCGCGCGGGCGGCGATGAGCATCCCCGGGCTGGTCGAGAATGCCGCCAGCACCGACACCGCGCCGAACGCGGCCGCGCCGATCATGAGGAGGCGGCGGCGGCCGATGCGATCGCCCAGCGTGCCCATGGTGATCAGCGAGCCGGCGACGAGAAACCCGTAGATGTCGATGATCCAGAGGAGCTCGGTGGCGGAAGGCGAGAGGTCAGCGGTCAGCGACGGCACCGCCAGGTTGAGCACGGTGAGGTCCATGGCGTAGAGCAGGCACGGAAGCGCGAGCACGGCGAGGCCGATCCATTCGCGACGTCCGGCCTTGGGGGGAGCGGCGGCGGTCATGCGGCACGTCCAGTCTGGATCGGATGCCGACGAGCCGAGGTTCGTGGGGCGTCACTGGCAGAACAGAGCGGTGGCCATGCCCGGGGTGAGGGCCTGACAGGTCCCGATGAGCGTGCCACCGCACGTGCGGAATACACACGGGCCGCCGTTCAGGCACTCGGCGTTCGTCCGGCACAGCTGGACGTTCGGGCACGTCGCCTGGCAACGGAACAGCCCGGGACGGAGCGTCGAATCGTCGCAGCAGAAGAGGCCGGCGTTGCAGTCGGTGACGTCGTCGCAGTAGAAGGGATTCCCCGATTCGCAGGCGCCGAGGTTGCCCACGTGGCAGAAGGGCGAGCTGCCCGCCGACGACGGCAGGCAGCAATAGCTCTCCGTGCAGACGTTCTGCGAGGGATACGGCGTGGCGGCGCACGTCGTCTGCCCGCACGCGACGCGACCGTCGCCTCCGGACGGGGCGGCGTCGATCGCGGCATCGCGTGGCGCGGCGTCGGGCGGCGTGGCATCGGCGGTCGGCGCGGCATCGGCGGTCGGCGCGCCGGACGACGACGATCCGCAGGCGGCGATCATCGCGAGAACCCACCCGGCCCTCATGACGATCACTCTACCGCGACTTCTTCGTGGGCGATGCTGGGATTGAACCAGCGACTTCCACCGTGTGAGGATGGCACTCTTCCGCTGAGTTAATCGCCCGAAATCCGAGGCAAGCTTATAGCCTCGCGCGCGCCGCCACGCAAGAGGTGAGTTAGGGTAGGGGCATGGACAAAACCGTCGTCGCCACCGAGCGCGCGCCGCGCGCCATCGGCCCCTACTCGCAGGCGATCGCCTACGGCGGGCTCGTCTTCTGCTCGGGACAGATCGCCCTCGATCCGCACACGGGGGAGATGGTCGGCGCGTCCGACGTCCGCGCCCAGGCGCGGCGCGTGATGGACAACCTCAAGGCCGTCGTCGAGGCGGCGGGGTCGTCCCTCGACAAAGTCGTGCGCTGCACCATCTACCTCACCGACATGGGCGACTTCGGCGCGGTGAACGAGATCTACGGCTCGTATTTCGCCGGCGCGCCGCCGGCGCGCACCACCGTCCAGGTCGCGGGCCTGCCCAAGGGCGGCATGGTCGAGATCGACGCGATCGCGGTTACCTGACGTCGAGGTCGGGCGCGATCCACCGTCCGTCGGCGTGGCGCGTGTTGTAGGCGCGCAGCACGTCGGCATAGTCGCCGGGCTTGGGCGCGTTGACGACCCCGATGATGCCGAGCACGACCGTCACGCCGCACGCGCCGATCCCGGTCCACGTGAGGGCTCCGCCCTTGTATTTGTCCGCCGCCGGCAGCGCGATGCACGGCGCGAGGAACGCAAGCTCGCTCACGAGCAGGACGGTGCCGCGGCTCTCGCGCGCCTTGATCGAGTCGAGCTCGACGAGCGCCGCCGGCTCTCCGGCGACGAGCGGCCGCATCTCGTCCGTGAGCTTGTTGCGGTCGAGGCGGTGGGTGCTGCGGTCCGGGCCGCCCGAGATCTCGAGCGGACCGGCGCAAGCGGCGAACAGGAAGGCGACGAGGAGGGCGCGCATGACCGGCGCAGCAGCAAGCCGCGTTCCCGCCGCGAACGGCGCGGAACCACGGGCCCGCGCGCGCTCGTCTCCGGGGATGTCCCAGGGGTCAGCCGACGGCGCGGTACCGCTCGGCGTAGTCGGCGATGCGCCGGAACGCGTCGACGATCTCCGACCGATCGAGATCGACCGTGGTGCGCTCGAGGCAGAGCGCGATGTGCCCGTCGATCACTGCGAACGCGGCACCCGTGACCTCGCGGCCGTTCAGCTCGAGCAGGCGGCGGAACAGGGCCGCGTCGGCCCCCGCCGGCACCTCCGCCAGGTAGGCGACCACCCGCAGGTAGTTTCCGTCGTCGAGGGTGCGCAGCGTCGCGCGGATCTCGAGCGGCCCCCTGTGCACCCGCCAGGTGAGCGACGTATCCTTTCCCAGCGTCTCGAAACGGAAGTCCGGGCCCAGCGCGCCCATTGCCTCCTCCACCATCTGCAGGGCGGATCGGAGGTTGGACTCGTGCTTGTTCCCGAAAAGCGACAAGCTACGCGGCCTTGACGACGACCCCCGAGCGGAGGCACCGCGTGCACACCCGCACGTGCCGGGGAACGCCGTCGACGATCGCGTGGACCCGCTGAAGATTGGGCCGCTGCACGGTCTTGGTCTTGATGTTCGAGTGGGAGACCTTGTTTCCCACGAGCCGCTTCTTCATGCAGAAGGCACACTGGAACGCCATGGCGGGCTATTGGCTAGCACGGGGTTGGCGCCGAACGCAAGAGTTATCTAGAGTTGTGGCGTGCGCCGCGCCGCGACCGCGATCTTGCCGATAGGCATCGTCCTATCGTTCTGGCTCGCGGAACGTCCGCTCCCGCGCGAGCCCGGCCCGCCGCCGCCGATTCCTGCCCCGCCCGCGCCCCGCGCCCCCAATCCCCCGAAACCCGAGGGAAAAGAGCGCCTGGCCGGGCGCGTGATCGGCCTCCACGCCGAGGGGCTCGCCGGGCTCACGGTGTCGGCGAGCCGGGAGGGCGCCGATGACGTTTCCGCGGAAACGTCGACGCTCCCGGATGGAACGTTCGTCCTCGCCGGCCTGGCGCCGGGCCCCTTCCGCGTGCGCGTATCCGGCGCGGGAGTGGTCGCCAGCGAGGTTCGCCGCGTGGCCGCGCCCGCGGCCAACCTCGCCGTCGTCGTCTCGCGCGCCGTTACGATCGCCGGCAGCGTGACCGACGCCGGCATCCCGGCCGCCGGCGCCGCGATCGAGGTCTCGGGGTCCACCCTCGACGCCCCGCGCGAGGTCGCGGCCGGGCCGGACGGTCGTTTCCGCGTCGACGGTCTGCCCGAGGGCCAGTTCGTCGTGGCCGCGCGGCGCGGCGGTCGCGCCGCCGCCGACATCAACGTCGGGCGCCGCGGCCTGGGCCCGTGGCCGGACGTGGCGCTCGCGCTGGCGCCGGCCGCGTCGCTGGCGGTGCAGGTGACCGGCGACGGCCCGGTCGCCGGCGCCTGGGTCGTCCTCTCCCGCGACGAGCTCGTGCGCCGCGCCGCCACCGACGCGACGGGCGTGGCGCGCTTCGAGGGCGTGGTCCCCGGCGCCGCGGCGATCGACGTCGTCGCGGAGGGATATCTCGCGCCGCCGCGCCGCGCGATCGGGGTGGACGCCGGGGGGGCGGATCTCGTCGCGTCCTTCGCCCTCGAGCGCGGCGTCACCGTCGCCGGCCGCGTCGTCGACGCGGGCGGCGCGCCCATCGCGGGCGCGGCGGTCGAGCTTCGCGGCGAGGGCGGGTCGATCTCGGCGGCCGGCCGCGCGCAGCGCCTGGCGTGGGCGTCGGGGAGGCGCCTCGCCGCGTCGCGGCGCCTCATCCCCGCGGGGGAGCTCGGCGTCCTCCCCGGTCCGATCCCCCTGCCGCCGCCGCGCGGCGCCCTCGTCGCCGCGCCCGACGACGACGCCCCCGAGCCGGCCGGGTTCCGCACCGCCGCCGACGGCGGCTTCGCCATCGCCCACGTGGGCCCCGGCCGCTACGTCGCCCGCGCCGCGCACCCCGACTTCGCCGCCGCCGAGTCCGCGCCGTTCGCCGCCGGCGCGCCCGTCACGCTCGTCCTGCGGCGCGGCGGCGACGTCTCCGGCCGCGTCACCGACGATCGCGGCGTGCCCCTCCTCGGCGCCGAGCTGACGCTCCTCCAGGCGGGGCGGGCGATCGCGGTGACGTTCGTCGACAAGGAGGCGCGCTATCGCTTCGCCCACGTCCTCGGCGAGGTCGTCGTGCGCGCCGCCGCCCGCGGCTACGCGACGGTCGAGCGGGCCGCGCGCCCCGACGAGGGGGGCGCGGTCGACCTGCCTCTCGCGCTCGCGCCCGCCGCGGCTGACGCGGCCGGCGCGACCAAGCCCGCCGACGTCGGCGCGCTGCGCGGCGAGGTGCGCGACGCGGTCACGCGCGGCCCGGTCCTCACGTTCACCATCACGGCCCAGGGGCCCGGCGGCGCGGTCGTCCGCCGCGAGTTCGAGAAGGGGAGCTTCGCCTTCCCGTCGCTCGCCGCCGGGCCGTGGAAGCTCGTCGTCGAGGCGCGCGGCTTCGCCACCAAGATCTTCTCCTTCGTCGTGCCGGCCGGCGGAACGCTCGACGGCCTGTGGCTCGAGCTCCAGATCGGCGCCACGCTCGCCGGCACCGTCTACGACGAGCACGGCGAGGCCGTCCCCGGCGCCACCGTCGCCTGCGGCGTGGTGTCCGCCGTCACCGACCGGCTGGGGTCGTTCCGCCTGCGCGGCGTCGATCCGGGCGACGTGCCGGTCTACGCGCGCCACCCGTCGGCCGGCGCCGCCGAGGTCATCGTCCCGCTCAGGAGCGGCGACGAGCTCTTGACGCTCGAGATCCGTCTTTCGCGATGATCTGCGTCGACGAATCGTGGATCGCGGGGTCGAGGTCGCGCGGGTCGCGCCCGCCGGGCGAGCCGGGGTAGCGCCGGCGCGGCCGGTCGAGGATCTCCGTCGGCGCCGAGTGGAAATCCACGTCCGGGCTCGGCGTCTTTTTCGTCGTGTCGTCCGACGTCTCGCCCCGCTTGCGCGCCGGGCCGCCCCGCCGGGAGATCGGCGTGAACTGACTTACCGGCGCGTCCGGCCCGAGCGCGTCGGCGATGAGGTTCTCCGCCACGTTCGCGGGGTCGGCCTCCCCGACGACGTACTCCTCCATGCGGCGGAGCTCGCGCTCGATCTCCTGCTCGAACAGCTTGCGCAGGTAGCGGCCGAGGTAGCTTCGCGAGTAGGGCGGCATGAACTCGCGCAGGAACGACCGCAGCGCCGACGCCATGTCCGCGCCGGTGGGGAAGCGCGCGTCCCGCTGGCGCAGTAGCGCGCGGTCCACGATCGCTTCCAGCGCGCGCGGCACCTCGGGCGCAAGCTCGCGCACCGGCGTGTAGCGCGCGTCGCGCACGCGGACGAGCAGATCCATCTCGTTTTGCGCGGTGAACGGCGGCACCTTGGTCAGCATCTCGTAGAGCACCGACCCGAGGGAGAAGATGTCGGACCGGTGGTCGACTTTCTTCCCCAGCGCCTGCTCCGGGCTCATGTACTTGACCTTGCCCTTGATGATGCCGGCCTTGGTCTGCACCTGCGATGTCGTGCCCTTGGCGATGCCGAAGTCGCACAGCTTGACCTCGCCGGCGTAGGAGCAGATGACGTTCGACGGCGACACGTCGCGGTGGACGACCTTGACCGCGCGGCCCTCGCGGTCCGTCGCCGAGAACGCGGCGTGGAGCGCGGTCGCCGTCTCGGCGGCGATGAACGCGGCGTGCTGGGCCGGGATCGCGTGCCCCGCCTGCCGGCAGCGCTCGAGCAGCGTGCGCACGTCCTTGCCGTCGACGTACTCCATCGCCAGGAAGTACTCGCCGTGGGCGCGCGCGAACTCGTACACGCGCGCGATGTTGGGGTGGTGCAGGAGCGAAGCGATCTTGGCCTCGTCGACGATCATCTGCAGGAAGTCCTCGTCCTCGGCGAGGTGGGGCAGGATGCGCTTGACCGCGACGAGGTGGGCGTGGCCCTTGTCGTCGAACGTCTTGGCGCGATAGATCTCGGCCATCCCCCCGAAGGCGATGCGGTCGAGGAGGTGGTAGCGTCCGATCTGCTCGGCGCGCCGCACCACGGCCGGGTCATTATTGCACCCCCGCCGGGCGCGTGCTACCGAATGGGTTCCATGCGAAAGCTTGTCCTCGCCCTGATGCTGTTTGGGTGCTCTCGCGAGAGCGAGGCGAAGGACCTGCCCCCGTCCGCGACCGCCCCGGCCGTCGCCGCCAAGGCCGGCCCGCGCTCGGAGGGCCAGGGGTACATCGTCGACGTCCTGCCGCCGGCCCAGGCCACCGCCGGCGCCGCCGCCACGATCCAGGTGACGCTCCGCCCGACCGCCGGCTACCACGTCAACAAGGAGTTCCCGATGGCGCTGACGATCGTCGCGCCCGAGGGGGTGGACGTGCCGAAGGCCAAGTTGTCGGCCGCGGACGCCGCGAAGCTCACCGATGACCGCGCCGAGTTCGCGGTCGCGTTCACGCCCAGGGCGGCCGGCGACAAGGCGTTCACCGCGACGTTCCGCTTCGCCGTGTGCACGGCCGAGACGTGCGACCCCAAGGTCGAGAAGCTGGCCTGGAACGTCAGCGTCAAGTAGTCGATAATCAACGTATGCTCGAATCGCGGGATCAGCTGGTCTCGCTCGGCTCGGAGATCCGCGACGCGTACGCCAAGAACAAGCGCGTCATGGCGTTCGACGAGTACTTCGCGGCCGCGCTCGCCCAGCCGGACCGCCACGCCCGCTCCGCCGCGCAGTACCTGACCGACGTCTTCGATCACTTCGGCACGGTGGAGGTGCGCCATCCGCGCGGGGTCGTCACCCGCTGGAAGCTGTTCGACTGCCCGTTCGACGGCGGCCGCGACCACCTCATCGGTCAGGAGGACGCCCAGGCGCGCGTCTACCGCGCCCTCGCGAACTTCACCCGCGAGGCGCGCACGAACAAGCTGCTCCTCCTCCACGGGCCCAACGGCTCGGCCAAGTCGACGCTGGTGTCGTGCCTGGCGCGCGCGCTCGAGTACTACTCGACGCTGGAGGAGGGGGCGCTCTACCGGTTCAACTGGATCTTCCCGTCGCAGAAGATCGCCTCCGGCGGCATCGGCTTCGGCGGCGCCGGCGGCGGCGACGGCGGCGGGCGCGACACCTACGCGTACCTGTCCGAGGAGCAGATCGACGCCAAGCTCCCCGACGAGCTGCGCGACCACCCGCTGTTCCTCATCCCGCCCAGGCGGCGGCGCGAGCTCTTGAAGGACGCGCTCGCCGAGCGGCGCGGCTTCGTCGCCTCCGACTACATCCTCTACGGCGAGCTGTCGCACAAGAACCGGCAGATTTACGAGGCGCTGCTCCACAAGTACCGCGGCGACTACATGAAGGTCCTGCGCCACGTCCAGGTGGAACGGTTCTACGTGCAGCGGCGCTACCGCGAGGCGTGCGTCACCGTCGAGCCGCAGCTGGCGGTGGACGCGCGCGGCCGCCAGATCACGATGGACCGGAGCGTGTCGGCGCTGCCGGCCGCGCTCCAGTCGGTGTCGCTGTTCGAGTACGGCGGCGACCTCGTCGAGGCCAACCGCGGCCTCATCGAGTACGCCGACCTGCTCAAGCGGCCGCTCGAGGCCTACAAGTACTTGCTGGGCACCGTCGAGAACAGTCGGGTGCCGCTCGACAACGCGATCCTGTTCCTCGACCTCGTGTTCATCGCCTCGTCGAACGAATCGCACCTGGCGGTGTTCAAGGAGATCCCCGAGTTCCAGTCGTTCAAGGGGCGGCTCGAGCTCATCCGTGTGCCGTACCTCCTCGACTACACGCAGGAGCGGCAGATCTACGACCAGAAGATCCGGCCCGAGGGGCTGGGCAAGCACGTCGCGCCCCACGCCACCTGGGCGCCGGCGCTGTGGGCGGTGCTGACGCGCATGCGCAAGCCGCTCCCCGAGAAGTACCCCAAGGGCCTGAGCGACCTCGTGGGCAAGCTCGGCCCGCTCGACAAGGCCGACCTCTACGCCCGCGGCGTCGCCCCCGACCCGTTCTCCACCGAGCAGGCGCGCGACCTCGTCGCCAACGTCGAGCGGGTGTGGACCGAGTCCGACGCCTATCCCAACTACGAGGGGCGGACGGGCGCATCGCCGCGCGAGATCCAGACGCTCCTCCTCAACGCGGCCGCGTCGCCCAAGCACCCCTGCCTGTCGCCCCTCGCCATCTTCGACGAGATGGAGGAGCTGGTGAAGAACGTCAGTGTCTACGAGTTCCTCAAGCAGGAGCCGCTCCCCGGCGGCTACCACGAGAACCGCAAGTTCATCTACTCGGTGCGCGACCGCTACCTCGACATCGTCGACGACGAGGTGCGCTCGTCGATGGGCCTCGTGGAGGAGCGCGAGTACCGCCGCCTGTTCGAGCGCTACGTCACCCACGTCACCCACTGGATCCGCAAGGAGAAGGTGCGCAGCCCGGTCACCGGGCGCCTCGAGGACCCCGACGAAGAGATGATGTCGGAGGTGGAGAAGACCCTCGGCGTCGGGGTCAAGCGCGACGATTTCCGCCACGACATCATCTCGCGCATCGGCGCCTGGTCGGTCGATCACCCGCAGCAGAAGCCCGACTACGCCGAGATCTTCCCCAAGCATTTTGCCGCCTTGCGCGAGGCGACGTTCGAGCAGCGCAAGAAGGTGGTGAAGAAGACCGCGGAGGACCTGCTGGTGGCGCTCACCGACGGGTGGGCGAAGTTCGACGCGGCCGCGCGCACGCGCCTGGAGACGACGCTCGCGAACCTGCGCGAGCGCGGCTACTGCGACAAGTGCGCGAAGGAGGCGGTGTCGCTCCTGGTGCGCAAGCGCTACGCGACGTGAAAATTCGCCCTGCCCGTCCGGCGTGGTACCGTGGGGGAGATGCGGCGTGCGCTCGTCCTCGTCGTCCTTTGGCTCGTCCTCTGGGCGGCACCCGCCTTCGCGGAGCCGTTCCTCAAGGGCCCGTACCTGCAGAACGTGAGCCGGACCGGCATCACCATCATGTGGCAGTCCGACGCGCCGCTGCCCGGAACGGTGCGCGTCGGCGGCCAGGTCGTCGCCGCGCCGGTCGCGACCCTGCACGAGGTCCGCGTCGAGGGGCTCGCCCCCGGCAGGCGCTACCCCTACGAGGTCGAGTGCGGCGGCAAGACGTCCGGCGGCGAGCTGTCGACCGCGCCCGAGCCGGCCGAGCCGTTCGCGTTCGTGGTGTTCGGCGACACGCGCTCGAACGCCGACGCCCATCGCGCCATGGTCGAGCGGGTCCGCCGCGAGGTCCCCGACTTCTACCTCCTCACCGGCGACATGGTGGACGACGCGTCCCACGACAGCGAGTGGCAGACGTTCTTCCAGGTCGAGCGCGAGCTCCTGCGCGACAACGTCGCCTTCCCCGCGGTCGGCAACCACGACCGGCAGGGCAGGGCGCGCACCGCGGACACGTTCCGCCGCCTGTTCTCGGTGCCGGCGGATTCCCCCGACCCCGAGCGCTACTACGCGTTCACCTACGGCAACGCGCGCTTCTTCGTCCTCGACTCCAACGAGTACAGCTTCGCGCTGACCGACCAGACGGCGTGGCTGGAGCGGGAGCTCGAGCGCGCCGCCGCCGACCCGACGGTGGTCCATCGCTTCGTCGTGATGCACCACCCGCCGTTCTCGGTGTCGATCCACGGCGGTCACAGCGAGCTGCGCGAGATTTGGACGCCGCTGTTCGAGCGCTACCGCGTCGACGCTGTGTTCTCCGGGCACGATCACTGCTATTCGCGCGCGGCCCACAACGGGGTGCGTTACTTCGTGTCCGGCGGCGGCGGCGCGCCGCTCTACCCGCGCGATCCCCACCCGCACGCCCAGGACGTCGAGGCGGTGGTCTACTTCGAGCGGACGCTGCACTTCCTGCGCGTCCAGGTGGTGGGGCAGTTCGTGGAGGTCGCTGCGGTGCGCGAGGACGGCACGTTGATCGAGACGCTGTCCTGGGGCACGCCGCCGGCGCTGGTGGCGCCGGCTCCGGCCCCGCCCCCGCCCGTGGCGACGGCCTCGCTCGCGCCGGTGCCGCGCCCGGCGGCCGCGGGCGGCGCGGGCGCGTCGGCCGGCTGCGGCGTGGCGGGCGGAGGCGCTAGCGGAGGAGCCGGCGCAGCGCTGCTTCTAGCTCTGTTTGCGGCACGACGGTCTGGGCGCCGGCGGCCATGTCCTTGATCGCGACGGTGCCGGCGGCGAGCTCGTCGTCGCCGATGATGACGACCGCGCGGGCGCGTAGCCGGTCGGCGCGCTTGAGCTGAGCCTTCATCGACCCGGCGCGGTGATCGATCTCCGCCCGCCAACCGGCGCGGCGGAGCGCGTGCGCGAGCGTCAGGCAGCGCAGGCGCGCCGCGTCGCCATGCGCGGCCAGGAACACGTCGAGGGGCGGGTCGAAGTTCTCCGGGTCGCCGGGGAGCGTCAGGATGATCCGGTCGAGGCCCATGGCGAAGCCGACCGCCGGGGTCGCGGGCCCGCCGAGCTCCTCGACGAGGAGATCGTACCGCCCGCCGCCGCACAACGTGTTCTGCGCCCCCAGATCGCCGCCGGTGGACTGGAGCTCGTAGAGCGTCCCGGTGTAGTAGTCGAAGCCGCGCACCAGGCGCGGATCGACGCGGAACGGCACGCCGAGCGCCGCGAGCGCCGCCTGGAACCCGTCGAAGTGCTTCTTCGAGGCCTCGCCCAGATAGTCGATCGTCGCCGGCGCGCCGGCGGCGATCTCCTTGTCGCGCGGGACCTTGCAGTCGAGGATGCGCAGCGGGTTCTTGTCGAGGCGGCGCCGGCAGTCCTCGCACAGCTCGTCCCGGTAGGGCTCGAAGTAGGCGACGAGCGCCGCGCGGTACGCGGGACGATCCTCCGGCCCGCCGAGGTTGTTGACCAGCGCGTCTACGTTCTCGACGCCGAGATCGGTGAACAGCGTGTGCAGCATCGCGACCTGCTCCGCGTCGATGGTCGGCTCGGCCACGCCTAGGGCCTCCACGCCGATCTGGTAGAACTGGCGGTAGCGCCCGCGCTGCATGCGCTCGCGCCGGAACATCGGGCCCATGTAGTACCAGCGGCTCACCGGCTCCTTCTTGGCGACGGCGTGCTCGACGTAGGCGCGCACGACGCCGGCGGTGCCCTCGGGCCGGAGCGTGATCGAGGTCTCGTCCCGATCGTCGAACGTGTACATCTGCTTCTCGACGATGTCGGTCACCTCGCCGACCGAACGCACGAACAGCGACGTCCTCTCGACGATGGGGATGCGGATCTCGCGGTAGCCGTGGCGCTCGAACAGGTCGCGGGCGGCGCGCTCGACGTGCCCCCACTTCGCGGATTCGGGAGGAAGGAGGTCGTTCATCCCCTTTACGGCTGTGAGCATGGGCTGGGAGTGTATATGGAAATGCGCAAATTGCTCGTCGGGGTCGTCGTCGCGGCAGCCGCCGGCGCTGACCCTCAGCGCACGCGGTGGACCCCCGCCTCGATGTAGGTCTTGAAGGCGTCGGGGCGATCCGGCGGCGCGATCTCGAACGTGATCTTCGCCGCCTTCGCGCCGGTGAAGGAGTAGGTGAGGCGGTAGCGCGGCCCCGCCCCCTCGCTGAGGAAGACGATCGACTTCCCAGCGTCCACGGTCACGCCGTAGCGGATGACGTGCCCCTCGCTGTCCCAATAGTCGGCCCGGGTCGCGGCCCCGTCGCGGTAGACGACCATGAGATCGTCGTGGACGGACGCCGGCCGGTCCTTCGTCCTGGCGTAGCTCGCCCGGTTCTTGCGCACCAGCACGCGGCCGCCGAGGCTCGGCTCGAGGGTGAAGCCGCCGGTCGCGCCGTCGGGGGCCGGGTCGGCGGTCCACGCGCCGAGGAGCGGCTGAAGGTCCTTCCAGTCGGGGGGCGCGTCGGCGGCGCGCGCGGGGAGGGCGAGAAGAAGGACCAGAAGCACCGTCCTCATGGTATTCTCTCCGTTGTAGATATATCCATGATGGATATATAGCATGGCGCCGCCGTCCACAGAAGACCTGCTGCCTCTTACCCCGGCGACGTTCCACATCCTCCTCGTCCTCGCCGCCGGGGAGTCGCACGGCTACGCGATCATGGCCGAGGTCGAGAGGCTGACGGGCGGTCGCGTCCACGTCGGTCCGGGGACGCTCTACCGCTCGGTCTACCGGATGCTCGTCGACGGCCTGATCGAGCGGACCGACCCCGGTGACCAGGCGCCGGCCGACGAGCGCCGCTCGGTCTACCGGCTCACGCGGCTCGGCCGCGAGGCGGCCCGCGCCGAGGCTCGCCGCCTGCACGCGCTCGTGGAGGCGGCGCGCGCGCGGGGCCTCCTCGACGACCGCGCGCCGCGGCGCCGCGGCGGGCTGCGTCCATGAGCCCGCTGCGCCCCATCCCCGAGGGCCTGCCGACGATCACGCCACACCTCGTCGTGTCGGACGCGGCGCGCGCGATCGAGCTCTATGCGGCCGCGCTGGGCGCGCACGAGATCTCGCGCATCGTCGGCCCCGACGGCCGGCGCGTCGTATTCGCCGAGCTGATCCTCGGCGACTCGCGCTTCTTCGTCGTCGACGAGTTCCCCGAGCAGCGCGCGTTCTCGCCCACGACGCTGGGCGGCACCCCCGTCGCGCTCCACGTTTACTTCGCCGACGTCGACGCCGCCTACGCGCGCGCGGTCGCCGCCGGGATGCGCGTCGAGATCCCGCTCGCCGATTTCTTCTGGGGCGAGCGCTACGGCAGCCTCATCGACCCGTTCGGCCACCACTGGGGGCTCGCCAGCCGGATCGAGGACCTGTCGCCAGCGGACGTCCAGGCCAGGGCGCGCGATTTCTATGGCAGGGACCGATCGTGAGCTACTCGACCCTGACCACGATCCCCGCCGGCAGCCGCGCCGCGAGCGCCTCGGTCGCGGCGTCCACCGCCGCGCGGTCCTTGGACTCGAGCGTCACCAGGACGCGGTAGTCGGCGGCGTCGAAGCGGGGATAGCTGCCCACGGCGACGGCGGGGAACGCGGCGACGATCGCGTCGAGGTGCGGGGCGATCGTCGCCTCGTCGGCCATGCAGTACACGCGCCGCACGGCGAACGGCCGGGCGCGGAAGCGCTCGCGGATCGCCTCGAGCTTGCGCCGGAAGATCGCCGGCACGCCGGGGAGGATGTACACGTTCTTGATGCTCGTCACCGGCCAGGCGGCATGGTCGGCGGGGATCATCGTCGCCCCCTCGGGCACCTCGGCCATGCGCAGGTGCCGCTCGTGGAAGCGATCCCCGTAGAACGCGCGCAGCGCCGCGGCCAGGCCCGGCTCGACGACGACGCGTACGCCGAACGCGCGCGCGACCCCCTCCATCGTCTTGTCGTCGTGCGTGGGCCCGACCCCGCCCGACGTGAACACGTGGTCGAAGCGCGCCGATGCCGCGCGCACCGCGCCGGCGATCTCGTCCACGTCGTCGGGGATCACCTCGATGCGGCGCAGCGCGATGCCCAGGTCGCGCAGCTCGCGCACGAGGAACGCCGCGTTCTCCTCCGCGAACTTGCCGCTGAGGATCTCGTCCCCGATGATGATGGCGGCGGCGGTCGGGCTGTCCACGGCACAGACACCTTACAACGCCTTGACGCCGCCCGGGCATCGCGATACGCATCCCTGCGATGCGCGGCCGCGACAAGGATGCGACGGTACGGCGCGAGCTCCTCGACGAGGCGGGCCTCGCGCGCGTGCTGCGCCGCATCGCGCACGAGATCGCCGAGCGCCACCAGGGCGGCAAGGACGTCGCGCTCGTCGGCATCCGCACCGGCGGGCTGCATCTGGCCGAGCGGATCCAGGGCCTGCTCAACGAGGCCGAGGGCGCCGCCGTGCCCCTCGGCGCGGTCGACATCGCGCTCTACCGCGACGACATCTTCGCCGGGCTGCCGCGGCCGGAGATCGGCCCGACCGAGCTGCCGTTCTCGCTCCCCGGCCGGCGCGTGATCCTCGTCGACGACGTCCTCTACACCGGCCGCACCGTGCGCGCCGCGCTCGACGCGCTCATGGACTTCGGCCGCCCGCGCGCGGTCGAGCTGGCGGTGCTGGTCGACCGCGGCCACCGCGAGCTCCCCATCCAGGCCGACTACGTCGGCATCAAGGCCGAGACGACCGCGGGCGAGTCGGTGCGCGTCATGCTGCGCGAGCTGGGCGAGCCCGACCGCGTCGTCGTGCTGGAGAAGGCGGCGTGAAGCCGTTCGCCCACCGCCATCTCCTCGGCATCGAGCCGCTCGCCGCCGAGGAGATCGTGCAGATCCTCGACCTGGCCGAGACGTTCGTGGAGATCAGCGAGCGCCCGATCAAGAAGGTGCCGACGCTGCGCGGGCGGACCGTCATCAACCTGTTCCTCGAGGCGTCCACGCGCACGCGCACCAGCTTCGAGATCGCCGCCAAGCGGCTCAGCGCCGACGCCGTCAACATCAGCGGCTCGGCGTCGTCGACCACCAAGGGGGAGACGCTGTTCGACACCGCCAAGAACCTCGAGGCGATGCGCCCCGACGTCATCGTCCTCCGCCACAGCGCGTCGGGCGCCGCGGCCCAGATCGCCGCGCGCGTGTCGGCGGCGGTGGTGAACGCGGGCGACGGCACGCACGAGCACCCCAGCCAGGCGCTGCTCGACGCGGCGACGATCCGCAAGCACAAGGGCAAGGACGGCTCGATCGCCGGGCTGGAGGTCGCCATCGTCGGCGACATCGACCACTCGCGCGTCGCGCGGTCGAACCTCTACGCCCTGACGCGACTGGGCGCGCGCGTGCGCCTGTGCGCGCCCAAGACCATGCTCCCCGTCGGGATCGAGCGCCTGGGCGAGCCGGGCGCGGTGCGCACCACCAACCGCCTAGAGGAGGCGCTCGACGGCGCCGACGTCGTGATGATGCTGCGCATCCAGAAGGAGCGTCTGGGCTCGATCGGCCTTTTCCCCAACACGCGCGAGTACGCGCGCACGTTCGGCCTCGGCCCGCGCACGCTCCGCTACGCCAAGCGCGACGCGATCGTCATGCACCCCGGCCCGATGAACCGCGGGGTGGAGATCGACCCGGCGGTCGCGGACGGCGAGCGATCGGTGATCCTCGAGCAGGTGACCTACGGCGTCGCCGTCAGGATGGCCATCCTCTACCTCCTCGGCGGGGGCAGCATGGGCCCCATCTCGGGTTGACGCGCCAGCGCGGGAAGGCTACAAACCCCGGCGACACCGTGGCCGAGCTCCTTCTTCTCCGCGGGGGGCGCGTGATCGACCCTGCCTCCGACACCGATCGCCGGGCCGATGTCCTCGTCGTCGACGGCGTCATCGCCCGCGTCGAGCCGGGCCAATCGCCGCCCGGGGCGCGCGTCATCGACGTGTCGACCGCGGTGGTCGTGCCCGGCCTCGTCGATCTCCACGTCCACCTGCGCGAGCCCGGGCACGAGTACAAGGAGGACATCGCCTCGGGCACGCGCGCGGCCGCGGCGGGCGGGTTCACCACCGTGTGCTGCATGCCGAACACCGTCCCGGTCAACGACTGCCGGTCGGTGACCGACCTCATCCTCACCCGGGCGCGCGCCGCGGGGAGCGCGCGCGTCCGCCCGGTGGGGGCGATCTCCAAGGGGCTCCTCGGCGAGAGCCTCGCGGAGATGGCGGAGATGCGCGAGGCGGGCATCGTCGCGGTCTCCGACGACGGGCGGCCGGTCATGAACGCCGGGCTCATGCGGCGGGCGCTGGAGTACGCGGCCACGTTCGGACTGCCGGTGGTGCAGCACGCCGAGGACCTGACGCTGTCGGCGGGCGGCGTGATGAACGAGGGGGACGTGGCGACGCGCATCGGCCTTCGCGGGCAGCCGCCCGCGGCCGAGAGCGTGATGGTGGCGCGCGACATCGAGCTCGTGGCCTGGACCGGCGCGCGCTACCACGTGGCGCACGTGTCGGCGGGGCGCACCGCGGCGCTGGTGCGCGACGCCAAGCGCCGCGGGCTGCCCGTCACCTGCGAGGCGACGCCGCACCACCTGACGCTCACCGACGCGGCTTGCCAGGCCTACGCCACCTATTGCAAGTGCGCGCCGCCGCTGCGCGGCGCCGTCGACGTGGCCTCGCTCCGGGAGGCGCTCGCCGACGGGACGATCGACGCCATCGCGACCGACCACGCGCCGCACTCGCCGGTGGAGAAGGACGTCGAGTTCGACGACGCCGCGTTCGGGATGACCGGCCTGGAGACGGCGCTGCCGCTCGTCCTGGCGCTCGTGCGCGACGGGGTGATCCCGCTCGCGCGCGCCATCGCGCTCCTGACGGTGGGGCCGGCGCGCTGCTACGGCCTGGAGGCGGGGACGC
>DATFWE010000188.1:0-13852 GCA_035259575.1 Haliangiales bacterium
GCGTGGCCCGCTGCAGCACCTGCAGCACCTTGCCGATGGGGTGGAGGCCGCCGCGGCTCGGCTTGCGGCGGATCTTGACCAGTACCTCGTCGCCGGTGGCGGCGTCGAGCGCCCGCAGCTTCCCGTCGGCGCCGCCGAACCACACCAGGCTCCCGGCCACCGCCGGCGAGCCCAGGTACGCCGCGTGCCCGGCGCGGCCGTAGGGCAGGGGACGGATCACGCTCGGGTCGGCCCCGATCATCCACCGCACAGCGCCCGACCCCGCGTCGACGGCGTAGAACTCGGAGTGCGGCGTGGGCACGTAGAGCACGCCGTTCGCGAGCGCGGGCGTCGCCGTGGGCACGTACACCAGATCGTAGGGATCGGCGTAGAGGCTCATCTGCCACACCGGCAGCCCGGTCAGCAGATCGACCGCGCAGGCGTGCGCGTCCCACCCCGACAGGTACACGCGATCCCCGTCGATCACCGGCGACGCGTTGAGCGCGGTCGCGACGCCGCCGCTGATCTTCCACAGCGACGTGCCCGAGCCCGCGTCCCAGCCGACGATGCCGGCGCGGCCGCGCCCGACCACCGAGACGCCGATGCCGCCCCCGAGCCCCGCCGCGGCGAGTGTCGTGGACGGGATGGTGTCGCCGCCGGGGAAGGACCACAGCTCGGCGCCGGTCGCCGCGTCGAGCGCGAAGAACCTGGCCTCGTTGCCGATGTAGACCACGCCACCGGACACGGTGGGCGCGGCATAGAGCCACGTGTAGAGATCATCGACGCCCAGGCCGATGTCGACCGACCACGCCTCGAGCGCCGTGGCCGGGTCGACGGCGTGCACCACGCCGTCGTCGCTCGCGAAGATGACGTGGCCGGCCGCGACCGCCGGGGCGTTGCGCACCGACACCCCGGTGGGGAAGTGCCACAACGTGCCCCCGGTGCGGGCGTCGAGCGCCAAGAGGCCGCCCCGGTCGCCCGCGGCGAGATCGACGACGCCGACAAACACCACCCCGTCGGCGACGATGGGCGAGCCCTCGAGGATGTGCCCGCCCGTGGGCCGCGCCCACAGCTGCCACATGGGCGGCGCGAGCGGTTCGCGGATCGCGCCGTGGTGGTCCGCCGAGCCCTGCAGCTGCGTCCACGTCGGTCCCACCGGCGGCAGATCGCCGGTGTCCTTCACGCACGCGGTCACCTGCGCCGTTTGCGACCGCGTCGGCCACACCGCCTCGACCTCGAGGTCCGGCGCGCCGGCCGGCAGGGCCACGCGCACCTGGTACGTCCATCCTCCCGTCGCCGCCATCGGATAGCGCTTGCCGCCGACGGTGAGCGTCACGTCGGGATCGCCGGGGCCGCCCTCCACGGCGGCGACGATCCGCACGTCCCCGCTGGCCAGGCACAGCCCCGGGCGGGGATGGACGAGCTCGACGACCGGCTCGGCGACGACGGTGTGGTGGTCCACGTGCAGCCGCCCGCGCGCGTCGAGGCTCACCACGCGGTAGCCGGCCGGCGTCCAGTCGAGCCCGCCGAACGTCAGCGGCTCGGTCGCGTACTCGGTGATGTCCGGCCGGTGGACGATGCGGTTGGAGTGGGTGTGCGCGGTGAACGCGTAGCTCACGCCCCACGACGCGAGCTGCGCCGCGTATGCGTCGGTCAGCGGGTAGTGCTGGAATGCCACCACCGGGTCGCCGTGGGGATAGCCGAGGTCCTTCTGGATGAACGCATGCGCGTCGGCCGCCGGCTTCTGAATGTCGAGGATGATGAAGTGCACGCCGCCGGAGTCGAAGCTGCGCTGGGTCGGCCCGAACGCCTTGCGGAACGCCGCGCCGCCGTCGTACGCGTCGTGGTTGCCGAGGACCGGCACGAACGGCGCCGTGGTCATGGCGCGGGCGGCATTCAGCATCGCCATCTGCGCGTCGACGGACGCATCCGAGACGTCCCCGAGCACGGTCCAGAAATGCGGCGCCGTCACGACCGCCTGCTCGAGGACCTTCTGCGTCTCGAGGGTGCTGATCATGCCGAGGTGGCTATCGGCCGTGGCGATGAACCTGACCGGCCCGGTCGCGGCCGCCGGGCGCAGCGGCAGCGCCACGTCGACGTCGCCGAGGGGAACATTCGTCCACACCGGCTCGGGCGAGTAGCCGTCCGGGATGCGCGCCCACACGATGCCGGCGACGGGCGCGACCAGCGAGAACCTTCCCGCCGCGTCGGTCTGCGTCCACACCGACGCCTCGTACACGACGACCACGCCGGCGACGGGCGCTTCGCCGGGGCCGAGCTTGCCGTCCCCATTCAGGTCGACGAACACCGTGCCCGTGACCGTGCCGGCCGAGGCGGTTCCCGCCCAGAGCAATCCCAAGACTGTCAGAAACCGCACCGATATCATCATTGTTCGCCTGCTCGCGTCGGCTCGGCGCTCCGGGTCGCTCGGCTGCGCCTCGCTCCAGGGTCGCTTGATCCTCGCCTCCGCTCGCAGGCTGATCTTATCCGCGAAACCGCCAACGCGGCGCAGAACCCGATCCCGAACAGCAAGAACAGCGGAATCGCAAGCGGGGGCGCGTAGCGGAGCACCACGCGGCTGGCCCCCGCCGGGACGACCACGGAACGGAGGTAGTAGTTGGCGCGGAACACCGTCGCCTCGCGATCGTTCACGTCGGCGCGCCAGCCGGGGGAAAACGCTTCGTTGATGACGAGGATCCCCGGCCCGGGGGCGTCCACCGCGAGCTCGATGCGGTTGCGGCGGTAGGACACGAGCCGGGCGTCTATGGGGGTGTAGGACGAGGACGGCAGCTCGGGCGCGTCGCCGGGCTCGACTAGCGCCCGGTCGAGGCGGCCGGGCGCGCCGAGGCGCGCGAGCGCGGCCGCCGCGTCCGCAGTCTCGGCGGCGGCGTAGACCCGCCCGAGCGGCACCGCGTCGGGGAGATCGCGGAACCCCTGCTTCGACCACCACCAGCGCACGTTCATCTTCTCGAGCAGCGGCGCCGAGACGTGCGCCATGAGCTCCTCCTGCCGCTTGAGGACGATCGGGTTCAGGAACCCCGACAGCTCGCGCACGTCATAGAGATACGGGACGTGGTAGGGGAGCACCTGGTCGCTCTGGTAGCGGAAGCCGCGATCGCCGAGGCGCGCCAGCGCGTCGCGGTCGCGCGCGAGATCGGGCGGCGGCTGGAGGATCTCCAGCTTGAGGTGCCCGGCGACGAGCAGGTCGGCGAGGACGAACGCGACGGCGGCGACGCGCGCGCGCGTGCCGAGGCCGAGGAGGATCAGCGCCGGCCCGGAGAGGAGCACCGCCCACAGCGCCGACGCGTGGCGGAAGGCGACGACGGCGACGGGCACGATCCACGCGGCGGCGAGCGCCCACAGGAGGCGGGGGCGGCGCGCCGCGGCGGCGAGGCCCTCCGCGCCGGCGACGGCGATGGCGAAGCCGAAGATCACTTTGTGGCGGTACGCGATGCGGTGGAGGCCGAATCCGGGCACGTACTTGGCGAGGAACGGCAGGATCGGCGTGTTCTGGCCGAGGGCGAGGAGCAGCCCGAACGCGGCCATGGCGACCCAGAAGATGCCCTCGGCGCGGCGCTCGACGGCGACGACGGCCATGACCGCGAGGACGAGCGGCACCGCGCCGACGTAGAGGTCCGACATCCAGTCGGCGTCGAGGTTGGGGACGAAGATCTCCGCGAGCTTGTCCGCGCCGAGCGACCCCTGCAGGACGTAGGCGAGCCCGTGCCCGGCGCGCGGCGAGGCGGCCACGGCCTGCGCCGCGGGCAGATAGACCGGCAGGACGAGCGCCAGCGCCAGCGCGGCGAAGACGAGCGCGCCGGGGATCTGCGCGCGGGCGGCGCGCGGCGCGCGCGCGACGCGGAACGCCCAGTAGGCGAACACGATGACGAGGTCGTAAAAGAAGCTCTGCGGGTGGCCGGCGCTGCCGCACAGGCCGACGGCGAGCGCGAGGAGCGCGCCGCCCGCGACGCCGGGGCGGTCGAGGAAGCGGTCGAGCGCGAGCATCGCCCACGGAAGGTAGAGGAGCGGCCACAGGAACGCGCCGTTCTTGTGCACGAGCAGCGGGCTGCCGAGGACGAACGCGAGCGCCCCGAGGACGCCGGCGAGCTCCGAGCCGGTGCGCCGCGCGCACAGGACGTGCATGCCCACGAGGCCGACCCACAGGTTGACCAGCACCTTCACCTGGATCAGCCACGGCCCTTCCGACGCGAACGACAGGAGGTAGCACAGCCAGCTCACCGGCGAGAACAGCCCCGCCTGCGGATCGCCCCAGAACGGGTAGCCGCCGAGGACGTAGGGGTTCCACAGGGGAAGCTCGCCCGCGCGGAGCGCGTGCACGGGGTAGAGGAGGTCGGGCCAGTACTCGCGCAGGCAGTCCCACCCGAAGAACATCTGCCCCCGCCACACCTTGTGGAACACCGCGAGGAGCAGGAGCGCGTAGCCGGCGGCGATGAGGAGGCGGCGTCTCATTGCACGAGGAAGTAGTGGTAGCTGCGGTAGAGGCTCGCGTAGCGCGCCTCGACGACGTTCTCGGCCGCGACGCGATCGGCGGGGATCGCCGCCTCGAGCTCGAGCCAGGCGCCGCGCGCGCCGGGGGCGAGCGCGAGCGGCCGGCCGTTCCACACGATCTCCGGCGACGGGATCTCGGTCCGCACGACCAGGACCGCGGGACGGCCGGGCTCGGCGCGCAGCACGAGGCGCTCGTGGTCGACGATGCGGCACGCATCGACGGCGGTCGCGCCCGCCACGGCGCCGACGCGGTAGGCGGCGCGCTGGTCGAGGCCGCGCGGCGGCCCGAACTCGTAGCCGTGGGCGCGCTCGCTCGCCCAGTCCGCCACGTCCACGCGGTCGGCGACGGCGCCGGCGCGCTCGGGGCGGTTGGCCGCGTCGAGCGGCGCGTAGTCGATCTCGTAGAGCAGGAATCCGCCCGCTTGCGTCACGCGCCTCCCCTGCAGCGGCGGCGGCAGGCTCGAGCCGTAGAGCGCGGCCCAGCGCGGCCGCTCCGCGACGGGGATCGCGCCGAGGAGCTCGATCCGCCCCGGCACCTCCATCATGGAGTAGGGGAATATGCCGCGCGTGGTGAGCCCGATGATGTCGTAGGTGGGACGCCCGCCGAGGAACGCCACCGCGCCGACGTCCATGGTGAGGACCCGCTCGTCGGGCGCGACGGTCGCGGCGATGGCGCGCGCGACGGGGACCTGCTTGCCCGCGATGATGCGGCTCTCGTCGGCGTAGTAGGCGAGCCAGGGCGGCTGCGACATCCACCCCAGCGCGACGACGGCCGCCGCCGGCACGATCGCGGCGACGGCGCGCCAGCGGCGGAGCGCGTTCTCCAGCCCGGCCGCGGCGAGGATCGCGAGGAGCGGCGTGAGCGGCACGAAGTAGCGCGGCCAGCCGTGGACGTTGCCCTTGGAGTTGTTGAGCGCGAGATAGCCGAGGACGACGGCCGCGCCGACGAGCCAGCGCTGCCGCGCCGCCGGCCCGGGGACCACGAGGCCGAGCGCGGCGAGCGGCGCCAGGAACACCGGCAGCGACGGCGGCTTGAACGCGTCGGCGAAGACGATGGGAAGGCGCTTCCACGCGCTCTCGAGGATGGCCGCGATCGCCGAGCCGAGCGGCATGTACACGTCGCCGGTCCAGCTCTTCGCGCGCAGGCCGGCGGAGGAGAACTCGCCGGTGAGGAGCCGGTTGGCGACGAGGTAGAGGAGGAACGGCACGACGGCGAGGGCGTAGCGCAGCCAGCGGCGGGTCTTCAACGCCGCGTTGCCGCCGAGGAGGAGCGTGAACACCATGCCTTCGGGCCGGACGAGCGGGAGGAGCGCGAGGAGGAGCGGGAGGCGCGGGCTCGGCTCGATCGCCGCGGCGAACGTGACCATCAGCGCGCCGCAGAAGAAACCGGTCTCCATTCCGGAGAGCGCGTTGTAGTCGAGCGAGCCGCAAGCGAGGACGAGGCCGGCGGCGGCGAGCGCCGGGCGCAGCCCGCCCGCGATGCGGCCGGCGGCGAGGCCCGCGCCGGCGGCGGCGGCGGCGAGCGAGATCGCTCCGATCGCGTAGGTGAGCGCGGGCGTGCCGAGCCCGAGCCAGAAGAACGGCGCCAGGAGCGCGATGTAGAGCGGGCTGGTGCCGCCGGTGGTGTAGCCCTCGCCGGCGACGTAGTGGAACGGGTGCCCCTGCGCGAGGAGCTTCGCGTACTGGAGGTGGATGTACGTGTCGTCGAGCGGCGGGATGCCGTCGGTGAGGCGACGGAAATAGAGGAACGCGATCGCCGCCGCGCCCAGCGCACAGACTGCATAGAGAAGAACAGAGTCGCGGCGCGTCATGGAACCGTGCGCGGCCGCCGGAGGAGGAGCGCGGCCGCCGCCGCCAGCGCCACGAGCTCGACGCCGGCGAGGACGAGGTACAGGTCGTCACGGTAGCGCATCTCGATGCGGTGCGCGCCCGGCCCGACGCGAAGGCCGCGGAACAGGCCGTTGGCGGGGAAGATGCGCGCGGCCTGGCCGTCGACCCAGGCCTCCCACCCGGGAAAGTAGGCCTCGGCGACGACGACGATGCCGTCGGCCGGCGCCTCGACGGTCGCCACCAGGCGGTTGCGGCCGAGCTCGACGAGCTTGCCGGCGACGGGCGCGCCGTCGCTCGGGCGCGCGACCGCGGCGGCCTCGTCCGCCGACAGCGTCGGGCGCTCGAGGACCGCGGCCGTGCCGGGACGCGTGCCGAACAGCGCCCGGATCGCGGCGCGCGCGTCGTCGACGAGCTCGGCGCGCGGGACCCAGGCCACCGCCGGGGCGACCTCGTCGATCCGGTAGACGCCCTTGCGCAGCTCTGTCATCGCCGTCTGCTCGGCCGAAGACTTGGGCAGGAGCTTGGGCGCGTCCTCGAGGTAGAGGCGAACGTTGGCGTGCGCGACGAAGCGCAGGCCGTTCGCGACGGCGTCGCGCAGGAGCGCGTAGCGCTGGAGCGCCAGCGGATCGCCCTCGTAGCCGCCGAAGTCGCGCCGCTCGAGGCGCAGGCCGGGTCGGAAGCGCAGATAGGCGCGGTCGTAGAAGCGCTCGTCGGCCGCGAGCGCCCGCACCTCGCCGTCACGCGACGTGTCGACGCGGGCGGTGAGGTTCCGCTCGATCGCCTCGCCGTGGCCGACCCAGAGGTCGACGAACAGCGCGACCGCGGCGACGATGGACGCGAGGCGCCGGCGCTCGGCGGTGACCAGGAACCACACGACCCACGTGCCGACGGCGAACGCGGCGAACGCCTGTCCCCACGGCGGGCGGACGTCGCGCGGGCCGAACACGTAGCCGCAAAGAAAGATCGCGCTCGCGCCGAGCCCGGCGACGAGCACGAGCGTGCCGCGGCGGCGCGTCTCGGCGAGGTCGGCCATGCCCTCGGCGGCGAGGATCGCCAGCGCCGGGATCGCGACGTAGGTGTAGCGCATCGCGTAGCGGAACAGGCGGAACGGCGGGAACGCGGAGGCGACGGCGGGCAGCACCTCGCCGTCGAGCCCCCAGGCGCACAGCACGCCAAACACGGCCAGGCCGGCGAGGACGAGGCGGCGGGGCTCGGGCTTGAGGGCGAGCGCCGCGCCGACGCAGAAGATCGCCACCACGCCGAGGTAGTGGTTGAGGCGCGTCAGGCGCGGGACGAGGAAACCGACGACGTCGGCGACGCCGAACTGCGTGCCCACGACGAACTGCAGGTCGCGGTCGGCGCGGACGGTGTGGGGGAGGAGCGCCGCCGTGGCGACGGCCTGCGCCACGACCATGCCGGCGAACAGCCCGACGAGGACGAGCCCCGAGCGCAGGTAGGACCGTCGGTGGTGGACCATCGCCCACACGCCGTAGGGGCCGACCACGAGCGCCGCGTACCAGAATGCCGGGGGCGAGCCGGCGAGGAAGGCGAGGCCCATCGTCGTCGCGACGGCGGCGGCGCTCCGCGCCGTCGGGCGCTCGGCCCAGACGTCGACCGCGTAGAGCGCCCACGGCGCCCACGCGAAGCTCCAGTTGAGGTTGAGATCCAGGTGGTGCATGAACGGCGCGCTGAGGAGCAGCACGAACCCGCCCGCGTAGCAGGCCGGCGGGGGCAGGCCGCGGCGGCGCAGGAACGCATACATGCCCACGCACGCCAGCCAGAAATGGAAGATCTGCTTGAGATTGATGAGCCAGAACCCGGTCGACCCGGTGGCGAGCCCGGCCGCGACGAACGCCCAGTTCACGGGGTAGAGGACTGACGTCTGCGGGTCGAGGTGGAACGGGTAGCCCGCGCGATCGTACGGATCCCACAGGGGAAGCTCGCCTTCGCGGAGCGCGTCGATCTGGAACGTGAGATCGCCCCAGTACTGCCACTGCGAGTCGATGCCGAACTCGTGGCGCTCCCCGATCGGCGTCCACAGCCGCCAGAACACGGCAAGGAGCGCGGCGAGGAACACCGCGCTCGGGACGAGATAGCATCGGGCGCGCGCCCACCGCGACATTGCCGGCGGACTATACACGACGCGGGCTCGGCCGGCCGTGCCGCAAAATGCCCAAGATGTTAAGATTGCGACGAATGTTGCGCTGGGTCGGCTGGGTCGCGCTGCTCGGGTCGGGGGTGGCGGCGGCCGCCCCCGTCGGGGGCCGCGTGTTTGTGGACGAGGACGGGGACGGCGCCTTCTCGCCCGGCGACACGCCGGTGGCCAATGCGATCGTGTGGATGGGCAACGCGGCGCGCGTCAAGACGGACGCGGCCGGGCGCTACAGCCTGACGGCGGCGGACGGCGTGCTGTGGGTGCGCACGCCCGAGGGGATGACCCCGTACCCGCCGTGGAGCGCGGTGACCGCCGCGGGCGGCACGGTGGACTTCCCGTTGCGGCGGAACGAGGCCACCGGGCCGCTCCGGTTCGTGCAGGCATCCGATGCGCATCTCGGCGTGATCGACGGCGCTTCGGGGGCGCGGGCGCTGGCGCAGGCCGCCGCGGTGTCTCCGGCCCCGTGGTTCCTGGTGGTGACCGGGGATCTGACCCAGGGAAACCGCGACAACGAGTTCGCGGCGTTCGAGCAGGGGATCGCGGGTCTCGCGCCGCCGGTCGTGGCCGTGCGGGGGAACCACGATTCCTACGACGGGGGCGTGAACTTCGAGAAGTACCTCGGGCCGGCGACGTACAGCTTCGACGCGGCGGGCGCGCACTTCGTGGTGATGGAGTCGACCGACCCGTCGAGGATCCTGCCGTTCCTCGACCTCGACCTCGCCGACGTGGCGCCGGGGACGCCGGTGATCGGGTTCCTGCATTTTCCGCCCGCCGCCGTCGGCGACGAGCCGTTCGTGTCCGGGCTGCGCGCGCGCGGCGTGAGCCGGCTGTTCACCGGGCACTGGCACCAGTCGCGCACGCTCCACTACGACGGCGTGACGGACTACAACATGAGCCCGATGGCGATGGGCGGGCTCGACATGACGCCCGGCGGGTATCGCGTGGTGACCGTCGCCGGGGCGGACGTGCGCATGGCGTACCACGCCACCGTCGAGCGCCCGATCCTGCGCCTCGTGCACCCGCTGCCGGGCGCGTGCGTGCGCGCGGGGACCATCGATCTCGTGGCGGCCGCGGAGGACGGCGGGTCGCCGCTCACCGTCACCGCGCGCATCGACGGCGGCGCGCCGGTGGAGCTTCCGGCGGCCGGCGGCTGGGCGCGCGTTGCCTCGGTGACCGTCGGCGAGGCAACGCACGGGGTGGACATCCTGGCCGATCGCCCCGGGTACGACGCGGTGCACGCGACGTTCTGCGCCGATCGCAAGGGCGCGGCGCCGGCGCCGGGGGCGGACTGGCCCCAGCTGCAGGGCGGGCCGCGGCACGTCGGGGCGACGGCGGCGGAGGTCGCACCGCCGCTGCGCGCGGTGTGGGCGCGCGCGGTCGGCGGGCACCTGCGCGGCGGGTCGCCCGTCCTCGCCGGCGGCCGGCTGTTCGTGCCGGTCATCGATCCGGGCGGCGGCGCGCGCGGCGGCGTCGTGGCTCTGGACGCGACGACGGGGGCGATCCGGTGGGAATGGCGCACCGGTCACAACGTGCACAACGCGCCCGCGGTGGGCGGGAACATCCTGGTCGTGGCGGCGGACGACGGTTGGGTGCACGGGCTGGCCGTCGACACGGGCGCGGAGATGTGGGCGACGGACGTCGCGCACGGCCTGCCCGAGATCGCGTCGAACCTGTTCGCCGCGCCGACGATCGTCGACGGGACGGCGTACGTGGGCGTGGTGATGAACATGGCCGCGATCGACGTGGCGACGGGGACGATCGTGTGGGAGCGGGATCCCACCGGCCTGCCCGTGGACGCGACGTACTCGTCGGTGGCCGTCGACGCGGGCACGGTGGTGGGGACGTTCGGGCGCGGCTACCAGGGTCTGGTCGCGTTCGACGCGACGACCGGGACGCCCCGGTGGCACGGGCCCGGGCAGCTCACCCTCGGGGCGGGCGCGTCGCCCATCATCGTCGACGGCAAGCTCTACGCGGGCAACAGCGCGAGCGTGTTCTACTCCGAGGATCTCGCGACCGGGCAGATCGGCTGGCAGGTGACGCTGGTCGATGGGGGCGGCGACTGGAGCTACTGGCTCATGGGCACGCCGGCCGCGGCCGGCGGGCGGATCTACGTGCCCACGCAGGCGGAGAACCTGGTCGCGGTGAACGCGGCGAGCGGGGCGACGCTGTGGACCGTGCAGGCGGGGGAGAGCGTGGTCCACCCGACGCACTACGAGGCGGCATCGCGGTCGTTCGCATCGTCGCCGGTGGTGACCGGGGGGATCGTGTGGGCGGGGGCCGCGGACGGCGTGTTGCGGGCCATCGACGCCGCGACCGGGGACGTCCTGTGGTCGAGCGACCTGGGCGTGCCCATCCTGAGCGGCATCGTGCCCTCGGCGCCGTATCTTTATGTGGCCACGTGGGATGGGACCGTGCGGGCGTTCGTGAACGACGGCATGTTGCCGCCGCCCCCGCCGGATTCCGGCTGTTCGGTCGGGGGGCCCGGGTCGCTCGGACCCCTGGTTTTGCTGGTGTTCCTGGGCAGTTGGCGCCGCAAGAAAAGCTTGACTCGCCGGTAGCGCCGTGTAAGAAACGTGCCGCGCCGCAAGGGCGCGGTGTTGATGCGGGGTGGAGCAGCCTGGTAGCTCGTCGGGCTCATAACCCGAAGGTCGCGAGTTCAAATCTCGCCCCCGCTACCCAGAAGTCCTGGCCTCGCCGGTGGATAGCCGGCGAGGCTTTTCTTCTTCCGGACGGTCGGCAGCCGCTTTGCCGGAATCTTGACGGAGCTCGGCTCGCTGTCCGGCTTCAAGCCGGCCTAGCGCTTCGACCAGGTCTGTCTCGGAGATGATGTTGTAGCGGTCGAACACGGCGCGGGTGCGGTGCCCCGACATCCGCATCACCACAGACTCCGGGATGCCGCGCCGGCGCGCGTTCGTGACGAAGCTCCGGCGCAGGTCATGGAACCAGAGCCCGTGGATCCCGGCGTCGCGGCAAGCACGCCGAAACATCGTCCGCACGTCACGCCACGGCTTCCCAGTCTTAGGGTTCAGGAAGACGTGCGTCTCGTGCAGCCCGCGCGGCAGCTCCGCGAGTGCCTCGCGTACGCGCGCCGTCAGGTGTTCTGCGACGAGTTCCCGGACATTGCGTTCCTCCTTCGCGGTGTCGGCGCGACCGCTCGACGGACGGCCTCGTGAGTTGCTCCCAAGGTAGCGACCGTCCGGCGAGGGGTCTTGGAGAAATCCGAAGTCGGTGCGACCCGGGATTCGTCCGACGACGTCGTCACGGCCTCTCGAGCCAGCGCTGGACGACGGGGACCAGCTGCGGCGACATCAGAATGTCGTAGTGAGACGTGCCCGGCAGGATCGCGAGCTGTGAGGCCGAGCGACCGGCCGAGCCATCCCAGCCGGGATCTTTGGCGCTGCCACCGAGCGCCGCATAGACCTCGAGGACGTGCGACAACGGGTAGTAGTCGGCGTCGGCGGCCACGAGCAACGTGGGCGGCAGCTTGCCGATCTCTGCCGTCCAGTCGTAGTCCTGCTTGACCAGCGCGCCGACCTTGTCGAGCAAGCGCGGGAAGTCCTGCGGGCGCGGGGCGACCTTCTGATAGGTCTGGTAGATGGGCGACGGCTTCATCACCTCGGCCAACTGGGCGCCGATCGCGTCGAAGCCCGCGATGACCTCCGGGAAGACCGCCCGGCGGGCGAAGGCCATCGACACGACGACGAGCTTGCGCACGCGATCCCGGTGGCGCAGGCCGGTCTGGATCGCGACGCCTCCGCCCAGCGAGTAGCCCAGCACGTCGACCTGCGGGAGACCGAGGTGGGCGATCAGCGCCCCGACGTCGTCGGCCATCGCCTGGCAGGTCATGGCCCGATCGACGTCGGCGGTGCGCCCGTGCCCCTGCAGATCGACGGCGATCACCCGGCGCGTCTTCGCCAGCCCCTCGAGGTCGGGGGTGAGGTTCTCGGTCGAACCGAAAGCACCGTGCAGGACGACCAGCGGATCGCCGGCGCCCCGGATCTCGTAGTAGAGCTGGAGGCCATTGACGGGTGCGTAGCCGGACTTCATCGTGGACGTGGACATTGGAGTCTCCTTGGCGGTGGCGCAGGCGGTGAGGACCAGGGCGCGAAGCAGGAGGCGCTTCATGGCAGCACCTCCGGAAGGCCGAAGGCGTCGACGTCGCGCGGTTCGAAGGTGGTGATCTCGGCGACCCGGTCGTCCGCGATCCGCAGGACGTCGAGCTTGAACGCGCGGAACTTGCTGTCGCCGGGGGCGCGCAGGTAGCTGACCGCCGCGGGCTGGCGGTTGGCCCAGGCCTCGACCAGCCTCCACTCGCCCATGCCGGACTCGAACGCCCGCGCCAGCAGCGGGCGGATGGCATCGCGGCCGACGAACAGGGCCGGCGCGGGCGGCATCGTCGCGCGGATGTCTTCGCGCAGCAGCGCGAACGCGGCGTCGGTGTCGCGCCGCTGGTGGGCGTCGATGAACGCCGCCAGCACCGCGCGTTCGGCCGCGGTCGGCGCGCTCGGGGCGATCGGGCCGGCGTGCTTGGCCATCGTCTCTCGCGCGCGCTGCAACGCACTGTTCGCGGCGGCGACGGAGACGTCGAGCAGCTCCGCGGTCTCGGCCGCCGACCACCCGAGCAGCTCGCGGCACAGGTAGACCGCGCGCTGCTGCGCGGGCAGCAACTGGATCAGCGCGAGGTAGCCGAGCGCGATCGTCTCCTTCGCGACCGCCTCCTCGTCGAGCTGCCGATCCGGGTACGGCTGCAGCCACGCGACCTCGTTGAACGACGCCGATTGGGCGGCCACGCGCCGCGGCGCGCTCTTCAGGAAGTCGAGGCAGGCGTTGGTCGCAATGCGGTATAGCCACCGGCGCAGGCCGATCTCGCCCGTCGCCGGGTCGTACCTCTCCCGCGCGGTCCAGGCGCGGAGCGCCGTCTCCTGGACCAGGTCCTCGGCGTCGGAGTACGAGCCGAGCATGCGGTAGCAGTGGACGTGGACCGCGCGCCGGTGCCTGGCGATGAGCGCCGTGAGGTCATGGTCGGGGATGTTCGTCGTCATGCCGGTGAAACGAGTCGCCCCTCGAGAACTCATCGGTGAAACGATGAATCAGGCCGGGACGGGGTCCGAGCCGTCCTCCCCCTCAGCCGCCCACGAGGTGGCGACGCTCCCCGGGGGACAGTGAGTTCAAGGTCGCTTTTCGTTCGCGTCAAAGTTGGCCGATATTCCCTTCTTCCATCACTCGTCGCAACCCCCCGATTGGCCCCGGCCCTTCGGGCGGGGAAAACAAGGATCGGGCTCATGGGAGCGCATGCGCGCTTGCCTCACATCGGCGAAGCGCCGGGGTGAGGAGTGGCTGGCGTCAGGTGGCCCAATCTTCCCGGGTCCGCCCCCCGAG
>DATFWE010000189.1:0-57090 GCA_035259575.1 Haliangiales bacterium
CGTCGTGGGTCCGCTGGCCGGGCTGTACGTGGGGCTGGTCCGTCACGCGCCGAGGGAGGCGACCGCGACGGCGCTGCGCCTTCACCGGCCGTCGCGCCGCGAGCTTGGCGCGATCGCCGCGACCGTGCTGATGGCGGTCGCGCTCGCCCCGGTGACCCAGACGCTCGACGGCCTCCTCCTCGGCGCGCTGCTGCCGGAGGGTCCGTCGCCCGAGGCCCTGGCGGAGGTCGAGCGCATGAAGGGATTGATCCTCGCCGGGTCCGTGCTCGCCCAGCCCGTGGGGGAGGAGCTGCTGTTCCGCGGGTTCCTCCTGCCCCGGCTGGCGGCCACGGCCGGGCGGGGCACCGCGCTGCTGCTCATCTCCGGCGTGTACGCCTTGTCGCAGCTGCAGCTCGTGCCGGTCCAGGCGGCGTCGGCGCTGGTGCTCGGTCTGGCATTCGGCGTCGCCGCGCTCGCGTCGGAGACCGCGTGGGCGGCGATCGCCGGCCACGTCGCCCATCAGGCGGCGCGGCTGACCGACTATCCCACGGCGGCGCTGCCGGTCGGGGCGACGATCGCCGCGGCGGCGCTCGTCTGGCTCGCGCGGCGGCGCCCGTCCTAGAACGCGACTGACGTTCGAGCTACCATCCCGTCATGGCGAGCCCGGTCCTCGTCGCCGGGACCATGGTCGGCCACTTCGAGATCATGCATCTCGTCGGCCGCGGGGGCATGGGAGACGTGTACCTCGCGCGCGACACGCGGCTAGGGCGCAAGGTCGCGCTGAAGATGGTCGCCCCCGACCTCGTCGACTCGCCCGCGGCGCGCGAGCGGTTCCGCTTCGAGGCGCAGGCGACCGCGCGCTTCAACCATCCGCACATCGTCACCATCTACGAGGTCGGGGAGTACGCGGGCAGTCCCTACGTCGCCCTCGAGTTCCTGGAGGGCGAGACGCTGCGCGAGCGCATCCGGGAGCGGCCCGGGCTGCCGGCGTCTCTGCGCATGGGCCTCGCCATCGCCCAGGCGCTCGCCGAGGCGCACGCGCAGGGGATCCTCCACCGCGATCTCAAGCCGGAGAACGTCCTCTGCCCGCGCGACGGCCGGCTGCGCGTGGTCGACTTCGGGCTGGCGCAACCCATCCGCGAAGCGCGCGACGACGATGCCGCCGCCGCCCGGCGCAGCGGCACGCCGGCCTACCTCGCGCCCGAGCTGTGGCGCGCCGGCGAGCCGTCCGCCGCCTCGGACGTGTGGGCACTCGGGATCATCCTCCACGAGCTGTGCCGCGGCGAGCATCCCTACGCCGCGCTGCAGGGGGGCGCGCTGGGCGCCGCGGTGGCGTCGGCCGACCCGGTGCCGTGGCCGCCCGCTGAAGTCGAGGGTGCGCCCGTCGTTCCCGCCGCCGTCGTCGAGATCGTCCGCGACTGCCTGCGCAAGGACGCCGGGGCGCGGCCGTCGGCGGCCGAGCTCGCGCACCGCCTCGCGGGCGCGCTCGGCGCCGGGCGATCGATCGACGACGACGTGAGCCCGTTCCGCGGGCTCATGCCGTTCGCGGAGGAGCACGCGGACTCTTTCTTCGGTCGCGAGGCCGAGGTGGCGGAGCTCGTCGAGCGAATCCGCGTCGAGCCGGTGCTGCCGGTCGTCGGTCCGTCGGGCGTGGGCAAGAGCTCATTCGTCCACGCCGGCGTGGTGCCGCGGCTGCGCGAGCAAGGGCGGTGGACGGTGCTGCAGGTGCGGCCGGGCGGGCGGCCGTTCGAGGCGCTGGCCGCGCCGCTGGCGGACGACGATCCGGACAGCTTTCTCACCACCGCCGCCCCGGGCACGCCGCGCCGCGCGCCCGCGCGCCCGCCCACCGCCGCCGCGGTGGCCAGCCTCGCCGATGAGCTGGTGCGGACACCGCGGCGCCTCACGCTCCACCTCCGTCGCTACGCCCGCTCGGCGCAGTCGCAGCTCCTCCTCGTGGTCGACCAGCTCGAGGAGATCTTCACCCTGGTCGCCGACGAGCGCATCCGCGCGGGCTTCCTGGAGGCGATCTGCACCGCGGCCGACGACGCGCGCGAGCCGGTGCGCGTGTGCTTCACCCTGCGCGACGACTTCCTCGGCCGCGCCGCCGCGACGGCGACCGCGCGCGGCGTGCTGGCGCGTCTGGTCGTGCTCGGCGTGCCCGGCCCCGACGCGCTCGTCGACATCCTCACCAAGCCGCTGGCCGCGCGCGGCTACCGCTACGACGACGCCGCCCTCGTGGGCGACATGGTCGCCGCGGTGAAGGGGGAGCCGGCGGCGCTGCCGCTCCTTCAGTTCACCGTCCAGATGCTGTGGAACCGCCGCGACCGCGAGGCGCGGCGCCTCGCCCGCGCCGCCTACGGCGCCGTCGGCGGCGTGGAAGGGGCGCTGGCCACCCACGCCGACGCGGTGCTGGCGGGCCTGCCCGCCGGCGACGTGCGCCTGGCCAAGGCGGTCCTCCTCCGCCTCGTCACGCCCGAACGCACCCGCCGCGCCGTCGCCCGCGACGACCTCGTGTCCGGGCTGGGGCCGGACGCCGAGATCGTCCTCGGGCGCCTCATCGAGGCGCGGCTGGTCATGGTGCGGCGCGGCCAGGAGGAAGACGCGGAGGGCGAGGTCGAGCTGGCGCACGAGTCGCTCGTCCGCACCTGGCACACGCTCGCCCGCTGGATCGACGAGGGGCAGGGCGAGCTCGCGTTCGTCGCCGATCTCACGCAGGCGGCCGAACGGTGGGAGAAGCGGGGCCGCCGGGCCGACGAGGCGTGGCGCGGCGACACCCTGCGCGAGGCCCGCCGCACCGTCGCGCGGCTCGAGCGCCCGCTGCCCCGCCTCCTGTCCGATTTCCTCGCCGCCGGCGAGGAGCTGGACCGGCGGATCGTCCGGCGGCGGCGCGCGCTCCGCCTGACCGGCGTGGGGACGCTCGCCGTCGCCGCGGTCGCGTCGATCGGCGTGAGCCTCGTCGTCGCCGACAAGGAGCGCCTGGCGCGCACGCGCGAGGCCGAGGCGCGCGCCGCCGGCGAGGAGGCGCGCCGGCGCTACGCCGAGGCGCAGCGCGAGGGCGCGCGCACGGCGCTGCGGCGCGGCGACCCGCTCGAGGCGCGCGCCAAGGTGCGGGCCTCGCTCGAGGCGGAGGATTCGCCGCTGGCGCGCGCGCTGTGGGCGCAGCTCCAGCTCGATCCACTCATGTGGCGGCGTAGCCTCGGCTCCGGCGCCTACTCCATCGCCTATGCGCCCGACGGCCGGAGCATCGCCGCGGCGACCAAGGACGGAACCATCTGGCTCCTTCGCGACGACGGCCGCGACGCGCGCACGTTCCACGACGTCGACCAGGTCGCGGCGGTGGCGTTCTCCCCCGACGGTGCCACGGTCGCCGCGGGCACCTGGGGACCCGACGTCAGCCTGTGGGACGTCGCGAGCGGCAAGCGGCGCGTCCTGCGCGGGCACACGGGGCAGGTGTGGGGCGTCGCATTTTCGCCGGACGGACGATCGATCGCGACGGCGTCCCACGACGGCACCATTCGGGTGTGGAGGCCGGCCGGCGATGCGGCCCCGTTGGTGCTGACCGGCCACGTCGGCCAGCTCAACGCGGTGGCATTCAGCCCGGATGGGCGGCGGATCGCGTCGGCCGGCTGGGACGGCACGGCGCGCCTGTGGGACGCCGCCACCGGGGCGGAGGTGCGCCGTTTCCATCGCGTCGGCGAGCACGTCGGCGTGCGCGCGCTGGCGTTCTCGCCCGACGGGTCGCGGCTGGCCACGGCGCGCGGCGAGAACGTGTACGTGTGGGACGTGGCGTCCGGCGATCTCCTGCACGTCCTCCGCCACGAAAGCAGGGTGTTTGTCGTGCGCTGGTCGAGCGACGGCCGGAGGATCGCGTCGGGCGGCGCCGACGTGCGGCTGTGGGACGGCGCGCGCTACGACCTCGTCGGGACGCTGCCCGGACTCCCGGAGGGCGTGGTCAGCCTCGACTTCACCCCCGACGGCTCGCGCCTTGCCTCGATCGACTCCAGCGGCACGGTCATGCTGTGGAACGTGCCGCTCGCCGGCGCGGTGCGCGAGCCGGTCGCGCACGCGGGCCCGGTCGTCGGCGTCGCCTTCGATCGCGCCGGCGAGACGATCGCGTCGGCGAGCTACGACACCACGGTGCAGTTGTGGTCCGCAGCCACCGGCGCCCCGCGCCTCACCATCCGGGAGAGCGCCTCCGCGGTGTTCTCCGCCGACTTCGGCCCGGACTTCGTCGTGGCGGGCGGCGCGGACACGACCGTGCACGTGTTCGACGCCGTCACCGGGCACCAGCGGCGCGTCCTCCACGGCCACACCGCCGTCGTGTACGAAGTGCGCGTGTCCCCCGATGCCACGCACATCCTGAGCGTCGGGCAAGACGGCACGGCCCGCGTGTGGGACGCGCGGAGCGGCGACATGACGGCCGTCCTCGGCGGCCACCGCGACGCCGTGTTCGGCGCGGCGTACGCGCCGGGCGGCGACTTCATCGCCACGTCGGCGAACGACCACGAGATCTTGATCTGGAACGCGAGGGGGCAGGTCGTCCGCGATCTCTCCGGTCACGGCGACGGCGTCGAGGCGGTCGCGTTCTCGCCCGACGGGCGCCTCCTCGTCTCCGGCGGCGACGACAAGGAGGTGCGCCTGTGGGACTGGCGGCGCGGCGACGGGCGCGTGCTGGCCCGCCACGACGGACGCGTCTATGACGTGGCGTTCGCGCCCGACGGGCGGCGCGTGGCCAGCGCCAGCGCCGACGGCACCGCGCGCGTGCTCCCCATCGACGGCGACGGCGGGCTCGTCCTCGCCGCCCACGCCGGCGAGGTGAACGCCGTGCGCTTCAGCCCCGACGGGAGCCGCGTGGTCACCGGTCACGACGACGGCACGGTGCGTCTGTGGGACGCCCGCGACGGCCGCCCGCTGTGGCGCGCGCCCCTCCTGCTCCACCGACCCGACGTCGTCCTCTACTCGCACGAGGGATGGCGTCCGCTGGGCGGGCCCGGCGCGCCGCCGCCGCCGCCGCTGCGCCGCGCCGTCGAGGCGCGCGCGCGCCTGGCCCATCAGTCGGCCGACGGGGAGTGGGTGTGCATCGCCGGCGAGGCCGGCGTCGAGCTGTGGCGGCGCGACGGCGACGCGCCGGCGCTGGCGTCCCCGCGTCGGGGCGACGCCGTGCTCGCCCTGGCGGGGGGCTGTGTCGTGAGGGAGGGCAAGGAGGCGCGCCTGCTGCGGCCCGGCGCGGCCGACGCGCTCCTCGCCGGCGACGCGCGCGCGGTGGCCGAGGCGGACGGCGAGATCCTCGTCGCCACGCCGGCCGCCGTGCGCGTGCTCGACGGCAGCGGCGCGCCCGTCGCCACGCTGCCCGCGCCGCCGGGCGTGACCGCGCTGACGCGGCGCGCCGGCCTGCTGGTCGTGGCGCTCGAGCGCGGCGGGTTCGCCCGCCCCGGGCGCGCCGGCCCACCCGCGTACGAGGAAGCGCCGCCCGCCCCGGCGGTCGCGCTCGCCCTGGGTCCGGCGGGGACGGTCGTCGCCGGCTACGCCGACGGCCTCGTCGGGGTGTGGGACCTCGACGGCGGTTCGCGCCTCGAGGCGCACCGGCTGCGCGGGCCGATCGCCCATCTCCGCCTCATCGACGCCAAGCTCTACGCCGCCAGCGAGCTCGGCGATTCACTGGCGATCGACCTGTCCGCGCTGAGCCTGCCCTATTGCCGTCTCATGGCGCGGGTATGGGAGGGCAGGCCGCCGCCCGCGCACCCGTGCGTCAGTAGGTCGTCGGATCGTAATTCTGCGGCTCGCCCTTGAGCCCGACCACGTTGTAGATGCGCAGCTTGTCGCGCTTGCCCTTCACCTCGACGGGCGTGAGCGCGACGCTCTCGATCTTGTCGTGGCAGCGCAGCATCGTCCCCTCGGAGATGATGATCTCCCCGGGTTTGGCGATGTGCTCCAGGCGCGAGCAGGTGTTCATCGCGTCGCCGACCGCGGTGTACTGCATCGTCTTCGACGAGCCGATGTTGCCGGTGACGACCTGCCCGGTGTTGATGCCGATGCCGATGCGCAGCGGCTCCTGGTTGTCGGCCAGGCGGGTGCGGTTGAACTCGCGCAGCGCACGCTGCATCTCCAGCGCGCAGGTGATGGCCTTGATCGGCGGGTCCTTGATGGAGATGGGCGCGCCGAACAGCCCGATGATCTCGTCGCCGACGAACTTGTCGAGGCTCCCCTCGTGCTTGAACAGGATGTCGACCATCACCTCGAAGTACTCGTTCAACATGGCGACGATCTCCTGCGGCGCCTTCTTCTCGCTCATCGTCGTGAAGCCGCGGATGTCCGCCATGAGGATCGTCGCCTCCTGCAGCTTGCCGCCCTTCTCGATGACGAGCTGTCCGGACACGACCTGGTCGACGACGCTGGGCGGGATGAGTCGCTGGAACTGCACGCGCGTCTGCGCCTCCTGCTCGATCTTCTTGGCCAGACGCGCGTTCTGGATGGCGATGGCGGCCTGCGAGCCGATGCCGGTGAACACCTGCAGGTCCTTCTCAGTGAACGCGTTCGCGGCGATCTGCGAGTCGAGGTGCATGATGCCCAGGATCTCGTTGCCGAACAGGAGCGGCACCGTCATCGTCGAGCGGATGCCCTGCATGATGATCGAGTGCGCGCCGGAGAAGCGCGAGTCCATCATCGCGTCCGAAGACAGGACCGCCGTCTTCTGGGCGATGACCTCGTTCATCACGGTCTTGGACAGGACGATGTTGTCCTGCTTGCCGTCGCGCTGCTTGACGTAGCGCGGCACCAGCTCGCCGGTGGAGTTCATCAGCAGGATGACGCCGCGGTCCGCGCCCAGGAGCTCGAACGCCTTGTCGAGGATCTTGGGCAGGAGCTTCTCCAGGTCGAGCTCGGCCCCCAGCGCCTTCGCCAGCTCGTGGCCGATGCGCAGCTTCTCGTAGTCGCGGCGCAGGACGCGCTCGTCGCGCATGTCCCGCTCGGGAAGGAAGTCGCGGGTCGACTCGGCCGCGACCTTGTGGCGGATGTGGCTGTCCGACGTGCTGGGCGCGATGGTGACGCGCTGCAGCGGCACGTCGCCCACCTTCTGGTCCACGAACAGGAGGCGGGTCGAGCCCAGGGCGATCTCGTCCCCGTCGGCGAGGATGTGCTCGGCGATCCGCTCGCCGCGGATGTACGTCCCGTTCAGCGACCCCAGGTCGCGCAGGAGGTACCGCCCGTCCGGCATGCGGGTGATCTGCGCATGCTCCTTGGAGATGATGCGGTCGAGCACCTGGATGGTGTTGTCGGGGTGCCGGCCGATGGAGTTGAACGCGGCGAGCTCGAATTCCTGCCTATCTTCGCTCGAGATAAGGATCAGTTTAGCCACAGGATACTCGCTCGATGGTACGTCGACGGGGCGCGGGCTGTAAAGGGATCAGCGGGTGGCGCGACGGAGGAACACGACGCCGAGGGCCGCCTGCACGATGAGCGCGAGGAACTGTAACCCGAGGCTGTACGCCGCCACGGCGGCGCGACGATCGTCGAGCGTGGCGCCGTGGGCGAACTCGGCGAACAGCGTCACCGCGGCGGCCTGCGCCGTGCCGAGCCCCGACGGGCTGATGGGCAGGACGGCCAGCACGAACACGATCGGCAGGAGGACCAGCGCCTTGCCCAGCGGCGGCGTGACGCCGAACAGGTGCATGGCGGCGAAGTTCCCTCCGACGAGCACCGCCATGTGGGGAAGCCGCGCCGCGATGGCGACAGCGTGCCCGCGCAGGCCCGCCTGGAACAGCGGCTGGAGCAGCCGCACGCGCGCGAGGAAGCGCGGGCGCAGGGCGATGACGAGCAGGTAGGCGGGGAAGCCCGCGGCGAACGCGAGGACGACCCAGCGCAGCGCCGCAGCCTCGGGGGCGCCCCCGGCGAGGATGCCCACGAAGGCGCACATCGCGACCACGACGACATTGACCCCCATGACCAGCATGACCGTGCCGGCGGTGCGTGCGACCTCCACGCCATGGCGGCGGTTGAGGAAGTAGGCGAGGCCGCCCTGGCCGGCGCCGTAGTGGACGACCGCGAGGAGGTAGGTCGCGCCGCGCATGACGAGCGTTTCGCGGTAGGTGAGCGGGACCTCGGGGAGCGCGCGGTGGAACGTCGCCCAGGTCGCGAACGTGTCGGCGCACAGGTTGACCCAGACGTACGCCAGCGTGAGCGCGACGAACGCGCCCAGCGGGGCGTTCGCGAGCGCCTCGACGAGCTTGGAGAACGGCACGATGCGGAACAGCCAGACGAAGATGACGGCGGCCACGAGCCACGGCCCGACCACCTGGAGGAGCGACCGGCGTTTGGGCTCGGGCATCGGGGAACGAGCGTACCTTTCGCGCGAAGCCCTTGACAACCACTGGGCTTTCCTTCATTTTGACCGGCGTTCACGCGAAAGTGGCGGAATTGGTAGACGCGCAGGATTCAGGATCCTGTGGATTCACCTCCGTGGGGGTTCGAGTCCCCCCTTTCGCACCCCGTCGCAACCAAGATCAGAGGAAGTTGCCGCCGTCGATGCAGCCGTTCTGACCGCTGCGGTTGGGATAGCCGGTGCCGGCGTTGAACGCCGCATTGGACCAGTTGCCCTGGATCTTCCACTGCGTGTTGTTCGAGAAACTGAGCAGCGGCGTGCCGAACGCCCAGGCGCACTTGTCCGCGTTCTCGCCGCCGCTGGAGTCGAACCACGCGTTGAGGTGCGGATCGGTGAGCGCCTCGGACAGCTCGTGGCCGCTGACGTTCGCCAGCGCCGCCAGACCCTGCGAGTGCTGGCCGGACGGGTCCTGCGGATCGCAGCCAGGGTCGCCGTCGAGATTGAAGAAGAAAGCGAACTGGATGGTCACGCCATTGGGGCACGTGCCGGCGCTGTGCCAGGCGCAGAAGCCGGCGTGGCCGCGGGGCGCATCGACATAGACCGGGTAGTATCCGTCGGTGCGCAGGACCGTGGCGGTGCTGCAGGCCTTGGCGAGGATCGTCGACGTCTTGCTTCCCACGCGGCGCGGGACCGCGGACAGATCGACGTGCGAGCCGGCAAAGCTCACGCCGCTGCCGACGCCGGCGCCCGTCGCATCGGTGTACTCGGAGTTGGTCAGGTCGTACTTGGAGTTGCCCATGCCGCCGTAGAACGACGCCAGGCCCGTCTCCTTGTCCGCGACGAACGTGGAGTCGCTCCAGCTCGTGCCCCAGAAGATCGCCTCGACGTACGCGCCCTGCGTCATCACCGGTCCACCGTGGTAGATGAGGTTGGGCGAACCGCCGGCCCCCGGGGGACGAGCCTCTCCGCGCGCCCAGTGGATACCCGCCATCGGCGGCTCCGGAGCGCCCCGGTCCCCGAGCGTGTCCAGGCCATCCGAAACGCTATCGGTCTCCGTCGTACCGTCGCAAGCCGCCGCCGCACAAATGAGAACAAAGAATGCACGTCTCACGGTCCACCTCCAACAGTTCGGGCGGAACCTATACCGCAGCGAGCCCTGGGTCAACGGTAGGCGTCGTCGCACATCACACCCGCGTGCTACGGTCTTACACCCATGACGGTCGCCGCCTCCGCCTCCGTCGTCGCGCACCCTCTCGTTCCGGCCAGCTCGCCCGATGGGCACGTGTATCTCGAGCGACGGCCGGGCGCGCCCGAGCTTCCGGCCGCCGTCGCGCGCCGCCTCGAGGAGGCGTTCGCGCGCGGCGCCGCGTGGGGACTTTACCGGCTGGGCGCCGCCGAGGTCGACACGGCCCTTCCCCCCGCGTTCGCGTTTTTCCGCAATTTCTCGGCGAGCTTCGTCGCCGCGGTGTGCCGCCTCCCGGATCTGGAGGAGCGCCGCGGACGCATCGACATCCCGTCTCCCGCCGAGACCATCCTCGCCCTCGCCGAGCAGGTGCCGCCCATCACGGGCGCCGAGTACGTCTCGGCGGCGGCGCTCGAGAGGATGTGGATCGAGCTCGGCGCGGTCTGGCGAAACGAGCTCGCGGCGTTCTCCGGCACGGTGCAGGAATACCTGCGCGCGCAAAACCCCCTGTGGAACACCGTCGGGCGCGTGTGCTTTCACCTCGCGGAGAACAAGCGCGACGAGGAAGCGCCGTTCGCGTTCCTCGCCACCTACACGGCGCGGCTCGCGCGCGGGGGGCGGGCGCAGCATTTGCCGCTCGGGCGTGCGCTCGAGGAATACGCCGGCGAGCGCAACCGCGACGGTCTGCTCGCCCTGCTGCGGCCCGTCCAGCGCGCCGCCGAACGAAGCGCGCTCCTCGACGGGCTGGTGCGCTCGCGCGCCATCTTTCACCCGCTGCGCTGGCGCGCCGACGAGGCGTACCGCTTCCTCAAGGACATCCCCGCGTTCGAAGACAGCGGGATCGTGGTGCGGGTGCCGGACCTGTGGCCGGCGCGGCGCCCCGCGCGTCCGAAGGTGAGCGCGACCGTCGGACGCCGGGCCGCGGCCGGGCTCGGCCTCGACGCCGTGCTCGACTTCTCCGTCGACGTGACCCTCGACGGCGAGCCGTTGACCGACGAGGAGCTGCGGGCGCTGCTGGCGGGGACGGACGGGCTGGTGCTGCTCAAGGGGCGCTGGGTCGAGGTGGACCGGGCGGAGCTCGAGACGGTGCTCGAGCGCTTCCGATCCGTCGCGCGCAAGGCGGAGCGCGACGGGCTGACTTTCGCCGAGGGGCTGCGCCTCCTCGCCGGCGGCGCGGCCGAGGCCGACGCCGTCGAGCCCGAGCCCGAGCGCGACTGGACCTCGGTGTCGGCGGGGCCGTGGCTCGCCGAGACGCTGCGGAGCCTCCGCCACCCCGACGCGCTCGCCGACATCGATCTCCGCGGCGACCTGCGCGGCACGCTCCGGCCCTACCAGCAGGCCGGGCTGCGCTGGCTGCGGCTGCTCGCCCGCCTGGGGCTGGGCGGCTGCCTCGCCGACGACATGGGCCTGGGCAAGACGCTCCAGGTGCTCGCCCTCTTCCTCGCCCTGAAGAAGGGCGGGAGCCGCGCGCCGCATCTGCTCGTCGTCCCGGCGTCGCTCGTCGCCAACTGGATGGCGGAAGCGGCGCGGTTCGCGCCGAGCCTGCGCCTGCTCGTCCTGCACCCTTCCGTCACGCCCTCCCGCGAGATCGCGGCGCTCGCGGACGCCGGGCCGCCCGATTGCGACGTCGTCGTCACGAGCTACGGCACCCTGGCGCGCGTCGCCTGGATGGCCCAGCGCGAGTGGAACGTGGTCGTCCTCGACGAGGCGCAGGCGATCAAGAACCCCGACGCCAAGCAGACGCGCGCGGCCAAGGCCGTCCGCGCGCGCGCGCGCCTGGCACTGACCGGCACGCCGGTCGAGAACTCCCTCACCGATCTGTGGTCCATCTTCGATTTCGCGACGCCCGGGCTCCTCGGATCGCGACGGCAGTTCGCCTCGCTGGTGAGCCGGCTGGAGGAGCGCGCGCACGACGCGTATGCGCCGCTGCGCAACCTCGTGGCGCCGTACATCCTTCGCCGCCTGAAGACCGACCGGTCGGTGATTCCCGATCTCCCGGAGAAGACCGAGATGCGGGCGTTCTGCCCGCTCACCAAGCAGCAGGCGGCCCTCTACCAGACGAGCGTCGACGAGCTCGCGCGCCGGATGGCCGGGCTCGACGGGATCCAGCGCCGCGGGGTGGTCCTCGCGTTCCTCATGCGCCTGAAGCAGATCTGCAACCATCCGTCGCACTGGCTCGGCGACGGCGCGTTCGACCCCGAGGCGAGCGGCAAGTTCAAGCGCCTGCGCGAGATCGCCGAGGTCATCGCCGCCAAGCAGGAGAAGGCGCTCGTGTTCACGCAGTTCCGCGAGATGACCGAGCCGCTGGCGGCGTTCCTCGCCGCCGCCTTCGGCCGCGCGGGGCTGGTCCTCCACGGCGACACGGAGCTGCGCCGGCGCAAGGAGCTGTGCGATCGGTTCCAGGACGACGCGGGGGTGCCGTTCTTCGTCCTGTCGTTGAAGGCGGGCGGCGTCGGGCTCAACCTCACGGCGGCGAGCCACGTCGTCCATTTCGACCGGTGGTGGAACCCGGCGGTCGAGGATCAGGCGACCGATCGCGCGTTCCGCATCGGGCAGAAGAAGAACGTCCTCGTGCACAAGCTGGTGTGCCGGGGCACGGTGGAGGAGCGGATCGACCGGATGATCGAGGACAAGCAAGGGCTGGCCCGCGAGATCCTGCGGGCCGGAGCGGAGCGCACCATCACGGATATGGACGACAAGGAGCTTCTGGCGCTGGTGGCGCTCGACCTGCGGTCCGCGCTCGCCGAGGCGTGAGAGGAGGCGCGATGGCGTGGGGCTATTTCGAGTGGCGGCCGTATATATCGGTGGCGGAGCGCCGCCGGATGGCGGCGCGCCATGTCGACAAGCTGCGACGGAAGGGTCGCGCCGTGGCGCCGATCGTCGTCGAGGGGCGGGCGATCGCCAAGACGTTCTGGGGCAAGGCGTGGTGCGCGAACCTCGAGGCCTACAGCGACTACGCGAACCGCCTTCCGCGCGGCCGCACGTACGTGCGCAACGGCTCGGTGATCGATCTGCAGATCGAGCCGGGGGCCGTGCGGGCGCTGGTGTGCGGCTCGGAGATCTACGAGACGGACGTCGACATCGCCGCCGTGACGGCGCGCCGGTGGCGCGCCATCGCCGCCGACTGCGCCGGCCGGATCGACTCGGTGGTGGAGCTCCTGGCCGGCAAGCTCGCCCAGGGCGTCATGGATCGGCTGTGCTCGCGGGAGCGCGGCCTGTTCCCGGCGCCGTCGGACATCGACTTCACGTGCAGCTGCCCGGACTCGGCGCGGATGTGCAAGCACGTGGCCGCCGTGCTCTACGGGATCGGCGCTCGGCTCGACGAACGGCCCGAGCTGCTGTTCCTCCTGCGCAAGGTCGACGAGAAGGAGCTCATCGCGCGCGCCGGCGAAGGGCTGTCGCGCCGGCCCGCCCCCGCCGGCGACGTGCGCGTCCTAGGTGATGACGACACGAACCTGGGAGCGATGTTCGGCATCGACATCCAACCCTCCCCCAAGCGGACCAAGCGCGCCCGACGGTGACGGGCATCACCGTCGACGCTGGCACGCGCGCTAACCGCCAATTATGATTGATCTTGACAGAAACCCCGGTATCCTATGGGTTAGCCTACCGATAGGGGTTCGGTCCCTCCCCTCGTTCGCGCTGTGGACCCGCTAGGAGAATCATTCACTCATGGCTACCGGAACTCGGCTTTACGTCGGCAACCTTTCATTCAACACGACCGAGGCGACACTTCGCGCGACCTTCGAGCAGGACGGCCGCCATGTCACGGAGGTCAAGCTCGTCACTGACCGGGAGACCGGGCGTTCGCGGGGGTTTGCGTTCGTCGAGATGTCTTCGCCGGCCGAAGCCGAGGCAGCGATCGCTGCCCTCGATGGACGGGATCTGGATGGCCGCACCCTGCGGGTCAACATCGCTGAAGAGCGTGGTGCCCGGGGCGGCGGCGGAGGAGGTGGCTACGGCGGCGGCGGCGGCCGCGGCGGCGGCGGCGGTGGCCGCGGCGGTCGCGGCGGCGGCGGCGGCCGGCGGTTCTAGCAGGCTCACGTTACGCGCGGTCGGAATCGCGCGGGCTGCGTCACGGGCGTGCGGCCTCCCAAACATGGGTGGCCCGCCGGCCCTTCTGACGATTTCACCGTGCGCCTTTCGTGCGCTGCTACATCAAGCAGCCGACCGCGGCGGCGTAGTCGACGGGGTTGCCATCCCGGGGGGAGAAGGCACAGGCACGCTCGGCAGATGCATCCGCACGGCCGTAGGCGCACCCGCGGAAGGCAGCTCGGCCCCGCTCCGGTCGAAAAAACGCAGGCCGTCGCCATCGCGCCCGACGTCGAGCGGAGTCCCGTGCGCGTCGTCGCCGTCCAAGACCGGGACGATGCCTGCGTCGCACAGCAGGCGACGCGCCGTTTCCGCGGAGATGCCGGCCTGTTCCTCGCGCCCCGTGAGCGTCGCCGCGCTGACGTGCACCAGGACCTCCACGGGGCCGATCCGGATGGTCCCCGCGAAGCGCGGCCTCCGCCACCGCGACCAACCCGTCGACTCGCGTTTCCGCGGAAACGTCACAGGCCTTGAGGACCCGCGCCGCCTCGTCCGGGGGAGGGGACGCCGCCTACCCCGGCTTCCGCGCCACCGCGTTCAGGCTGATGAGCACCCCCCCGACGCGGAGCGCGCTCGTGTCGTCGAAGATCCCGTGCTCGGCGACGCGCTCGATGCGCGCGAAGCCGGCGCGCTCGAGGAACGCGACGAGGAACTCCCACGTCAGGCCCACCAGATGGTAGTCGTACGCGTCCATCTGCCCGCCGAACATCATCCGCATGACCATGAACCGCTCGGCCATCGTCGCGCCGGGCGCGAGCAGGAGGCGCGCCAGCACCTCGAGATCGGGCACGCTCACCCGCAGCGCGCCGCCGGGCACGAGCACGCGGTGCGCCTCGGCGAGCGCGCGCGGCAGATCGGCCTGGTAGCCCACATGCTCGTAGACGTGCGAAGCGTAGATTTCGTCGACCGACGCGTCGGCGAACCGGCCGAGATCGGTGCACGGTCCGACGCAGTCGACCGCGGGGCCGGGCTGCGCGTTCAGCACGGTCCACCCCGGCGCGGCGACCACGCCGCCGATGTGCAGCCTCACGGGCACGGCTGCATGATTGCGCCGCGCCCACCTGCGTGCAAGCATGCGCCATGCGCGCGTCCCTCCTCTGCGGCTGCCTTCTGGCGGCGGCGACCGCCCGCGCCGACGGCTCGCTCGTCCTCGTCAAGGCGGCGCATCTCATCGACGGCGTCTCCCCCAAGCCCCGCGACGGCGTCGCCGTGCTCGTCGACGGCGCCCGCATCGCCGACGTCGGTCCGGCCGACGAGCTCGCCCGCAAGACGCCCGCGGCCCGCGTGCTCGATCTCGGCGGCGCGACGCTCCTCCCCGGCCTGATCGACGCCCACACCCACCTGTTCCTCGAGGACGACGTCACGCCCGGGTTCTACGACGCGCAGCTCCTCGAGCAGACGACCGCGTTCCGCGCCATCCGCGCGGTCGCGTCGGCGCGCCTGGCGCTGCTGCACGGGTTCACGAGCCTTCGCGACCTCGAGACCGAGGGCGCGATGTACGCCGACGTCGACGTCAAGCGCGCGATCGAGCGGGGCATCGTGCCCGGCCCGCGCCTCACGGTCGCCACCCGCGCCCTGGCGCCGACGGGGATGTACCCGCTCCTCGGCTACTCCTGGGAGGTCAACGTCCCCGTCGGCGTGCAGGTTGCCGACGGCCCCGACGGCGTCCGCCGCGCCGTGCGCGAGCAGGTGAAGTACGGGGCCGACTGGATCAAGTACTACTCCGACCACGCCTACTACGAGACGGGCGTGCGCGAGCGGCCCGTCCGCAGCACGGCGAACTTCACGCCCGAGGAGGCCAAGGCGCTCGTCGACGAGGCGCACCGCCTGGGCCGCAAGGTCGCCGCGCACGCCATCGGCTGGGACGGCATCGACGCGGCGCTCCGCGCCGGCGTCGACTCGATCGAGCACGGCCACGGCATGACCGACGAACTCGCCGATCGCATGGTGCGCCAGGGCGTCGTGTGGTGCCCGACGATGTACGTGGGCGTCTACATCACCAAGCACGGCCCGCCGTCGCGCGGCCCGTGGGCGCGGCTGTCCGAGATCGAGGCGGCGGCGATCCGCCGGCAGTCCGCGCGCGGCGTGAAGATCGCCTTCGGCACCGACGCCGGCGCGTTCCCGTGGGAGGACAACGCCGCCAAGGAGTTCGCGGTGATGGTCGGCGCCGGGATGTCGCCCATGTCGGCGATCCAGTCGGCGACGTCGGTGGCGGGAGCGCTGCTCGACCCGTTCTGCCGTCCCCAGGCCAAGACATGCGCCAAGAGCGACGTGGGCGTCGTCGCCGCGGGCAAGCACGCCGACTTGGTCGCCGTCGACGGCGATCCCCTGCGCGACCCGACGGAGCTCGAGCGCGTGAGCTTCGTCATGAAGGCCGGCGTCGTCTACAAGGAGAAGGGCCAGCCGACGGCGCTGCCGATGGCCGTCGTCCCGCCGGCGCCGAAGCAATAGTCAGCCCTTCACGCATAGGACCTGCTTCAGCTCGGCGACGATCTCGACCAGATCCTCCTGCGCGGCCATGACGTCGTCGATCTTCTTGTAGGCGCCGGGGATCTCGTCGAGCACGCCCGCGTCCTTGCGGCACTCCACCCCTGCGGTCTGCGCGCGCAGATCCTCGACGGTGAACTTGGCCTTGGCCTTGCCGCGGCTCATCCGCCGCCCGGCGCCGTGCGACGCGCTCTCGAACGCCTGGGGGTTGCCGCGGCCGCGGACGATGTAGCTCTTGGTCCCCATCGACCCGGGGATGATGCCCATCTCCCCCACGCCGGCGCGGATGGCGCCCTTGCGCGTGACGAACAGCAGCTCGCCGAAATGCGTCTCTTCGGCGACGTAGTTGTGGTGGCAGTAGACCGCGTCCTCGAAGGCGATGCCCGGCCAGAAACCGCGCAGCACGTCCTGGTAGAGCGCCAGCATGATGGCGCGGTTCACCCGCGCGTACTCCTGCGCCCAGTAGAGGTCGCGGCGGTACGCATCCATCTCCGGCGTGCCGGCGAGGAACACCGCGAGATCGCGGTCGCGCAGCGCCTGATTGTGCTCGAGCCGGCGCGCGCGCGCCATGTGGATCTCCGCGAGCTCCTTGCCCACGTTGCGGCTGCCGGAGTGGAGCATCAGCCACACCCGCCCGACGGTGTCGAGGCACAGCTCGATGAAATGGTTCCCGCCGCCCAGCGTGCCGAGCTGCCGCGCCGCCTTCGTCGCGTTCCGCTGCACCTCGGGCGTGAGCTCGCCGAAGCGGTCCATGAGCCCCTTCGCCGCGGCCTGGGTCGCGGCGTCAGCCGCGCCCCACGCCGGCGCGTCGTGCGCGTCGAAGCCGACCGGGATCGCCGCCTCGATGCGCGCGCGCACCTTCTTGAGGTTGTCGGGGAGGCGGTCGGCGTCGAGGCTGGTGCGCACTGCCGCCATGCCGCAGCCGATGTCCACGCCCACCGCCGCCGGGGCGACCGCGCCGCGCATCGCCACCACCGATCCGACGGTCGCGCCCTTGCCCACGTGCACGTCGGGCATGACCGCGACGTGGTGCGCCACCCACGGCAGCGCCGCCACGGCCCGCAGCTGGTCGAGCGCCGCCGACTCCACCTCCTCGGGGCGGGCCCACAGCTTGATCGGGACGTTGGCTCCCTTGTGGATGATGATCTGCATCAGAAGCGACCGGCGACGCCGATGAAGCCGGCGCCGACCAGGATCTCCGCGTGCGTGGGCTCGGGGTTGCCGTGGGTGCCGGTCAGCACGAACTTCACGATGCCGCCGACGAGCAGCGCCCCGCCCGCGATGAGCCCCACCGTCCCGATCGTCCGGCGCGAGTTGATCGTGTCGCGGATCGCCTGCTTGTCCGTCTCCGGCGCCGTCGCGAGGTCGCCCTCGAGGCCGTTCGCCGAGACGTGCATGCCCGTGCCGACGCCGATCCCGACCAGCCCCACGCCGACGAGGCTCCAGGCGATGTAGTCCTCGTACCAGGGCTCCTCGGGCTGCGACGCGGCCGGCGGCGGCGCGGGGACCGGCTGCGGCGCCGGCACCATCTCCGTCGGCGGCTTCTGGTTCGACTGCTCCTGCGCCTTCTGCAGCTCCTCCATCTCCTTGATCATCTTCTGGACGCCGGCCTTGTAGGGGGAGCCCGACTTCTTGCGCAGGTACGTGCGGTACGCGTCGATCGCCTTGTCGTACTGCTTGAGCGAGCGGTAGGCGCGGCCGAGGTTGTAGAGGATGTCCGGCTCGGGCACGACCTCGTAGGCCTGCTTGAGCAGCGCGGCCGACTTGTCGTACTCGCCGAGCTCGTACGCGGTCATGGCCTGGGTGTTGAGCTCGCTCGCCCGCTTCTGCGCGTCGTCGGCGGAGGCGGTGGCGCACCACAGGAGCGAAACGGCCAGGATCGCTCGCTTCATTTCGGCTTGTCCCCACTCGGAATCGGAATCATGGGCGGCGGCTCCTCCTCGACGGGGACGGCCGAGGCCGGGCTCGGCTGCGCCGGCGCGGGCGTCGTCCCCTTTCCCTTGGTTATCGGCGGCCGCCGCTTGCCGGTTGCCTTGTGATCCGGTTTTTTCTCGGCCTCGGCCGCGGGCGTCGCTTCCGGCGGTTTTTCTTGCGGAATCGGCCGGAGCCCCGCCGCCACCGTCGTCTCGCGCGCGATGGTGACCTTGTCCACGAAGGGCAGATATCCCTCCTTCTCCAGCCGGACGACGACCTCCTTGCCGAGCGCGAGCTTGTCCACGATTGCCGGCGACGGAACGTCGTCGACGTAGATCTTCGCGTCGGCGGGCTCCACCTTCACCGTCAGCCTCCCGGTCGGCGGCGCCGCCGGCACCGGCTCCATCCGCGCCGGCGCCGCCGCGGCGGGCGGCGCGGGCGCCGGCGTCTCGTGCGCTCGCCCCCGCAGGGCCACCACGGCGCCGGCGGCGCCCCCGGCGACCGCCAGCCCGGCCGCCACGAGCCACCAGCGCAGCCGCCGTCGCGCCGCCGTCGGCACCGACAGCACCTGCCCGCTCAGCGCCGACGTCCGCGTGGACATCGCGAGCTGCTGCAGCCCCTTGGCGCGGTCGGTCGCCGCCTCGGGCGACGGAGTCGGCGGCCGCGGCGGAGGCTCCGCGTAGGCGCTCACGAACTGGCGCAGGCCCTTGGGCGTGGCCTGGCGCGCGAACGGCGCCGCGATCGCGAGGAGGTCGTCGATCGCCGCGGTCGCGGTCTGGTAGCGGTCGGCGACGGCCTTGGCCATCAGGCGCTGGAGGACGTCGTCGAGCCCGGGCGGCGCGGCGACGCCCACGGCCGCCAGCGGCGGCACCGGGTTGTGGAGCGTGGCGAGGTAGACCTGCTCGCGGTCCTGCATGCCGTGGGCGAACAGGTTCGCGCCGGTCAGGCACTCCCACAGCAGCGCGCCGATCGCGAACAGATCCGTCGCCGGCACCGCGGCCTCGCCGCGCAGGACCTCCGGCGCCATGTACCCCGGGCTCCCCTTGATCACCGTGGAGATCGACGGCGAGCCCGAGAACACCTTGGCGATGCCGAAGTCGGTGAGGAGCACGTTGCCGTCGTGGGACACGAGCACGTTCCCCGGCTTGATGTCGCGGTGGATGACGAAGTTCTCGTGCGCGCACGACAGGCCGTAGAGCACCTGCGTCGTCACGTGGAGCGCCAGCGGCGGGGGCAGGCCCGACCCGATGCGCGCCAGCACCTTGCCCAGGTCCTGGCCGCGGATGAACTGCTGCACCAGCCACAGAAGCTCCCCTTCCTCGCCGTAGTCGACGACGGGGACGATGTTGGGGTGGACGAGGCGCGCGCTGAGCTGCGCCTCGTCGATGAACATGCGGCGGTAGCGCACGTCGTCGGTCGCGGTGGGCAGGATGAGCTTGATGGCGACCTCGCGGGACAGCGCGAGCTGGGTCGCGCGCCACACCGTCCCCATCCCTCCCTGGCCGATGCGCTCCTCGAGGCGGTAGCGCCCCGCGAACACGTCACCCGGCTGAAAGATGATCATCCGAAAACCCCCGAACGTCCCACATCTAGCATACTTCGCGGCCGGTCAGAAGCGCTCCTCCGTTCGTTTGAGCAGGCCCTCGGCCTTCTTCTTGGCCTTCGCCTGCTCGGGGACGATCTCGGGGAGCACATCGACGGGCGTATCGAGCACATAGCGCAGCGACGACACGTAGAGCGCCTTGTCGTGCGTCTTCACGGCGAGGAGCTCGGCGAGGAGGATGCGCGTCTCGAAAAACGCGGGCGCGCGGCGGAGGCTCGCGTCGAAGCGGGCGCGCGCGTCGCCCATGTCGCCGCCCGCGATGCCAGGCGCGCCCGCGAGGAACGCGCCGAAATAGCGGTCCGGCCCGCCGTAGAAGTAGTCCGGGTCGAGCCGCTCCACCACGCTCATGACGCGATGGGCGCTCTTGTAGGTGTTCATGAGCGTGAATCGCCCCCGCGCGTGCGCCCAGCGGAGCAGGTCCTGCGCGTACCAGTAGAGCAGGGGGACGGCGTCGCGCCCTAGCCCCAGCCCCGGCCCGGCGATCGCCTCGTCGGCGTTCTGGCCGGCGCGCCGGCGCTTCTCGTAGGCCGGAACGAGCGCGCGCAGCCCGCGATCGGCGTAGACCACGCCCTGCTCGAACGCGTCGGTGAGCTCGTCCTTGCGCGTCTCGTCGAACACGAGGAAGCCGTCTCCGAGGAAGAAGTACGCGCGCGCCAGCATGGCGTAGGCCTCGTGATCGTCGTCGCGAAGCTCCACGACGTCGCGCCAGCGCGCGATGGCCTCGCGGAGGCCGGCTTCCTCCTCGCGGCGGTCCCACGCGGCGCGCGCCTGCGCCCACAGCTGGGCGTGACGGTCGACGACGGGAGCGCGACGGACCACGGCGCGGTCGATCTCGCGCGGAGTGGCGCCGCAGGCGCAGACGATCGCGAGCAGGCAGAGTCGCACCCGTGTAGCGTACAATGCGGCCCGCAGAGGGAGGAGGACAGTAGATGACGAGACGAATCGCGTGGATCGTGGCGGCGCTGTGCTTCGCGTCGTCGACCTCGACGGGCGCGGCCTTCGCCGCCACGGTGGAGGTCAAGGCGGCCAAGGGCGTGGAGAAGCACGAGCCGGTGGGCGAGGCGACCGAGTTCAAGCACGTGTGGAAGCTCGACGGCAAGGAGGAGTGGTCGACCGAGCTGCCGGTGCGCGCCAAGATCTGGGTCACCAACTCCCGCCGCGTGGTCAAGGCCGGCAGCTACACCGTCGAGATCCTGGGCGGCGACGGCGGCACGCTCGGCGAGGTCAGCTTCACCGTCAAGTAGCCGCGTCACACATCCGTCACCGGAACATCACAATCAGGTTGCGAATCCGTCACGCGCCGGCGCTACGGTCCCCGCGTGATGGCATCTGCGGACGAGGACGCCGGGCCCACCCGGGTCGCGCTGGTCGTGGTCGCCGGCGCGCCGGCGCCGGACGCGGTCGTCGCCCAGCTCGCGCGCGACGCGTTCGTGGTGGGGGCGTCCGGGGACGTCGCGCTGGCGTGGCTCCCGGCGGGCGCCGGCGCCGACGTGCTCGAGCGCGCGGTGCGCGGGCGGGGCAGGGGGCCGATCCTCGGCTGCGCTCCCGAGGGAACGGGGGCGGACAGCGAGCGGGCGCTCAGCGCCGGATTCGACGATTTCGTGGCGGGCCGGGGGTCGCCGCGCGAGATCTCGGCGCGGCTGCGCGCGCTCGTACGGCGGGTGCGCACGCCGGCGCACCGCGGCGTCCAGCCGGTCCGGTTCGGCCGCGTGGTCCTCGATCGCGCGTCGCAGGAGGTCGTGGTGGGCGGGCGGCGCGTGTCCTTGACGCGTCTCGAGCGTCGCGTCATGGAGGCGCTGGTCGTGGAGGGCGGCCGCGCCATCGCGCGCGACGAGCTGGGCGAGCGCGCCTGGGGGAGCGAGGCGCGAACCGTGGGACCGCGCGCCATCGACAACCTCGTCCAGCGCCTGCGCCGCAAGATCCGCGACCCGCACCTCATAGTCACCGTGCGCGGGGTGGGCTTCCGGCTCGCCGCCGATTAACATTCCCGCATGACGGACACACCGAGGATCACCACGGAGGCGCGCGGACCGCTGTGGCTCATGGGGCTCAACCGCCCGGACAAGCGCAACGCGTTCGACACGCGCATGCTGCGCGAGCTCGCGGAAGCGTACACCGCGCTGGAGGAGGGCGACGCCCGCTGCGGCGTGCTGTTCGCGCACGGCGAGCACTTCACCGGCGGGCTGGACCTCGCCGAGGTCGCGCCGCAGATCGCGGGGGGCAAGGGCCTCATTCTCGAGGGCAAGGTCGATCCCTGGGGGGTGCACGGGCGGCAGCGCGAGAAGCCCGTCGTCATGGCGATCCGCGGCCGCTGCCTCACCCTGGGGATCGAGCTGGCGCTGGCGCAGGACGTGGTCGTCGCCGCCGACGACGCGCGCTTCGCCCAGATCGAGATCAAGCGCGGCATCTTTCCGTTCGGCGGCGCGACCTGGCGCCTCCCGGCGACGGCGGGGTGGGGCAACGCGATGCGCTGGCTGCTCACCGGAGACGAGTTCGACGCGCGCGAGGCGCACCGCATCGGCCTCGTCCAGGAGGTGACCGCGCCCGGGCAGGAGCTCGCCCGCGCGATCCGCATCGCCGAGACCATCGCCGCGCAGGCGCCGCTCGGGGTCAAGGAGACGATCCGCTCGGCGCGGCGGGCCCTCGTGGAGGACGCCGCGGCGCGCGCGCTGATTCCCGCCCTGCTCGGGATGATGGGATCCGAGGACGCGCGCGAGGGGCTGATGTCGTTCCTCGAGCGGCGCGCCGCGGTCTTCAAGGGCAAGTAACAATTGGCTTTTCGTCGCCCTTGACTGTCCTCCGTTATATCGGATGCTTGTCGAGATAACGGAGGTTCGCCATGAGCAAGATCCTGGCAGAAGTCCTCGAAGCCAACGCTCGCTACGCAGCCGACTTCGGCGACAAGGGCAAGCTGGCGCTGCCGCCGGCGCGCCGGTTCGCCTTCCTCACCTGCATGGACGCGCGCATCGACCCGGCCAAGCTCGCCGGCCTGCGCGAGGGGGACGCCCACGTCATCCGCAACGCGGGCGGGCGCGCCAGCGACGACGCGATCCGCTCGCTCGTCATCTCGTACAAGCTGCTGGGCACGCGCGAGTGGTTCGTCATCCACCACTCGAACTGCGGCATGGAGCTGTTCTCCGACGAGGTCATGCGCGACCTCCTCGCGTCGAGCCTGAAGACGTCCACCCACGACGGCGTCAAGTGGCGCGACGGCGGCGAGGGGCCCGGCTCGCGCCAGGGCGACTTCATCGACTGGCTCACCATCCGCGACCAGCCCCAGAGCGTCGCGACCGACGTCGAGCGCATCCGCAACCATCCGCTCGTCCCGCGCGACATCCCCATCTACGGCTACATCTACCAGGTGGAGACCGGGCGCCTCGTCGAGGTGCCCGAGGCGACCGCAATTGGTCGCGCATCGGGGCGATGAGCGTGCTAACAACCCCTTGATGCGCGACTTCCCGCGGTTGACGACGCTCTCCCACGGCGGTGGTTGAGCCTGCAAGATCTCATCGGAGGACCTCGGGCAGGTCCTGAGCAAGTTGCCGCCGATCGCCGACCCCAACGTCCTCGTCGGGTTCGACACCAGCGATGATGCGGCCGTGTACCGCCTGGGCGACACCGCCCTGGTGGCGACGGTCGACGTGTTCACCCCCATCGTCGACGACCCGTTCGATTTCGGGCAGATCGCCGCGGCGAACGCGCTGTCCGACGTCTACGCGATGGGGGCGCGGCCGCTGTTCGCCCTGTCGATCGTCGGCTTTCCCGTGAAGAAGCTGCCGCTCGAGGTGCTCGAGTCGATCCTCCGCGGCGGCGCCGCCAAGGCGGGCGAGGCGGGCATCGCCATCGTCGGCGGACACTCCATCGACGACCCGGAGCCGAAGTACGGGCTCAGCGTGATCGGCGCGGTCGACCCGGCGCGCGTCGTGAAGAACTCGACGGCGCGGCCGGGCGACGTCCTGTTCCTCACCAAGCCGATCGGGACGGGGGTCGTCGCGCAGGGCGTCAAGGCGGAGCGGTCGGCGCCCGCCGACGTGGCCGCCGCGGTGGCGTCGATGGCGGCGCTGAACCGCGACGCGGCGGACGCAATGATCGAGGTGGGCGTACACGCGGCGACGGACGTGACCGGGTTCGGCCTGCTCGGGCATCTCCACGAGGTCGCGCACGCCTCGGGGGTGTCGGCGCGGGTGACGGCCTCGGCGGTGCCGCTGCTTCCCGGGGCGCGCGCCCTGGCCGGCGCGGGCGTCATCCCCGGCGGCTCGCGACGCAACGCCCAGCAGTTCGAGCGCTGGGTGGCCTTCGGCGCCGGCGTGGATGCGACGCTGCAGGCGCTCCTCCACGACGCGCAGACATCTGGCGGCCTGCTCGTCGCGGTGCCGGCGGCGCGCCGCGGCGAGCTGGCCGAGGCGTTCGCGCGCCGCGGCGTGGCGGCGGCGGAGATCGGCGCGCTCGAGGCGGGCGTGGCGGGGCGGATCGCGGTCGAGTGATCTCAGGCCTCAGGCCTCAGGCTTCAGGCTCATGCGTGAAGGCCGCGGCGCAGCTAGTCGGGCGACATCGATGCGAAAAGTAACGTGGGCTCAGCGAGTGGAAAGGGCAGCCTCGGAGGCCTGACGTCTGAGGCCTGACGCCTGAACGTGAAGGTCGCGACGCGCGGAGCGCGGCACGAATCCTTCACGTCTCTCAGCGCTTGCGCGGGCCCGGCGGGTTGGCGATGGTCGGCTCGTCGAGCTCGTAGTCGGCCTCCGCGGCGCGGGCGGCGAGGCGCGCCGGCGACAGCGGCGCCGGCGGCGCGGCGGTGATCGCAGCCGCGTCGACGCGCCGCAGGAGCTTGCGCACGAGCACGTTCGTCGGCTCGACCGCCTCGAACGGCGCCACGTGCCCGGCCCCGGCGATGACCGCCAGCTCGGCGCCCGGGATCAACGCCGCCATCGCCTGGCAGCTCGCCGGCGGGGTGACGCTGTCGTCGGCGCCGACGACGACGAGCGTTGGCACGGCGATGTCGCGCAGCTCGGGGCGCGCGTCGGGCCGCTCGGCCAGCCCGCGCAGCGTCTGGGCGACGCCCGCGGCCGAGGCGCGCCGCACCATGACCTCCACCGCGACGGCGAGGTCGCGCCGGCGCACCTGCGTGTCGGCCGACAGGAGCCCGCGCACGCTGCGCTCGACGAGAAAACCCGTCCCCTGCGCGAGCACCTTCTCGGCGTCGGCGAGCCGCTGCTTGCGCGTCTCGGGCGCGTCGGGCTCGGCGCGCGTGTCGCACAGGAGCACGCCGGCGATGCGCTCGGGCGCGAGCCGGAGGAGCGCGAACACCACGTAGCCGCCCATGGACAGGCCGCCCGCCACGAAGCGGTCGAAGCCGAGCGCGTCCGCGAGCGCGAGGACCTGCTCCGCCATTTCCTCTACGGTGAACGGCGTATCGTCCGGCCGTGCGGGCGAGGTGCCGAACCCGCTGAGGTCGACCGCGACCACCCGCGCATGCGGGGCGAGCCCCTCCAGCTGGCCGGACCACATGCTCCGATCGAGCGGGAAGCCGTGGATCAGAAGGAGGGGCGGGCCGCTCGTCCCGCGCCCCTCGTAGGCCAAGGGAACTTGGAGGCTCGTCACGCCCGAAAATCTAGCCGATTTCGGGGTTTGTTTGACAGGAGTGTAGGCAGGTGAAAAAATGTGGCGGCTTAGAATGGCGAAGCTCGTGGAAGGGTTCAAGGACGGCCGTCCCGAGCTGGGACGGCGCACGTTCCTGGTCCCCGAAACGGTCGCCGAAGTACTGGCATTGCTCTATCACGAACAGACGGGGATCGTCGGGGGCCTTCCCGTCGGGCCGGTGACGACCGAGCCGGGTGGTCCGGTCGGAATCCGCATGTACCCCGATCAGGATCCCGGTGTCCTCGAGGAAACGAGGAAGTATTTCGAGAAGCTCGCCGAACAGTTCGACGGCGAGATGCCTCGCGCTTAGCGCGGCGATCGCCGCCTGCGCGGGACAGAGCCAGGAGACGGCGCCCCCGCGCGCCGCCCCCTGCGGGAAGGACGTCGACTGCAAGGGCGCGCGCGTCTGCGAGGCGGGCACGTGCGTCGAGCCGCCGCCACCCGCGCCGCCCCAGCCCGACGCGGGCCCGCCCCCGCGTCCGCCCGGGCCGCCGCCCTACGCCATGGCGCGCGGCGGGCCGCGCCATCTCGGCCGCGTCCCCGGCGCCGCTCCGGCGAAGCCGCCGGCGCGGGCGTGGTCGGTCGCGACCGGCGGCGCGATCACCGCCTCGCCCGTCCCCGGCCCCGACGGGACGATCTACATCGGCGGGCACGACGGCAAGCTCTATGCCGTCGCCCCCGACGGCACCGTGCGCTGGACGTTCACCGCCAAGGACCGCATCTGGTCGGCGCCGGCGGTCGCCGAGGACGGCACGATCTACTTCGGCTCCGACGACGACCACCTCTATGCGCTCGACGCCGCGGGCAGGGAGAAATGGCGGTTCCGCGCCGGCGCGTGCGAGCCGGCCGTCGGCACCGGGCCGGAGGGCGTCCGCTGCGACGTCGACGGCGGCCCGACGATCGGGCCCGACGGGACGATCTACTTCGGCGCCGACGGGATCTACGCGGTGTGGCCCGACGGCACGCTGCGCTGGAAGCTCGCCACCACGGAGCACGTCCCCACCGCGCCGGCGCTGGCCGAGGACGGCACCGTCTACGCCGGCAGCCAGGACGACACGTTCTACGCCGTCGGCGCCGACGGCGCCAAGAAATGGGAGTTCCGGATCGACGACGACATCGAGTCCAGCCCGGCGATCGGCGACGACGGGACGATCTACTTCGGCGCCGACGATCACAAACTCTACGCGCTGACGCCCGACGGCCGCCTCAAGTGGGCGGTCGTCACGCTGTCCGACGTGCGCTCGTCGCCGGCCATCGGCCCCGACGGGACGATCTACGTCGGCTCCTACGACAAGTTCCTTTACGCCGTCCGGCCCGACGGCACCGTGGCGTGGCGGTTCGCCGCCGCCATGCGCATCCACGGCTCGCCAATCGTGGCCGACGGCGGCGCCGTTCTGGTAGGCTCGCAGGACGATCGCCTCTATTGCCTCGAGCCGGACGGTAGGCTGCGCTGGTCGATCGCCTTCGACGCCGACGTGGACGCCTCGCCTTACATATCTTCGGACGGCACGCTGCTCGTCGCCGGCGACGACGGAGCATTGCGCGCATTCAAACCATGACTCTCGATAACGACAAGATCGTGGCCGCGCTGGGGCGCGGCCCGGCAACGATGGAAGAGCTCGTCGGCAGGCTCGAGCTCGACGCCAAGACCCGCCACCGCCTGCGCAAGCTCGTCGCCGAGCTCGTCTCCGCCGGCGGCGTGGAGAAGGCCCCGGGCGGACGCTTCCGCCTGCCCGGGCAGACCGCCGCCGCGCCCGCCGGCGTCGTCGGGCGCATCCGCGTCCACCCGGCCGGCTTCGGCTTCGTCGAGCGCGACGACGGCGCCGACGACGTATTCGTGCCCGCGCGCTTCCGCGGCGGCGCGCTCGACGGCGACCGCGTGCGCCTGTCGACCTGGCTCGGCTACAAGGGCACGGAGGGGAAGGTCGAGGAGGTGATCGAGCGCGGCCGCGCCAAGCTGACCGGGCGCGTGCGCCGCGCCGGCAACGCGTTCGCGCTCGAGCCTGACGACCCGCGCGTGGTGTCGACCTACGGCCGGCTCGCCCTCGACGCCGCCGGGCTGCCCCTGCGCGAGGGGGAGAGCGTGGTCGCCGAGATCACGCGCTACGATGCGCCCGCGGCGGCGCGCGCGCTGCGCATCCTGGGGGAGGACGGCGACCCGCGCACCGAGGTGGCGAAGGTGATCGCCTGCGCCGACATCCCCGACGAGTTCCCCGAGGACGCGCTCGACGCGGCCAAGCGTACGCCCACCGAGCTCCGCGCGGAGGATCTGGTCGACCGCATCGACCTGCGCGATCGCCCGTTCGCCAGCATCGACCCCGAGACGGCGCGCGACTTCGACGACGCGGTGTGCCTGGAGGAGCGCGGCGCCGGCTGGCGGCTGTGGGTCGCCATCGCCGACGTGTCGCACTACGTGCGCCCGGGGAGCGCGCTCGACCGCGAGGCGCGCATCCGCGGCTGCTCGGTCTATCTGCCCGACCGGGCGATCCCGATGCTGCCCCACGAGCTGTCGGCGGAGATGTGCTCGCTCAAGCCGGAGGTCGACCGATTGGCGATGGTGGTGCGCATGGACGTGGACGCCGAGGGCGCCATCCACGACCGGTCGTTCTGCGCGGCGGTGATCCGCTCGCGCGCGCGGCTCGACTACCCCGGGGTGGCGGCGGCGCTGGCGGGCGATTTCCGCGGCGCGCGCGCGCGCTACCAGGAGTGGGCGGACCCGCTCGAGCGCATGCAGGCGCTGGCGCGCAAGATGCGGGCGCGGCGGCGCGAGCGCGGCGCGCTCGAGCTGGAGCTGGCGGAGCCGGCGGTGATCCTCGACGAGGATGACGCGCGCCTGGTGCGCGACGTGCGCCGGTCCAAGTCGACGCCCGAGGTGCGCGAGGCTTACCAGCTGGTCGAAGAGTTCATGCTCGCCGCCAACGAGGCGGTGGCGGAGCTGTTCGCCGAGCGCGGCCTGGACGCGATCTGGCGCGTCCACGAGCCCCCGTCGGAGGAGCGGCTGGAGACGCTCGCCCAAGTGGCCGACAGCTACGGCCTCCGCTTCGACGTGGGGGCGGCGCGCTCGCCCAAGGGCGTCCAGGCGCTGCTCGCGTCGCTCGCGGGCAAGCCCTACGAGCGGCCGGTGTCGTACCTCGTCCTGCGCTCGCTGCGGCAGGCGGTCTACGACGTGGTGAACGTGGGGCACTTCGGTCTGGCGTCGCCGGCGTACGTGCATTTCACCTCGCCGATCCGCCGCTACCCCGATCTCATCGTGCACCGCCTGCTCAAGGTGCACCTCCGCCGGGAGGGCCTGGCCTCGGGCGGCGGGTCCCATCCGCCCTCGCCGGCGCGCCCGACGCTGGCGGCGCTGGCGGCGGAGAGCTCGCAGCACGAGCGCCGCGCCGTCGAGGCCGAGCGCGAGGTGGTCGACATCTACCGCGCCGTGCTCATGCGCGACCGCGTCGGCGAGGTGCTGGCCGGGACGATCACCGGCGTCACCAACTTCGGCCTGTTCGTCGAGTGCGCGGAGCCGTTCGTCGAGGGGATGATCCGCCTCGACTCGCTCGGCGACAGTTTCGAGGTGGATGAAGGCGGCCTGCGCGTCACCGGCCGGCGCAGCGGGCGGAAGTTCGCGCTCGGCGACGCGGTGCGGGTGAAGGTCGAGGACGTGTCCGTCGCGCGCCGGCGCATCGACTTCAAGCTCGTGTCGGAGGAGCCGGCGGCGCGGCCGAAGCGCGGCGCCGACGCGACCAAGCCCGGCACCAAGCGCGGCGCGCGCGGCCGGGCGTGATCGGCCGCACCCTTTCCACAACCTTCTTTCCGCCACGCAGAATCGCTTGACGCGAGCCGCCTTCGTGCCCAGAAGACCTCCGGCGAAAGGGGGGCCTGTCGAAGGAGGCAACCATGCGCAGACATCCGTTCGGGCTGACGTTCGCGGTCGCCGCGCTCTTTCTCGCATCCGTGGCGCGAGGCGACGACGGGGGTCGATGCTGGGTGGCGACGTGGGGGGCCGCGGTGCAGGCGCCGTTGTTCGCGCCGGCGCCGATGTTCCAGAACCAGACCCTGCGGCAGATCGTGCACACGTCGATCGCCGGGCGCGCGGTCCGGGTGCGGTTCTCCAACGCGATCGGCTCCGTGCCGCTGACGATCGACGCCGCCAGCGTCGGGATCCGACAGTTGGGCGCCGACGTCGTCGCGGGGACGTTGAGACCGCTGACGTTCGGCGGGGCAACCTCCATCACGATCCCGCCGCACGCGACGGCGGCGAGCGATGCGGTGTCGCTGCGCGTCGGCGCGGAGTCCGATCTGGCGATCAGCGTCTTCCTGGCGAACGCGACGCCCGGTACGACGCAGCTCACGCTGTCCCACCAGACGTCGTTCCTGTCGGGCGCCGGCAACTTCACCGGCAGCGCGACGCTGGCGCCGATGAGCACGTTCACGTCGTGGTTCTTCCTCGCCGGCGTGGACGTGCGCGCGCGCGACGAGGGGACGGTCGTGGCGTTCGGCGACTCCATCACCGAGGGCTTCAACTCCACCACCGACGCCAACGCCCGCTGGCCCGACGTCCTCGCCCGCCGGCTGATCGCGCGGCACGTCCGCCTGTCGGTCGTCGACATGGCGATCAGCGGCAACCGCGTGCTCAACGACGAGATCGGCCCGAACGCGCAGTCGCGCTTCGATTCGGAGGCGCTGGTCGTCCCGGGCGCCCGCGACATCATCCTGCTCGAAGGCATCAACGACATCGGCTTCTCGCAGATCGCCGCGGGCGTTTTCCCGCCCAGCGTGCTGCTTACCAACGTCAGCGCCGACGCCATCATTGCCGGATACAAGCAACTCATCGCGCGGGCGCATGCCCAGGGCATCCGCATCTTCGGCGGGACGCTGCTCGCGTTCGTCGGGGCGTTCTACCAGGATGCGGCCGCGGAGGTGAAGCGAGAGGCGGTCAATCACTGGATTCGCACCAGCGGCGCGTTCGACGCCGTGATCGACTTCGACGCGGCGACGCGCGATCCCCAGAACCCGACCCGTCTCGACCCGGCGTTCGACAGCGGAGACCACCTGCACCCCAATGACGCCGGCTACGCCGCCATGGGCGACGCGGTGCCGTTGGCGATCTTCTCGGGCGACGAAGGGGATCGCGAGGACTGCGACTAGTCACCAGGAGCGGGATGCTCGCAATGGCCGTCTTCGGGCCCTCGCCGGCCGCAGCCGTCGCGCCTTCGGCGCGGTCCCCCGCGGAGAACGGAGAATAGCGGGGTTCCCGCGCCTTCGGCGCGGTCCCCCGGGGAGAACAGAGAATAGCGGGGTTTCCGCGCCTTCGGCGCGGTCCCGCGCTACGTTTCGCTCGTAGGCATCTCGTCGCGGCGGATGGGGCCGCCGCCGCGCTCGCGCCAACCCGTGGCGAGGAGCCAGGTCTGCGGCGGAGCAATCGGAGGATCCCCGGCCTGCGGCGTCGGCGGAGTCGTCCAGCCGGTGAACCACGCTGCCGAGGAGTACTCATCCAGGTACTGGGGCGACAACCGATACCCCAGCGCGGCCAGGTGCTTCCGCGCGTTGCATAGCACATAGACCAGCACCCGGCGCACCTCCGTCGGCGTGCGCAGCGGGCGCGAGTGGTAGCGGTCGGCGAACACCGTGCCCTTGCGTCCCATGACGCGATTGAGGCCCTTGGCCATGCGGATGGCCATGCCCTGGACCGCGCGGGCGAGCGCGCGGGCGTCGCGCGTCTCGACGACGAGATGGATGTGGTTTCCCTGCACGGAGAACTGGGCGATGCGCGTGTCGAATCGCGCCGCGGCGGCGCGGAACGCGCTGTCGAGGACGCGAAAGCAGCGCCGGCTGCGGAGCTGCCAGACGTGGGGCCGCGCGCGCAGGGTGACGTGCAGCGGAAAGCGCGCGTGGACCGAGCGGGGGAGGTGAGGTACACCGGCGCCCTGCTTCGGCGGTCGGCCGAGGCGCTTCGCGCGCCGCCGCGGCGGCGTGCGGAAGCCGAAGTCGAGCTGGTCTGGCGCGGGCTTCTCCCCCGTTGGACGCATGGTACAAAATATCTGCCATAATAGCTGGGTCGTGTCAAGGGCCAAAGCGAGGTGCGCGGTGCGGGCCTGTGGACGTGACGCGCCCGTGGACGGCCGCGGCGGTGCCGGCGCTGCGCGAGTCGCGGCCGCCCACCGGCGCTTGAGCCGACCGCGCCCGCCGTGCGCCCGCGCGGCCGCGCCCGGCGCCAGTCGCGGTCGGCTCACACGCCCACATACCCTGCGACTGCCAGATTTTGAAAAACCGCCCCCCCGCCCCCCGAGGGACAGCCCGCGGATTCCGATTTTGGCAGATGTTGCGAGCCGTGCCCGGACCCGGGGTGAACGGGCGCGCTCCCGGGCGCATGGGACGCATCGCGCGCGGCCGCCCACGACCGGCGCGGTGACGCGCCCGTGGACGGACTGGCCGGTTCCTGTCAGCGCGCCGCTGGGCGGCGACGTGGTACCGTCGCCCCGCGTGACCGTTCGCAACGACCGGGCGGGTTTCGCCGCGCATGAACGAGCGTGCCGCGAGCGCGGCGCCCGCCCTGAGCATGCCGACGACCTGTTCCTGGCCTGGTCTGTCGCCCAGGGCGATGCGGTCGCGCTCCGCCGCTTCGACGAGCTGGTGCGGCCCGACATCGAGGCGGCGGCGCGCCGGCTCGACCGCGATCCGGCGTTCCTCGACGAGGTCCGACAGGCGCTGCGCGTCCGACTCCTCGTCGCGCCCGAAGGAGGACGCCCCCGCATCGCCGACTACGCCGGCCGCGGGCCGCTGCGCGCCTGGGTGGGCGTGGCCGCGCTGCGCGTGGCGCTCAACCTCAAGCGCGCGGCCGCGCCCGCGGGCGACGACCTCCTCGCCGAGCTGGTGACGCGCGAGCCCGACCCCGAGCTGCGCCACCTCAAGAAGGTCTACCGCGCCGAGTTCCGCGAGGCGCTGGAGGCGGCGCTGGCCGCGCTGCCCGAGCGCGACCGGGTGATCTTGCGTCTCTCCTTCGTCGAGGGGATGCGCCTGGCCCAGATCGGCCGCCTGTACCAGGTCCACGAGTCCACCGCCTCGCGCTGGGTGAAGCAGGCCGTGGACGCGGTCGCCGCCGAGGCGCGCCGTCGCCTCGTCGCCCGCCTGTCGCTGTCGCCCGAGACGCTGGACAGCGTGTCGCGGATGGTGATGTCGAATCTGGACTTGAGCATCGCGCGGATCCTGGGATAGGTCGCCGCGCCGATTTCCGCGCAAGTTTCCCCCGGCCGGGTGTCGATCCAGCAGGAGGGCACCCCATGACCCGAAAGCACCTGGCACCCTGCGCCGCGCTGGCGCTGCTCCTTGGCTGCGACGCCGGACCCGAACCCGACGTCGCAGCCGTCCCCGAGGCCGCCGCCGCGGCGAGCGTCTCCGTCACGAGCGTCACGCGCGAGCGCGTCGCCGGCGACGTCTTCCACTATTCGTTCATCGTGCGCCTCGGGGCCGAGCCGAACGCGCAGATCGCGATCCACCGCGTCGTGCGCGAGCGCGCCCCGTGGCTGCCCCGCCCGACTGCGGGCGCGGTGATGATGCTGCACGGCGACTTCTCGACGTTCGCCACGAACTTCGCGCCCACGCTGGGGAGCCCGGCGTCGGCGGCGCCGGGGCTCGCCCCGTTCCTCGCCGGCCGGAACATCGACGTGTGGGGCTTCGATCGCCGCTGGACCCAGGCGCCGGCGGAAGGCGCCGACCTGTCCGATTTCGGCGGCATGACCGTCGCCCAGGAGATCGGCGACACGCGCACGGCGCTGGCGTTCGCCCGCGCCGTGCGCCTCGTCACCAGCGCCAGCATCGATCGCCTGGTGCTCGTCGGCTTCTCCCACGGCGGCCAGCTGGCCTACGCGTACGCGAGCACCGAGGCGGCGCGCCCGCCGCTGGAACGGCACATCAAGGGGCTGGTCCCGCTCGACATCTACGCCCAGCTCGCGCCGGAGGACGAGGACCTGCGCCAGAACGCCTGCATCGGCGCGGCGCTCGAGCGCGAGGCCATCGCCCAGGGCATCGTGGACTCGGACAACTTCTTCCAGATCGCCCTCGGCGGCCTTGCGCTGTCGGCGCCGACCGATCCGTCGCCGTTCTTCGGCCGATTCACGAACCAGGGCGCGGTCGATCTCCTCGCCGGAAAGACGTATCTGTTCTTCGCCCCCACGCCGCTCTACCACCTCGCGGCGCCGGTGCTCGACGCGAACGGCGACGTGGCGGCGCTGCGCGAGACGCCCGAGACGATCATCGACGCCTGGCTCGCCGGCGCGGCGCCGCACCAGGCGTTCCAGGAGGCCGCCGACTTCGACGCGCTGTGGTGCAACGAGCCGCCGCTGCCCGTCGACGTGCCGCTGGCGCGCATCCGCGTGCCCCTCCTCTACGTCGCCGCCAAGGGCGGGTTCGGCACGCACGGCCTGTACTCGACGACGCAAGTGAGCTCGACCGACGTCACCGTCCTCATGGTGCAGCGCTTCGACGACAGCCGCGAGGCGGAGGACTTCGGGCACGCCGACATCCTGTTCGGCGCCGAGGCGCCGGACCTTGTATGGAAGCAGCTCGCCGCGTGGATCCTCGGCCTTTGAGCTAGCATCCGGTCATGACCCCCTGCCTCGCCGAGGACGACCTGCTCGAGCTGGCGCGCGGGCGGGCGCTGGGCGCGGGCTCGCCGGCGGAGGCCCACCTCGCCGATTGTCCCGCCTGCAGCGCGCTCCTGGCGGCGCTCCTCGACGGCCCCGGCGAGGGCGACCGCTGGGGCGCGCTCGTCGGCAAGACGCTCGGGCCGTACCGGCTCGAGGCCCAGATCGGCGCCGGCGGCATGGGCGCCGTGTACCGCGCCTGGGACGATCGGCTGCGCCGCAACGTCGCGGTCAAGGTCCTGCCGCCGCATGCCGCCGGGACGGCCGAGCAGGCGCACCGCCTGGCGAACGAGGCGCGCGCCGCGGCAGCGATCGCCCACCCCAGCGTCGTCACCATATACGACGTCGGCCGCGACGGCGACGTGGCCTACGTGGTCCAGGAGCTTGTGGAGGGCGAGTCGCTGCGCAGCGTGCTCGGGCGCGGCGCCCTCCCGCCGGCGCGCGCCCTGCGCATCGGCCTCGAGCTCGCGCGCGGGCTCGCCGCCGCCCACGCCCAGGGCGTCGTCCATCGCGACCTCAAGCCGGAGAACATCCTCCTCGGCGAGGACGGGACGCCGAAGATCCTCGACTTCGGGCTGGCCAAGCTCGCCGCCGACGGAGACCCCGACATCACCGAGCCCGGCACGGTGCAGGGTACCGCCGGGTACATGTCGCCCGAGCAGGCGCGCGGCGAGCCGGTCGACGCGCGTTGCGACCTGTTCGCGCTGGGCGCGATCCTCTACGAGCTGCACACGGGACGGCGGGCGTTCGACGGCGCGAGCCACGCCGAGCGCCTGTCGGCGGTGCTGCGCGACACGCCGGCCATGGACGACGCGGGCGCCCTCGCCCCGATCCTCCTCCGCTGTCTCGACAAGGATCCGCGGCGGCGGTTTCAATCGGCCGCGGACCTGGCGTGGACCCTCGAGGGCCTGCTCGAGGCGCGCGCCCCCGCGCCGCGCGCAGCCGGAGCGTCCCGGCGCGGCGTGCTCGCCGGGCTCGGGGCGGCCGCGGCCGGCGCGGCGGGGTTCGGTCTGGCGCGCTTCCTCGATCGTCGCGCCGGCCCGCCGCGCGTGCCCAAGTTCCGCCAGCTCACGTTCCGGCACGGTCGGGTGATGGACGCGCGCTTCGCCCCCGACGGGGGCAGCCTGCTCTACGGCGCGGCGTGGGAGGCCGAGCCGCTCACCGCGTTCATCCTGCGCCTCGACGGCGGCGCCGCCCGCCCGCTCGACGTGCCCCCGGCGGACGTGCTCGCGGTGTCCTCGCGCGGCGAGGTCGCGCTGTGCCTCGGCCGCCGCCACGTCGAAGCGCAGTCCGTGCGCGGGCGGCTCGCGGTCGCGCCGATCGACGGCGGCGCGCCGCGGGCGCTCGTCGATGACGTGCAGGACGCCGACTTCACGCCCGACGGCCGCGAGCTGGCGATCGTGCGGCCGGGCGGGCGCGGGTTCCGGCTCGAGCTCCCCGCCGACCGCGTGCTCTACGAGACTGACGGCTGGATCACCCACGCGCGCGTGTCGCCCGACGGCGGCCGCGTCGCCTTCCTGCTCCACCCCGAGACGAACGACGATCGCGGCGACGTCGTCGTCGTGGAGCGCGCCACCGGCAAGGCGCGCGCCCTCACGACCGACTGGGACAGCGCCGCCGGGCTGGCGTGGGACCCGCGAGGCGATTCGCTGTGGCTGACCGCGGCCCGCGTCGGCGCCAACTCCGCCGTGCACATCGTGGGGATGGACCGTGAGCTGCGAATGGTCGCCCAGAACACCGAGCGCCTGCGCCTCCACGACATCGCCGCCGACCGGCGGCTCGCGGTGAGCGTCGACACCTGGCGCCTGCGAACGGTGGTCGGGCTCCCCGGCGCGCCGATCGGCGCGGAGCGCGACCGGTCGATGTCGGACTTCTCGCTCGTGGCGGACATCTCCGCCGACGGAGCGACGCTCCTCGTCGGCGAGTTCGGCGACGTCGACGCCGCCCGCGGCGCTTACCTGCGCCCCATCGAGGGCGGGGCGCCCCTGCGCGTGGGCGTCGGGCGTCCCATCGCCCTGTCCCCGGCGGGCGATCGCGTCGCGGCGATCCTCCCCGGCGAGACGCCGCCGCTCATCATCCACCTGACCGCCAGCGCCGAGCATCCGGCGATGAACCTGGGGCCGATCGCGTCCGTGTCGTCGGGGCGGTGGATCGACGAGGAGCGGCTGGTGGTGACGGCGGCCGCCGCCGGGCGCGAGCCGCGGCTGTGGCTGCTCACGCTGGGCACGCCGCCGCCGGTTCCCCTCACCGACGAGGGCGACTTCGGGCGGTGCGAGCTCGATGGGGAGCGCCGGCGTCTCGCGTTCATCGGGCGGGAGGGACGGCTGTCGGTGATCGACGTCGGCGACGGCGCGACGCGGGTCCTGCCGGGGTCGTATCCCGGGCACGTCGTGTGCGGCTGGCTGGCGAACCCCGAGTCGATCGCCGTGCGCACGCGCACGACGCCGCTGGTGCTTCGCCGGGTGGACCCGGCGACGGGCGCGGCGTCGCCGTATCTGGAGATCGCGCCGCCGCCGCTCGGCCTGAGGGCCGTCGATTCGCTCGTGATCCGGCGCGACGGGTCGCTGTTCGCGTACAGCTACGGGCAGGAGCTGTCGCAGCTGTATCTCGTCACCCTGTGAGTCACTCCGCGCGCAGCGCGTCCATGGGGTTGCCGCGCGCGGCGCGGCGGGCGGGGAGCCAGCTTGCGAGCAGCGCGGCGACGGGCAGTACGGCCGCAGCGACGAGATAGGTCGCGGGATCGACCGGGCTCACGCCGAACAGGAGCGCGCCGAGCAGGCGCGTCGCCGCCAGCGCGCCGAGCGCGCCCAGCGCCAATCCGGCCAGCGTCAGCGCCATGCCCTCGCCCAGCACCTGCCGCAGGAGCCGGCGCGGCGCGGCGCCGAGCGCGAGCCGCACCCCCATCTCGCGGCTGCGCTGGCTCACCGACGTCGCGATCACGCCGTACAGGCCGATCGCCGCCAGCGCCAGCGCCAGGCCGCCGAAGATCGTCCCCAGCACCATGGTGAAGCGCGCGGGCCGCGCGGCGCGGTCGAGGTAGTCGGATAGCGGCCGCACCTTGGCCAGCGCGAGCTCCTTGTCGAGCTTGGCGGTCTCTCCCCGCACGGCGCCGACGAGAAGGAGCGGATCGCCGCCGGTGCGCATGACGAAGCTGAGGTGGTTGCGCGCGCTCCGCGGGTAGGGGATGTAGATCTGCCCGCGCACCTGGTGCGTGAGCCGGTGCGAGAAGACGTGGCGCACCACGCCCACGACCTGCGCCTGCTCCGGCTGGAAGTTGCCGCGCGCGATGTGCTCGCACTCGATCATCTTGCCCACCGGGTCCTCGCCGGGCCAGGCTTCGGCGGCGAGCTTCTCGTCGATGACGACGACCGCGCGGCCCGCGGCCTCGTCGAGCTCGTCGTAGAACCGCCCGCGGACGAGCGTGGCGCCGACGGCGCGCAGGTAGTCCGGCGTGGCGGCGCGGTGGTCGGCCATGAGGGTGCGCCGGCGCTCGTCGCTCGTTCCCACGGGCGCGTAGGGGCTGTACCAGTTGGGGTAGTCGTCGAACGGCAGGTGCGACACGCCGCCGACCGCCGTCACGCCGGGGAGCGCGCGCAGCCGCTCGACGAACGTGCGCACGAACGTCGAGCGCGCGTCGTCCCCGCGGTAGCGGCCGAACGGCAGGTTGATCTCGAACGTCAGGGCGCCGTCCGCGCGCAGGCCGGGATCCACGCCCTGCACGGCGACGAACGTGCGGATCATCAGGCCGGCGCCGACGAGGAGGACGAAGCTCAGCGCGACCTCGGCCACGACGAGGGCGGCGCGGCCGCGGCGCCCCATGGTCGACGTGTTTCCCGCCGCCGACTTGAGGACGTCCGCCACGTTCACGCGCGAAGCGTCGAGGGCCGGCGCGATGCCGAACGCGACGCCCGCGACGAGCGTGACCAGCGCCGCGAACGCGACCACGCCGCGGTCCAGCGCCAGCGGCGCCGGGGGCAGGACGCCGAGCGGGGCGAGCGCCGCCAGGCGGTCGAGGCAGATCGCCCCGAGGACCAGGCCGAGGGCGCCGCCGGCGGCGGCGAGCAGCAGGCTCTCGAGGAGGAGCTGGCGCAGGAGGCGGCCCCGCGACGCGCCGACCGCGGCCCGCAGCGCCATCTCCTTGCGCCGCGCGCTGCCGCGGGCGAGGAGCAGGTTGGCCACGTTGACGCAGGCGATGAGCAGCACCAGCGCGACGCCGCCGAAAAGCGCGAGGAGGGCGGGGCGGATCTCGTGCACCGCGTCGGCGTGCATGGCCACGGCGCGGAGGCCGATGTGGTCCCCGCCGAACTCGGTGAACTCGTCGGACAGGCGGCGGCCGATCGCCGCCACGTCGTCGTTCGCCTCGGCGACCGTCGCGCCCGGCCGCAGGCGCGCGACGTAGCGCAGGTAGTGCAGGTTCTTCGGCTGGGCCGCGATGTCCTGCTGGAACGGGATCCACGCCAGGATCTCCGTCGGCACCTGCGCGTCGGGGGGAAACAACATGCGGAAGTCGGGCGGCATGACCCCGACGACCGTCGCGGTCGTGCCGTCGAACCGGACCGTGCGCCCGATGACGTTCGGATCCGCGCCGAACTTCCGCCGCCACAGGCCGTGGGACAGCACCACGGCGCCGGCGCGGCCGTCGCCCTCGTCGTCGGGCGCGAGCGTCCGGCCGAGCAGCGGGTCCGCGCCGAGGACGGGGAAGAAGTTGCCGGTGACGAAGCCGACCTTCACGTGCTCCGGGTCGCCCTCGCCGAGGATCGTGCCGTTGCCGCCCCAGATCCCGGCCACGGCGTCGAGACTCTGCGTCTGGCGGCGGATCTCGGCCAGCTCGAACCCGGAGCCCGGCGCGCGCAACACGCCCTGGCCGGGAAACTCGTTCCACAGGAGGACGAGCCGCCCGGGGTCGCGGTAGGGCATGGGCTCGAGGAGGACTGCCTTGACGACGGTGAAGATCGCGCTCGTCCCGCCGATGCCCAGGGCGAGCGTCAGCGCCGCGACGGCGGTGAACCCGGGCGCGGCGCGCATGCGGCGGAGGGCGTAGCGCACGTCCTTGGTCCACCCGTCGATGCGCATCGCCGCGGGGAGAGCGTCGCGGATGTCTTCCTTAACCTGCCCGACGAGCCCCAGCTCGGCGAGCGCCCGGCGCTCGGCCTCGGCGGGGTCGACCCCGCGGCGGACCAGGTCCTCGGCGCGATGCGCCGCGTGCGCGCGCAGCTCCTCGTCGATCTGGCGCTCGACGGCGCGGCGGCGGAACAGGAAGCGGAGGGACGACCCAAGCTGTGCCAGGAGCCTCATGTCAGCCTCGCGATCCTTCGACGATGCGGTGGATGGCCAGCGCGACGCGGTCCCAGTTCTCCTTCTCGACGCCGAGCTGCCGCCGGCCGGCGGGGGTGAGCGCATAGAAGCGCGCGCGGCGCCCGCTCTCCGATTCGCCCCATTTGCCGCGCAGCCAGCCGCGGTGCTCCAGGCGGTAGAGCGCGGGAAACAGCGAGCCGGGGCTGACCCCGACCGCGCCCCCGGTGACCTGCTCGAGGCGCTGGGCGATGCCGTAGCCGTGCATCGGCTGGAGCGCCAGGGTCTGGAGGATCATGAGATCCAGCGTGCCGCGAAGGACGTCCGATCGTGCGCTCATGGCCAGCTCCTATCGGGTTCCGATATCGGAACTCGATAGTAGCACGGCACCGCCTGGACGTGCCAGGTCAACGACCCTTCGAGCTGTCGCTGACCCCGAGCAGGTCCGCCACCCGCGCCACCAGCTCCTGCCGCGCCACCGGCTTGGCCAGGAACGCGTCGGCCCCGCGCGCGCGCTCGCGCCCGGCGCGCGCCGAGATCGCCACCACCGGCAGCCCGGGATGGCGCTCGCGCACGCGCGTCATGAGCTCCGCGCCCGAAAGGCGCGGCATCTCCACGTCGCTCACCACCAGGTCGTAGTGCACCTCGTCGAGCATGCGCCAGGCCTCCTCGCCGTCGGCCGCCTGGTCGACGACGTAGCCCTCGTTCGCCAGCATGCGCGCGATCGCCTCGCGCACCGTCCGCGAATCGTCGCACACCAGGACCCGCCGCGGGCGCTCGGCGGCGGGCGGGGCCGCCCGCTCCGACGGGGGCGCGGGCGCCTCCGCCGCCGGGTAGGCGATCCTCGCCAGCACGGCCGGATCGAGGACGAGCTGCACCTTGCCCGCGCCGCTGATCGTGGCGCCGGCGTAGAGGCCCAGCGGCGCGAGGAGCGGCCCCAGGCTCTTGACGACGATCTCGCGCACGCCGATCGGTTTGTCGCAGGTGACGGCGAAGCGCCGCCCGCCGAAGTCGACGACGAGAACGGCGGGGCGCGCCGGCGCGTCGTCGCCCAGGCCGAGCACGCGATGCAGCGAGACCAGCGGCAGATCGGGCGGCGGCGCTGCCGCCTGCTCGACCACGTGCACGCTCGACACCGCGTACACGTGCCCGGACACCTTGAACAGGAACGCGGGGGTGATCGCGGTCGTGAACGGGATGCGGATGGTGAAGCGGGTGCCCTCGCCGGCGGCGGAGGACACCGAGATCTCGCCGCCCAGGCGCACGATCGCGTCGCGGGCGACGTCGAGGCCGACGCCGCGGCCCGCCAGCTCGTCCGCCTCCTCGCGGGCCGACACGCCGGGGTCGAAGATGGCCGCCATCACCTCGGCGTCGTCGAGGCTCGCCGCGTCGGCCCGTCCCGCCGCGGCGAGCCTCGCGCGCACGCGCGCGACGTCGATGCCGGCGCCGTCGTCGGCGACGTCGAGGAACACTGATTCCCCCTGCTGCCGCGCCGACAGGGCGATGCGGCCGACTGGCGGCTTTCCGCGCGCCGCGCGCGCCTCGGGCGACTCGATCCCGTGGGCGATGGCGTTGCGCAACATGTGGAGAAGGGCGTCGGTGATGCGCTCGACGACGGCCTTGTCGAGCTCGACCTCCTCGCCCGAGGTGACGACCTCGACGCGCTTGCCCTCGCGCCGCTCGATGTCGCGCAACGGCCGCGCCAGCCGCTGGAACAGCCAGTGCACCGGCGCCATGCGCACGCGCGCGAGGCCCGCCTGCAGCGTGGTGGTGGTGCGGCGCAGCGCCTCGGTGTCGTCGAGGAGCGACGCGGCGACGCGCGTCATGCGCACGACGAGCGTCGCGAACTCGTCCTCCACCGCGCGCAGGCGCGCCGCCAGCTCCTCGCCGGCGGCGGGGAGGAGCGCGCGCAGCCCGGCGCGCGCCCGCCCCAGCTCGCGCGCGGCGTTGCGCAGCTCGGCCACGCGCCGCTCGATGCGCGTGCGATCGAACACCAGCTCGCCCGTGCCGTCCATGAGCTCGTCGAGGCGCGCGACGTCCACGCGCAGCACGTACGGGTCGAGGCGCCGGTCGCCCGGGCGCCGCTCCGGCGCGGCCGCGGAGGACGGCGCGCTCCGCGCCTCGGCCAGCTTCTCGGCCAGGCGCGCGGCGAGCGGCGCCGCCTCGCCGCCGTCGACCATGTCCTTCACCACGTCCACGGACGCCATCAGCGCGTCGAACGCCGCCGGAGACGGCGTGCGCTCGCGCAGCTCCTCGAACACCTCCTCGAGGCGGTGGGCGGCCTCCGCCACGGCGCGCACGGCGACCATCGCCGCCGCGCCCTTGAGGGTGTGCGTCTGGCGCAGGAGCTCGTCGACCGCCTCGGGCGCGCCGCCTTTCTCCAGGCGGATCAGCGCTGCCGTCATCGCCTCCAGGTGCTCGTGCGCCTCGGCCCGGAAGAAGTCGTGGAGGACCTCCATCTCCGAAGCGTCGAAGGTCATGGTTGCCGCACGATCATGACGCCAGCGCGATCAGCTTCTGCGCCGCCGCCAGCAGGCCCGTCGGGTCGAGCAGGGGGACGGCGTCCCCCTCGCGCGTCGCCAGCGCGCCGTCCACCTCGTCGAGCGTGGTCACCGCGTCGATGCGGTCCACGGCCAGCGCCGCGCGCACGCCCTCGACGTCGAGGAGGACGAGCGTGTCGCCCGGCCGCAACGGCCGGATCGCGCGCGCGTGCAGCACCGGGACGATCGCCCCCTTGAAGTTCACCACCCCGGCGATCGCCGGCGGCGCCGTCGGCACCGGCGTCAGCGCCGCCAGCGAGAAGATCTCCCGCACCCAGCGAAGCTCCACCGCCGACCGCTCCCCGCCCATCGACAGGACGAGGACGTTCTTCATCGCCGTATGCACCGGGTCATACCGCGACCGGCATCACCCGCCGCCGGATGAGCTTGATGGACGACAGCCGGTACAGCATCTTCGACACGTCGAACGAGCCCATGCGCGACTGGCGCACGATGTCCTTGACGCTGTGCTTGCCGTTGACGAGGTCGAGGATGGCGTGCTCCTCGCGCGTCAGCCGCCCGCGCCCCATCTGCGCCACCGCGTCCTCGTTGCGCACGAACACCTCGTCGAAGCTGTCCAGCTCGCGCTCGATGAGGTGCCACTCGTCGACGCGCCGGAACCCCTCCATGAGGATTCCGTCGACGTCGAGCCCCAGCGCCGCGTCCACCGCCGCCGGCGGCAGCTCGCGCGTCGCCTGGAACGAGAAGCGGCCGAAGTTCCAGCGCAGGATCTCGTAGGTGAGCTCGTGCGTCTGCTTGCTCAGCACCTCGCGCAGGTCGCCCTCGGAAAGGACGCCGAGCTTGACCAGCTGGTGACCGATGGGCCGGTTGCCCGCGCGCGACCCGAGGAACGCGTCGAGGTCGGCCTTCGCCATCATCCCGCGCGACACCACGACGCTGCCGAGCAGGAACTCCTCCCCCAGGCCGCGGCCCATGGCGAGGTCGATCTTGCCCTTCTGGAAGCACACGTCGACGGCCCCGCGCGCGCGCGTGACCGTGAGCACGCCCGACTGCGCCTGGGTGGCCAGCAGGCCCAGGATCTCGGCGATCGGCACCACGCCGAGGTCGCCGTCGAGCACCGCGCCGTCCCCCTCGAGCGGCCGCAGCGAGCCGAGGATCCCGGCGAGCGCCTCGTCGGTGAGCGCCTGCCGCGCGGCCTCGGCGATGGCCGCCGCGTCGGTGGGCACGCGCGCGTCGGCCGAGCCCTCCTCCGCCGCCGCGCTCGCCAGCGCCACCAGGTTCGCGATCTTCGGGGAAACCGCCGCCGCGATCGCGTCGCGCACCTCGCCGAGCGCCTGCCGCCGGGCGAGGTCGCGCTCCACCACGCCGTTGGTCGGATCATCGACCACGACCGTCTCCGGGCCGGGCCCAGGGACGACTCGGCGGTATTTGGCCACGGTGTGGGATACGACGGCGGTGATCGCCTCGGGCGAGAACGGCTTGGTGATGTAGTCGACGATCCCCATCACCTTCACGAAGCGCTCGCCCACCTGATCGCCCTTCGCGCTCATGAGGATCACCGGAACGTGCGCGAGCGCGTCGTCCGCCTGGAGCGCGCGGCACACCTGGTACCCGTTCATCTTGGGCATGACGAAATCCAGAAGGATCACGTCGGGCCGCCGCTCGCGCGCCATCGCCAGCCCCATCTCCCCGTCGGGAGCGACATCCACCTCGAAGCCGGCCTTCGTGAGCACGAGCTGGACGACCTTGAGGATGGTGGGACTGTCGTCGATGACGAGGACCGTCTCGCCGGCCACGTAGGAAATCCTCCGAGAAAATCGTACCTCGCCCCATCTTGATTGGGAAGGAAAGGAACCGAATCAACTATGGGGCATCGATGTGTTAACCTGGCAAGAAGGACGCCCGCCGCCATGACCGACGGATTCCCGAGAAAGTTCGGGAAGTACCATCTACTTATGCCCCTCGCGCAGGGGGGAATGGGGGCCCTTTACCTGGCGGTCGCCGGCGACAAGGGACTGGAGAAGCTCTGCGTCATCAAGACGGTGCTCCCGCACCTGGCCGACGCCGAATACGTGCAGCGGTTTCGCGACGAGGCCAAGGTCGTCGTCAAGCTGTCCCATGGGAACCTCGTCCCCGTGTTCGACGCGGGCCAGGTCGGCGGCGAGATCTTCCTGGCGATGGACTTCGTCGAGGGCAAGGACCTCCGGGCGGTGTGGAATCGCTGCGCCAAGAAGGGCGTGGCGTTTCCCGTCGACGTCGCGGTCTACATCGTCAAGGAGCTGTGCCGCGGCCTCGCCTACGCGCACGGCTTCGGCGACCTCAAGCTCGTCCACCGCGACGTGTCGCCGCCGAACGTGCTCATCTCGTTCGCCGGCGAGGTCAAGCTCACCGACTTCGGTCTGGCGAACTCCACGCTCAAGGTGGAAAAAACCGCTCCGGGTGTGATCTACGGCAAGGTCTCGTACATGGCGCCGGAGCAGGCGCGCGGCGAGTCGCTCGATGGGCGGACCGACCTGTACTCCGCGGGCATCGTCCTGTGGGAGCTCCTCACCGGCCGCCAGCTGTTCCCCCCCGGCGAGTCGCAGCCGCAGGATCTCGTCCTCCGCGCGCGGAACCCCAAGGTCGACCCGCCCTCGCGGCGGGCCCCGCGCGTGCCCGGGCGCCTCGACGAGGTCGTCCTCAAGGCGCTCGCCTCCGACCGCGACGAACGGTTCCAGACCGGCGAGGAGATGCGCGCGGCGCTCGCCGGCTGGCTGGCCACCGAGGCGCCGGCCACCGACGCGGCGCGCCTGGAGAAGTTCGTCGCCGGGCTGTTCGCCGACGACATGGCCAAGGAGCGGGGCGAGCGCGAGTCGATGATCGAGATGACGCGCGACCGCATCCGCACCGGCGGCCACGAGGGCGAGCCGGTGCGGGGGCCGGCGCGCATCCAGCGCACGCGCAAGGGCGCGGCGCCCGTGCCCGAGCCCGGCCCCGGCGGGGCGACGTTCGTGCAATCGGACGGCTCGTCGGCGGCGGTGGCGGTCCATCACGACGACGCCGACCAGTCGGCTGACGTCGTGGGCCAGGTCCTCGACGGCCGCTACGCCGTGCGCTCGCTCATCGGCGAGGGCGGCATGGGGCGCGTGTACGAGGCGGAGCACGTCGAGATCGGCAAGCGCGTCGCGATCAAGGTCCTGCACCCCGCCTACTCGCGCACGCCCGAGGTCGTCCAGCGCTTCCGCCGCGAGGCGCGCGCCGCGTCGAAGATCGGCCACCCCAACATCGTCGACGTCACCGACTCGGGCACGACCGCCGACGGCTCGGTGTATTTCGTCATGGAGTTCCTCGAGGGGGTGGAGCTGGCGACGGTCATCGAGCGCGACGGCGCGCTCGACGCGGTGCGCGCGCTCAACATCGCCACGCAGATCTGCCGGGCGCTTGCCGCTGCGCACAACGCCGGCATCATCCACCGCGACCTCAAGCCGGAGAACATCTTCCTCATCGTCCGCGAGGGGACGACGGACTTCGTGAAGGTCCTCGACTTCGGCATCGCCAAGTCGGCCGAGCTCGAGGAGCACCGCAAGGAACGCCTCACCCATCCGGGCATGGCCATGGGCACGCCCGAGTACATGGCGCCCGAGCAGGCGGCGGGCCGCCCCGCCGACGCGCGCTCGGACGTGTACGCGCTCGCGGCGATCCTCTACGAGATGGTCACCGGCGTCCCGCCCTACGTGGGCGACAACTTCATGGAGATCCTCACCAAGAAGGCGACGCTCGAGCCGGTGGCGCCGCGCCTGCTCCGCGTGGATCTGGCCGAGTCGGTCGAGCGGGTGATCCTGCGCGCGCTGTCGCGCGACCCGTCGCAACGCCCGCCGTCGATGGAGGCGTTCGAATACGAGCTCACCAAGTGCCTCGCCGGGCGCGGGGTGGCGGTCGCCAAGATGCTGGGCATGCCGGTCGACCCGGCCCTGATGATGGGGGACAGCGTCATCTCCGGGCCGACGCCGCAGCCGATTTTGATTTCGCCGATGTTGGCGTCGCCCGTGCCGACGCCGCCCCAGCCGTTGACGCCGCCGCCCGAACGCACCGGGCGCGTGGGCCTCGAGGGCCTGGCCGCGCTCGGCGCGGATCACGACGACATGTCCGAGCCCACCGGGGTCGTGCTCCAGGATCGGCGACCGCTCCGCATGGGGCTGTTCTACTTCGCGTCCGCCCTCATCATCGCCGGCGGCACGACGTGGTACGTCGCCCAGCGCGTCGATGTCGGCGGGCAGAAGCCGCAGGACACGATGGCCAAGGAGGTCAAGCCGTTCCAGGCCGCCTCGCCCGTCGCGGACAAGGGCGCGCCGGGCGAGCCGCCGCCTCCTCCTCCCGTCCGCGAGCCGGTCCACGAGCCGCCGAAGCCCAAGGTTGTCGCGAAGGTGGAGCCGCCGCCGGAGCCGAAGCCCGAGGTCGTCGCGCCGCCGGAGCGCCCGGTGCCGCCCCCCGAGGAGCGTGCCGTCCCGCCGAAAACCAAGCGAGAGGCGGACAAGATCTTCGACGAGGCGCGCTCGGCGACAACGTCGATGGAGTGGACGCGCGCGCGCCAGCTTTACTCCCGCCTGTCCAAGGGTAAATTCCGCAAGGCGGACGGACTGTTGGGCATGGCGAACGTGGCCTGGCAGACCAAGGAGATCGAGGACGCGGTGCAGTACGCCAAGGCGTCGCTCGACGCCGGGGGCGGCGACCCGGCACGCCTCATGCTCGGACACGCCTACTTGAAGAAGGGGCAGATGGACGAGGCGATCATGCTGTATCGCGCGGTGTTGCGCTCCAATCCGAAGAATCGCGAGGCGCAGAAGGCGCTGGCCGAGGCCGAACGACAGAGGAACTAGCGGGGACCGCGCCAAAGGCGCGGAAACCCCGCTACACTCTGCCCCCCGTGTGAAGCGCAACGCGCTTCACACTCCAGGGAAGGCCCGCCCGTCTCCCGCGGTATCATGCCTGGGAGACTCCCATGCCCAGCCACACGGTCGAAAGAGGGGAATGCTTTTCGAGCATCGCCCGCCAGTATGGCTTTGCCGACTACCACACCCTCTATGACCATCCGCAGAACGCGCCGCTGAAGAAGCGGCGGCCGAACCCCAACATGCTGCTCCCCGGGGACGAGGTGTTCATCCCCGAGCATGAGGTGAAGAACGTCGACATCCCGACCGATCAGCCGAAGAAGTTCGTCGTCAAGGTCGCGGAGGCCAAGCTGCGCGTGGTCGTGAAGGACGACCAGGAGAAGCCCGCCGCGAGCAAGAAGTACAAGCTCAGCGGGCAGATCGCGAAAGAGGGGACGACCGACGGCAGCGGCCAGATCGAGATCGACATCCCGCCCGACCTGGACTCGCTCGAGCTTCAGGTGTGGGTCAAGCCCGACCCGGAGCCGCCGCGCACGTTCCGTCTGCTCGTCGGGCAGCTCGGCCCGGTCGAGGAGGTGCAGGGCGTCCAGGCGCGCCTCGCCAACCTCGGGCTCTACCGCGGCAAGATCGACGGCAACGCCAAGAGCATCGAGCGGGCGCTGCTCTTCTTCCAGAAGCAGAACAAGCTGAAGGAGTCGGGCGAGATCGACGACGCGACGCGCAAGAAGCTGACCGAGGTGCACGATGGCTGACGAGGGACAGAAGGCGAAGCCCGCCTTCCCGACGATGGACCTCTACATCGCGCGCGCGGCGCCGGATCGCAAGCACAAGAACACCGCGGTGGCGCGCGTCACGACGCTGAAGGTCGTCGACGAGGACAAGAAGCCGCTCAAGGACGAGAAGTACGCCCTCTACCAGGGGCAGAAGAAGGACGAGGGGACGCTCGACGCCGACGGGCTGGCGACGTTCTACACCGTGGATCCGGCGGAGCCGTTCCGGGTGGAGATCCCCGGCCGCGCCTGCCTCATCGTCAAAGGGGCGACGCTGGTCGCCACCGACAAGGAAGAGACCGAGTACGGCGGCACGCTCGTCGACTGGAAGCTCGCCGAGGACGACGCCGAGGCGGACGCCCATTTCTGGAAGCACTACGAGCGCGTCTTCAAGGACGACGAGGCCTGGCGCAAGGACGCCAAGGCCATGCCGCGCGTGGTCACGTTGTGGCAGCACGACCACATCGTGCGGCGCGACATCGCGATCCGCCCCAGCTTCGTCAACGTCGAGAAGGCCGAGATCCAGGCGCGGCCGATCCGCATCCGCGTGGGTCCGATCCTGCGCCACACCGATCACCAGAGCGCGTGCATCTGGGTGGAGACGGAGACGCCGGCGCTGGTGCGCGTGCTGTGCGCCAAGTCGAGCGCGTCCGACCCCAAGTCGGGCGGCGGCAAGGATCTCGACGGCGCGTCCGGGCTGCGCAAGGGGTGGGCGGCCACCGCGCGCGTGGGCGGGCGCAACTACGCGCTCGTCGAGGTCAGCGGCCTCGAGGAGGACACGGTCTACGACTACGGCCTGCAGCTGACGTCGCCGCCGGCGGTGGGGGACATCCCCAGCGGGACGGCGATCGAGATGCTGTTCCGGCAGAAGCCGACCGCGGCGATCAAGAAGGACATCGAGGCGCAGCTCAAGGACGTCAGCTACTCCGGCAACCCGCAGCTGTCGTTCCGGACGTTGAAGAAGGTCTACGACAAGGAGCTGTCGTTCCTCTACGGCACCTGCCGCGTGTGCCCCTACGACGACTGGACGACCGAGGGCGCGACGGTGCCCGACGTGCTCGAGGAGCTCGCCGGGTCGATGGCCAAGCTGCCCACCTTCGCCTTGTTCGGCGGGGATCAGATCTACTCCGACCGCATCGGCGTCAAGCAGCGCAAGGCGATCCTCGCCGAGCGCTTCGCCGCGCGCACGCCCGGGCCGGCCAAGGACAAGCCGGACGACCTCCTCGGCGGCGCGTTCGCCGGCCGCTTCGCGCACCGCCTGTTCGAGCGGGCCAAGGTGAGCGCGGCCCATTCCAAGATCCAGGCGCGCGCGTTCACCGTCAAGGCGGTGGTCACCAGCGTGGGCAAGGACGCGTTCGAGATCTTCAAGAAGAACAAGGGCAAGCACTTCGCCGCCTGGGACACGAAGGACAAGGTCGAGCTGTTCCACACGCTGGCGCGCGGCAAGGACGCCGCGACGGTGGTGAACCGCAAGTACATCTCGGAGTTCTTGAAGTCCGACAAGTTCGAGATGGAGCAGAAGCTCGCGCTCGCCAACGACGTCCTGTGGAACATCCCCGACGACGACAAGGACCTGCCCACCGTCGAGGAGCTCTACACCACCACGCCCGACGGCGCGCCGCACGCGCCGGCCGGATTCGAGGGGGTGCACGCGGGCGATTTCGCCGAGTACGCCTTCCTCTACGAGTGCGCGTGGGGCTGGCGCGGCTCGAACGTGCGCAAGCTCCTGGCGAGCGTCCCCATGTTCGCGATCTTCGACGATCATGACATGACGGCCGACTGGAACACCAGCTCGCGCTGGGTGAAGATGCTGTCGTCCGACAAGGACGCGCACAAGCACTGGCCGAACACGCTGGCCGACGGCCTGGCCGCGTACCTGTGCTACCAGCACTACGGCAACTCGAACCGCGCCGACGAGCAGACCGGCGCCCTCAAGCGCGCGGCGCAGAGCGGCGCCGACGCGCTGCCCGGCCTGCGCAAGATGTTCCAGCCCCAGGTGGTGAAGTCCCCCGCCGGTCTGAAGTGGCACTTCGAGCTGCCGATCGAGCAGCCGCAAGTGCTCGTCACCGACACGCGGTCGAAGCGGACCATGCCGGCGCCGGTGTCGGCCGACAAGGCGGCCGACTGGGCGTCGAACCGGCAGCTCGACGGCGGGCAGCTGTCGTGGCTGGAGGGCACGCTGAAGAAGAGCAAGGGGCCGGCGGCGTTCGTCCTGTTCCCGCAGCCGATGCTCATGCCGCGCTTCGCGTCGTTCGCGATGAAGTACCTGTCCGGGCTGGCCTACATCCACGGCCAGGCCGAGGGCGACAACGCGGCGATGAAGGCGTTCGGCGCGCTCCTCGGCGCCAGCATGTACTTGAACCAGTTCAACTTCTACGAGGACCTGGGGAGCTGGGACAAGACCAAGGGCCACCTCCTCGACGCGGTCAAGGGCGGCGCGGCCCAGGACGACGCCGGGCGCGCGCACGCGCACTTCGAGCACTTCAACGCCGACGCGACGTGGGACGACGTGAAGGGCATCCTCGAGAAGCTCAAGGGCTCGTCGCTGAAGACGGTGGCGCTCCTGTCGGGCGACGCGCACTTCGCGTGGACGTCGCTCGGGCACGTGGGGCAGCAGCCGATCGGCGAGCTGCCGCTGTTGAAGCAGCGCTACCCGCACCTTCTGCAGCTCGTGTCGTCGGGGTTCTCGAACACCGCCGGCGAGAAGTCCTCGGACATCCTGGCGGCGGGGATCGTGTTCTTCCCGCGCAATCATTATTTCCGCGGCATCAACATCACCCAGGGCGGGTTCCCCGAGCTCGAGGCGAAGAACAAGTCCAAGCTGCTCGGGCAGAGCGCGATCTTCCCCGTCGTCAACGGCGGCCTGGTGAACGTGGAGTTCGGCAAGAGCGGAAAGCACGTCTCGCTGCGGCAGGACTTGAAGGGCCACGGCCAGGACGCGCACAGCGAGTACTACACCGACGACAACAAGGACTACATCTCGCCCTGCTGGGTGAATCCCAAGCTGGCGTGGATTGGCGACATGGTGCGCGCGGTGGAGATCGCGCTGTGGGCGAAGGACATTCTGGGGTCGGCGGAGGCGCGGACGAAGCTCGCCAAGGCGCTGCTCAAGGAGCTCGGCGAGAAGGTGGCGGCCGAGGCGCACCTGCGCGAGATCATCGATACGGTCAAGCACCCGTCGATCCAGTCCCTGGCGCACGGCGCGCTGGCGAAGGTGCTGGTGGAGAGCGGCAAGCCGAAGGAGGCGCTCGAGGCGGCCAAGGAGGGTCTGAAGTTCCTCGACCAGCCGGGCGGGAAAGACCGCGGCGGCGAGGTCGAGGTGCACACGGCGGTGGTGCAGAGCCTCGAGGCGAACGGAAAGACGGAGGAGGCGGCGGCGTTCAAGGCCGAGCATCCGACGACGACGAGCGAGCAGCCGGCGGGCGCGGCGGCGGCAGCGCAGCCGCCGGCGGCGAAGCCGGCCGCGGCGGCGGGCGCGGCGCAGCAGCCGGTCGGAGCGACGGCCGCGGCGGGTGGAGGAGCAACGGCGGCGGCGGGTGGAGGCGCGGCGGCGGCGGCCGGTGGAGGCGCGGCGGCGGGCGGCGCGGCGGCGCCGGGTGGCGGCGCGGCGGCGGCGACGGGCACGGGCACGGGCGCGGCTCCGGGTGCAGCTCCGGTTGTGGGCGCGGCTCCGGTTGCGGGCGCGGCTCCGGTTGCAGGTGCGGCTCCGGCTCCGGGTGCGGCTCCGGTCCCGGGTGCGGCTCCGGTTGCGGGTGCGCCCGCGGTTCCGGGCACGCCCGCGGTTCCGGGTGCGCCCGCGGTTCCGGGTGCGCCCGCGGTTCCGGGCGCCGCTCCGGGTGCGGCGGCGGCGGGTGCCGCGACGGCGGCTGCGGCTCCGGCCGCGGCCGCGGCGACGGGCAAGCCCGGTATCGCGGCGGTCGACGCCGGCATGCCGGGCGTGACGCAGGCGCGCGCCGCGCGACAGGCGGTCGACAACATCGACAACAAGGTGGGCGACGCGGAGGCCCAGGTCGACGAGGCCGCGCGCGTGGCCAGGGATCCGCGGAGCAAGCTCGACGAGAAGACCGGCGACCAGCAGCGCGCGGTGACCGGCGCGGTCACCAACGCGCAGAACATCGCCGCCGACCCGGGCGCCGCGGCCATGCGCGACACCGAGGCGGGGCGCGCCGCGTCCCAGACGCGCGATCGTGTCCAGCGCCAGGTGAGCCAGGTCGAGAACCTCACGCCCGACCAGGTGGCCGATCAGGCCGTGGGCAGCCAGCGCGCGCAGGCGCAGGCGACGGTCGACCGCGTCAAGCGCGAGGGGGACGTCGAGAGCCGGGCCCAGCAGGTCGTGGCCCAGGCAGAGGCGCCGGTCGACAGCGCGCGCAGCCGGGCCGAGGCCCAGAAGGAGACCGTGGAGCGCAAGGTGTCCTCGGCCGCCAGCCGACCCCAGGACGAGGTCGATTCGGCGCGCGAGCGCGTGACGTCGCGCCAGCGCGACGTCGAGGACCGCGTGCGCCGCGAGACCGACGTCGACGCCCAGAAGGACCGCGTGGTCGAGGCCGTCAAGCCCGACGCGGTGCGCGAGGTGGAGAGCGAGGCCGATCTCGACAAGGGAACGGTCGGCCGCGCGCGCGCCCGCGCCGAGGGCGTGAAAGATCGCGCCGAGTCCGTCAAGGACGCCGCCGACAAGCAAAAGCAGTAATCTTCGGGGCGGAGGTTCGCCATGAAGCCCGTCTCCGCCCTGATGCTTTGCCTCGCCTTCGCCGCTCCGGCGCTCGCCGGCGAGAAGGAGGGCGTACGCCTTCCCGACACCCAGACGGTCGGCGACAAGACGCTCGTCCTCAACGGCATGGGCGTCCGCGAGGCCACCATCTTCAACGTCAACGTCTACGTGGCCGGGCTGTATCTCGAGGCCAAGTCGTCGAACGCGGAGGAGATCGTCGCGTCGGACAAGGCCAAGCGGCTGGACCTCGTCTTCGTGCGCGACGTGGATCGCGACGACATCGTGGATGCCTGGTCGAGCGGCTTCAAGAAGAACGGCGCCGACATGGCCAAGCTCAAGGACCGGATCGAAAAGATCTACTCCTGGATGGTCGACGTGAAGAAGAAGGACGTCCTGTCGTTCACCTACGTCCCGGAGAAGGGCCTGACCGTCGTCGTCAAGGGGCAGGAGAAAGGCACGATCCCCGGCGCCGACTTCGCCAAGGCGTTCTTCGCCATCTGGCTCGGTCCGGAGCCGCCGAACAAGAGCCTGAAGCGCGGGCTGCTCGGCAAGGAGTAGGACGCAGGGTCACAGCTCGATGGCGAGGCCGAAGCACCACTGCCCCGGCGCCACGACGCGGGGGACGGGGCTGAAGGGTTCGTAGCACAGCCGCCAGCCGCCGCCTTCGATCGCGCGGAGCTCATTCGTGTCGATGGTTTTCATGGTCGTTCTCCTTTCTCAGAACTCGGTGATCCCGATGCACACCAGGAAGTCCAAGACCTTCACCACGACCCCCACGCACCTCGGTCCGTCGTCGCCGGCCGGGGAGAGACGAAGCGCTGAGGGCGCGGTGTCAAACTGCGATGGCGAGGCCGAAGCACCACTCTCCCGGGGCCACGGCGGAGATGTGGCCGAAGAAGTCGTAGCAGATGCGCCAGCCGCCGCCCTCGATCGCGCGGAGCTCGTTCGTATCGATGTCTTTCATGGTCGTTCTCCTTTCGCTCACGTTTCCATGATCCCGACGCAGATCCGGAAGTCGAATACCTTCACCAGAAGCCCCACGCACGTCGGCCCGGCGCCGCCGGTCACCGCCAGCAGCTCGTCCGCGGCCAGGCCCTTCATGCGGTCGATGTTGTACATGTTCGTCATGGGTCGTCTCCTTACGCGCTCACCATGGGGCAGCTGCCCACCCAGATCTCGAACTCGATGCCCCACTTCGTCAGGCTGAGCACCTTGTAGCAGCCGCCGCCCGCGACGGTCTCCAGCTCGAATGAATTCACCTCATTGAACGAAAGACACTTGCTCATTGGTTTCTCCTTTCCTAGGTGTTGGTCTGGAAGCCGAGGCACACGCCGTACTTGCCGTCGAACGTGCCGATCCAGATGCCGTAGCAGCGGTCGCCGCCGCCGCTCAGCTCGACCATTTCCCGCTCGCTGAGTGTCGTCATGGGTCTCTCCTTCAGTTGTCGCTGAGGCCGAGGCAAGCGACGATCTTGCCGTCCCAGCGGATGGCGATGCCGTAGCAATTGCCGCCGCCGACGGCCGTGAGCTCCGTTGCGCTGCATTCCGTCATCGTTTTCATGGGTCTTCTCCTTTTGTTCGAACCAATGCGTCGCAATGCGATGCGGATCCTTCGTAATCGCCGGCCATTGCAATGGCCGCGCCGTGATTTCGCCGGCCGCAAAGCGCCGGGCGGTTCACTTGAGCGTGACGCCGTGCGCCGTCATGAGATCTCCGGTGAGCGCCTGGAGATCGGCGAGCGCTTCCTGGTGATCGATGTGCGCGCGCGAGCTGCGCAGGCGCGCCTCGGCGAGCTCGGACTGGCGGCGCAGCACGTCGAACGTTCGCGACTGCCCGGCCTGCCAGCGCTGCTGCTCGCCCCGGAGATTGACCTCGGCCAGCTCGGCGGATTTGGCCAGGGTCTCGATGCGCTTGCGGGCCAGGCGCACCTTGTTCGCCGCGCGCACCACGGCCACCGTAGTCTGCGCTTCGAGATCCGCGACGTCGATGCGCGCGCGGGCGAGCGCGCGGCGAGCGGCGCTGCGCGTGGCGCGGGGGCCTTCGGATGGGAGGGGCGCGGAGTAGGTGACGCTCGCGTCGACCCGCAGACCGCCGTACGAGGCGAGGTGGTTGAAGGCATCGCCCGCGGTGGCGGCGTTGCCGCTGGCCGACGCGGACAGCGCGAGGTCGAGCTGCGGGCGGGCGGCATCTTCGGCGACGTCGACGTCGATCGTGGCGCCGCGCGCGCGGGCCCGGAGGGCCAGGAGCCGCGCGTTCTGCGCCAGCGCGCGGGCGACGGCGGCGTCGGGCGAGGCGTCCGCCTCCGCGGCCGGAGCGGCCGGGATCGTCTCGGTCGGCTCGATCGTCAGCTCGCCCGGCCCGAGCTCCAGCCCCGCGAGCCGCCGCAGCTCGAGCGATCGCTCGACCAGCGCGCCCTCGGCGACGAGCTCGTTCTCCTCGCGCAGCGCCAGCGCGGCCTCCACCTCGACGGCGGCGTCGGCCGGCACGGTGCCGGCGGCCACGGCCACGCGAACGACATGGAGCTGATCGCGGGCCAGCGCGACCGAGGCTCGCTGGATATCGAGCTCGCGCCGCGCCGCCACGACCTCCCAGTAGGCCTGGATCACTTGCCTCACCACGTCGGTGGCGATCGCCTCGCGCTCGAGGGCCGCGGCGTCGCACGCGACGGCGGCGCGGTGCGGGCCGGCCAGGGCCGCCTCCGCTCCGGCGCCGCGCAGGAACGGATGCACCAGGCCGAGCTTGACGATCGGCGCGAAGACCGTGTCGGTCGCGTCCTCGCGCGAGCCGTTGCTCTCCAGGCGCGAGGTCTGGCGCGTCACGCCCTGATCGAAGCCCACCGACAACGTCGATCCGTCGTCGAGCGGCTGCTTCACCACGCCGCCCACGGTCACCGCGTCGGTGGCCAGACGCTGGAAGATCTCCCCCGGGACAGGATCAGTCCGCGCGACGGTGCCGCCGGCGGTCAGCGTCAGCACGGCACCGCGTGCCCCCCGCGCTTCGGCGACACGGTCCTCCGCCACGTCGAGGTCGATCGACGCGGCGACGATGCGCGGGTTGCCGCGCACGGCGGCGGCCAGCGCGTCGCGCAGCCCCAGGCGGCGCGGCGGATCCTCGGCGCGCGCCGCGCCACCCGGCCAGGCGCTCGCCGCCGCCAGGGCCAGGACGAGGGCGCGGGCGGTCATGGCAGCTCAGAGCTGCGAGGGGATGCAGAACCGGCAGGTGTTGCCGAGCGAGGTGCAGTCGGTGCACGTCATGTGAATGCCTCCGAGAGCACCGATTGCGAAGGACGTACCAGGACGAAGTGAACGGCGCTTCGCTAATCGAGCCGAATGCCTTCACGGACATGACGGAACCAGAGGGCGAGCACCGAGCTCGTCCCCACCACGATCTCGCCCTGGCCAACGAGCCCGAGGCGAAGCCGGGCGCGCTGCTCCCCGCGACCCACCCCCTGCCCCGACAGCGTCACCGACACCAGGTAGTAGGGGTAGCCGCGGCCGTCGCCGGCGAGCTTCGAGTCGGGGGCGATGTACTGGATCGTCCCCTCGAGGTCGCCGTAGGTCTGGTCGTCGTAGGCGTCGAGCCGCACGTGCGCGCGCATGCCGATCCTCACCCGGCCGATGTCCGCGGCGCCCACCGCCACGTCGACGCGATAGCCGCGATCCGGCGCCACCGCGGCCACGGGCCGCCCCGCCTCCACGTAATCGCCGACCCGCACGCTGCCGAGCGCGACCACACCGTCGACCGGAGCGCGCACCACGGACTGCTTGCGCTCGAGCTCCCGCGCCGCCAGGCCGCTCGTCGCCGCCTCGAGGTCGCTGCGCCGCCGCAGTCGATCGTTGTCCAGCTGCGCCACCTTGAACGCGTGATCTTGATCGAGCTGATCGCGCTGCTTGCCCAGCACGGCCGCGCGCCCCCCTCGCGCGGGGAGGCGCGTCCGGGTCAGGCGGGCCTCGGCATCGCGCACGCGCGCCGTGACGCGGTCGACTTCCGCGGGAGCCGCGGCGCCCCCCTCCTGCATCGCGCGCAGCCGCGCCTCGTCGGCGCGGGCGTGCGCCAGCTCGAGCTCGGCCAGCCGGACGTCGGAGGCGCGTTCGGCCACGCCGCGCCGCTCCTCGGCCGTGACCTGGGCCAGCTCGGCGTCGATCTTGGCCAGATCGGCGGCGTGCTGCTCGTCGAGCAGCTTGGCCATGCGGTCGAGGCCGGCGAGCTCCTCGCGTCCGGCGGCGACGACGCGGCGGGCGCGCTCGAGGTCCAGGTCCAGCCGCTCGGTGTCCAGCGCGAACAGCGGATCGCCCGCGTTGACCTGCGCCCCTTCACGCACGAGCAGCGTCTTCACCCGGCCGCCGATCTCGGCGGCCACGCGCTCCCCCGCGGCGGCGGCGTCGAATGCGTCGTACGCGCCGTCGATCGAGCGCACGCGCGCCGCCCCGCGCACGACCAGATCGGCCGGCGCCAGCGCGGCCCAGGTCAGCACCGCGGCCACGAGCGCCGCCGACAGGCCGAACGCGCCATGCACCATGGCCGGCGGCCGCTGCTCCAGCGCCTGGGGCAGGTCGCCGATGTGCGACAGCTCGACGATCCGTCCCGCGCCCACGCTCACGGCCGTCCCTCCGTGAGCCGCAGCGCCGATCGCGGCGGCGCGGGCGGCGCGCCCATCTGCGCCCGCCACAGCGCCGCATAGCGCCCGTCGAGCGTCAGGAGCTCCGCGTGCGAGCCCGCCTCCACCACCGCGCCGCGATCCATCACGTAGATGATGTCGGCGTCGCGCACCGTGCTCAGCCGGTGCGCCACCATCACCACCGTACGTCCGGCCAGCTCCTTGCGCAGGCTGTCCTGGATGGCGCGCTCGGTCGCGGTGTCGAGGTGGCTCGTCGCCTCGTCGAAGATCAGGAGCTCCGGCCGCTTGAGCAGCGCGCGGGCGATGGCCAGGCGCTGCCTTTCTCCGCCCGACAGGTTGGCGCCGCGCTCGCCCACGACGGTATCGAAACGATCGGGCATGCGCGCGATCGTCTCCTCCAGCCCGGCCGCGCGCGCCGCGGCGATGATGTCCTCCAGCGAGGCCTCCGGCCGCGACAGCGCGATGTTGTCGCGGATCGTCCCGGTGAACACGAAC